>CAISHQ010000123.1 GCA_903885195.1 uncultured Pseudomonadota bacterium | reverse complement strand
GCGTCGACGCCGGTGCCCTTCAGCTCATTCGCCCACACCCGCGTCATCGCTTCGAGTGCGGCCTTGCCGGGTCCGTAGATCGGGTTCCCGGCGCGGATCATGTTGCTGGCGCTGGTGGAGACCGAGATGATCTTGCCGAACTTCTGCTTCACCATGTGCGGCGCGGCCGCCTTGGACATGTACCAGACACCCTTGAAGTTGGTGTCGATGATCGTGTGCAGCGCCTCGTCCGGCGTTTCGTAGAAGGGCACCATCATCGCCGTGCCGGCGCCGCCGCTGCCGAAGTCCTGCGGGCTGCGGCCGGCGTTGTTGATCAGCACGTCGATGCGGCCGAAGCCGCTGAGCGTCGCCTCGACCATTCGCGCACAATCTGGCTGCCTGCTGACGTCGCCGGTGACCGTTACGCAGCGACCCTTCCCGTGGCGCTTCTCGATATCGTCGGCGACGGTCTTCAAGGCGGCTTCGCCGCGCCCCGTCAGCGCCACTTTGGCACCGCCCTGCAGCAACTCCTCGGCGATGAACCAGCCGAACCCGCGGCTGCCGCCGGTGATCAGCACGACACGATCCTTCAGCGACGGGTGGCGCAGCTGCTTCAGCGTCGCCTCGGGCCAGGAACTCTTGTACGCCCCTTCCGCCATCGACTGCCCCGTGGCGGCGACGACCGCCACCGCACCGGCAGCGCGCAGGAACTGCGCACGATCAATCTTGGATGTCATCACATTACTCCCGTGGTTGAGACAAGTTTAACAGTCCGCCGCTCGTGATCCTCAATCAGGTGAAGTACGGCAAGGGCTCGTACGGTTACAACGCCGCCAGGGGCGGTATGGGCAACATCGGCAGGATTTTTTTAAGCTGGTGTTGCACAGCCCGCATCGAGATCCTGTCGATCGGGTTTTGCTATCCTCGTTGGGCTGGTAGGCCTACGAGGTCGCAATGACGGAGGCGGATCGCACCATGACAGATCCAGTCGAATCGATGGCGGTGTCGGTCCGGCGTCTGCCGGCAGACGCCTCGATGTCGATGCACGTCGTCTTTTGGGTCTTGCAGCCGGCGCTGCTGCTCAGCGTGCTGGCGGCGTGGCTCATGGATCCGCAGAACCCTGCGCTCTTCGGTCTGACGCTCCTCGGTGTCCATTTGCTATTGGGTGCGCTCGAGTACCGCATGCCGGCCCGTCGCCACTGGCACCATACGGCGGCAGAGAAGACCGTCGTCATCGGTATCGCGATCATCACCTTCATGGTCGGCGGCGCCGCAGGTGGTCTCTACGAGACCTATCTGACCGCGCCGTTTGATGCGCTCCGTGCGATGCTCGGGCTCAATCTTTGGCCCCACCACTGGCCGCTCATACCGCAAGCGCTGTTGGCGTTCTTCGTGAGCGAGTTGATCTGGTACTGGATGCACCGCGCGGAGCATCGTTGGAAACTCGTGTGGCGACTGTCCGGACACGGCGCGCACCACGCGTTCAAGAAGCTCAATGCCATCAATGCCGGAGCGAATCACCCGATCGAACTTTTCCTGATCGTGCTGCCCTCGATCCTCGTTGATCTGCTGTTTGGCGTCGGTGTCGCGGCCTACGGCGCGGTGTTGCTGACGGTGGTGCAGACCGCGGTCGTGCACAGCAATCTGCGACTCAATTCGAGCCTCATCGGTTGGCTCTTCACCACCAACGCCTGGCATATCCGACACCACTCAGCCGACCTCGGCGAGAGCAACACCAATTACGGCTGCGCCGCGATCGTCTGGGACCGCGTGTTCGGGACCTTTGGTGATAGCGCGGTGATCGAAGCGGGTGTAGGCCCTCGGGAGCCAACCACTATGGAGAAGCTGCTGATGCCCATCCGCGAGCCAGTGGGCAGCGTCATTGCGCCGGCGGGGCGATCGCGCCGGAGCAGCGCGCCTTAAAACGCACTGCATTCGAGTCATCGAGTCCTTATGTTCGAGGCATGAAGTGGGCCTGCGTGCTCACGCCTTCCGGCCGCCGATAACATCAGCCGCGCGCTCCGCGATGGCCACGACGGCCGCGTTGGTCATGGCGGGCACGATCTGCGGCATCACTGAGGCGTCGGCGACCCAGAGACCCTCCACGCCTCGCACTCGTAACTCCGGGGTCACGGGTGCCGCAGCATCGCGGCCCATGCGAGCCGTGCCGACGGGATGGTAGAAGGGGCTCGCCCCGCGTTTGACGAATTCGCGTAGCGCCGAGCGCGTCGTTGCCTGCGGGCCCGGAAAGACTTCACGCAGCACCCACTCGCCGAGTTCCTTGCGCGAGCCCACCTCGCGTGCGATCTCGACCGCGGTGGTCAGCGTCTCGAGGTCTGTCTGCTCGCGCAGCGTCGCCGTGTCGATCAACGGCGCTTGTCGCGGATCGGCCGATGCCAGACGCAAGCGGCCGCGGCTCTGCGGCTGCAGCAGCGCGGGCACGAGCGTGAAGCAATGGGCGGGCGGCGTGCCGACGGTCGGCAACACGAAAGGCACCGTCACCGACATCACGAGGACGTCGGGCACATCACCACCATTTACCGTGGCGAACAACATGCCTTCGCCATGGTTGTAGTTCGACAGCGGCACAGCACGCTTGGCCTCGAAAGCGACGCCCCCGACGAGCGGGTGGTCGTGCAGGTTGGCACCGACCTCGGGCAGATCGGCACGTACCGTGATGCCGTGTTCGCGCAAGTGATCGGCAGGTCCGAGCCCCGAGAGCATCAGTAGCCTCGGCGTGTCGATGGCGCCTGCGGCCATGATCACGCCGCGTTCGGCGCGCACTTCGGTGAGTGTTTGCTGGTGCCGGTAGCGCACGCCGCCACATCGCCCCTGATCGATCAGCAGCGATTCGACCGGTGCATCGGCCAGCAACATCAGATTGCTGCGTGAGAGCACGGGCTCGAGAAACGTGCGCGCACCATGGGCTCGCCGTCCCGCACCGTCGATCGTGAACTGATTCCAGCAGGCCTCGGCGGAGTGTTCCCCGTTGAGATCCGCACTCCAGCGAAAGCCGCGGCCGATTGCTGCATCGAGGAAAGCGCGCGCCACGGGGTTGGCACGTGCCGGGTCCACGGCGAGTACATCGAGGGGGCCATCGCCGCCACGCCAGCGATCGCTGCCACCGGAGTAGGTTTCGCTGCGTCGATGTGCGGCGAGCATCGTGGTCCGGTTCCATCCGGTGGCACCCATGGCTTCCCAGCGGTCGTACCCGGCGGCTGCGCCACGTTGGTGACCGAGGGCATTGAGCAGCGATGAGCCGCCGAAGCCTTTGCCGCGTGGGCAGGGCAGCACGCGACCGTCGATGCCAGACTGAGGCAGCGTCTGATAGCCCCAATCGAAAGGGCGACCCTGCAAACCGGGCCAGGCTTGAGGCGAGTCGATCGCCGGGTCGGTGGGCCACGCGCCCGCTTCGAGTACGAGGATCCGCAGGTTGCGATCGGCACTCAGGCGGTGAGCGAGAACGCATCCGGCGGTACCGCTGCCGACGATGATGTAGTCGAAGGTCTGGCGCGGTGCGGCAGTCGTGCTCGTGCTGCGCACGCGGGCAGCTGACATCGGGTTCGACAGCGCCTGACTCGCGGCGGTCAGGGAGACTCCCGCCGCGATCGCAAGCTGCACGGCCTCGCGCCGACTGAGTTCACCCGCGACAATGGCCTGGCGCAGGGGCTGCAGAACGTCAGTGCGGCTCACGGCGCGTCCGCAGCCGGATAGGTCAGCGGTGAATCGGGACCGATCGGCAGACCGAGCACGAGCCAAATCCCGAAGACCAGCGACCAGCCGATCAGAAAGGTCATTGAATACGGCAGCATCACCGCGACGATGGTTCCAAGCCCCGCGCGAGGTTCGTATTTCTGGAAGAAAGCGATGATCAGCGCGAAGTAACTCATCATCGGCGAGATGATATTGGTGACGCTATCGCCGACACGGTAGGCCGTCTGCGTCAGTTCGGGCGAGTAGCCAAGCAGCATGAACATCGGCACAAAGACCGGCGCCATCAGGGCCCACTTGGCTGAGGCGGAGCCCATGGTGAGGTTGACGGTTGCTGTCAGCAGGATGAACAGCACGAATAGCGGTACTGCCGACAAACCGAGCGCGCGTAAGCTCTCTGCACCGTTCACCGCGAGAATGAGCCCCAGCTGGGTCCAGTTGAAGAACGCGACGAACTGGGCTGCGAAGAACACGAGTACGAGATAGCCGCCGAGAGTCGTCATGCTCGCGCTCATGCCGCGAATGACATCGGCATCGCTGCGGATCGTGCCCGCACCGATGCCGTAGGCGATGCCCGGCACAACTCCAAAGATAAAGATAATCGCCACCACGCCCGACAGTAGCGGCGAATTCAGCAGATCGCCATCGACCGGGTTTCGTAAAAAGCCAGCGCCCGGCAGGCTGCCGGGCGGCAACGTGGACCACACGAGCAAGGCAGCGAGCAGCGCCGTGGCGACACCCGCGAATCGCAAACCGCGGCGTTCGGCGGCAGACAGCTCACTGGATGTGTCCGCGGCACCGGTGGTAGCGGACGCCACGCTTTCTCTCGGCAATGCGGTGTCGGGAAATCGCGGTGCGGTGAAGCGCTCGGCGACGAACCAGCCGAGCAGGGTGATCAGTGGCGTGGAGAACGCCATGAAGTACCAGTTGGCGAGCGGACTCACCGTGTACGTCGGGTCAACGAGACGCGCCGCTTCCTGCGACAAGCCCGACAGCAATGGGTCGATGGTGCCGATCAGTAAATTTGCCGAGTAGCCACCGGACACACCCGCGAATGCAGCGGCCATGCCGACGATCGGATGGCGCCCTGCCGAGCGGAAAATCAGGCCCGCGAGGGGAATGAGCAGCACATAGCCGATCTCGCTCGCCATGTTCGACATCACGCCGGCAAATACGACGATCGGCGTCAGCAAGGCACGAGGTGCGGCGAGCACGAGCTTGCGCAGCGCCGCGGCCATCAGCCCCGAATGCTCGGCGACGCCGATGCCGATCAGCGCGACGAGCACCGTGCCAAGCGGCGCAAATGAGGTGAAATTCCCCACGAGGTTGGTGAGGATGCGGTGCAAGCCCGCTAGGCTCAGCAGATTGACGGGCGTGACTGTGGCGCCCGTGCTCGGATGCTGCACCGATAGACCGAGTTGCGCGGCCACCCAAGACAGCAGGATCACGAGCAGTGCGAGCATCGCGAACAACGTCGCCGGGTGCGGCAGGGCGTTGCCCCCGCGCTCGACGACGTCCAGGAAACGGTCAAGGACGGATTTACGGGTGGTTGATTGGTCGGTCATGAGTCAAATTGCAACTCAATTCGCGGTGGGCATCAATCCCCAGCGCACAGGAGCGGTCCATGACTGGAAATGACATCAGTGGCAATGACATGAGTGGTAACGAGAGTGCGCGGAGTAAATCCGATGCGTTATCAACAGCCGAGGGCGTGCCCTCGTCACCGTTGCGCCGTGATCTGCTGCGCGCTGGCGCGGGAGCCTTGGCCGCAGCCCCGATGCTCGGCTGGTCCGATTCGGTTTTCGCGGCGGCACCTGGAGGCTACGACCCTTCGATGTCCTTGACGCTGAGTCCCGAGGAGCTCGCGCGTCACCGTAATCCAGCGCTGCTCAAGCACCTGCAGTCCGCCAAGCCACTCGTTAACCGCGAGCGGGCGGTGGAAATCATGGATCGATACGGCCTTGATGCACTTGTGGCGGCGACGCCGAAAAACGTTTATTACCTGTCGAGTCACGACAACGCCTTCTATCACACCGGCATCGAGCACATGCTCTTCGCGGTCTTGCCGCGCCGCGCTGATGTTCCAGCGACGCTGATTGTCTGGGGTGCCTTGCTCTACCACCTCGACTACCGGCCTACCTGGATGCCGAACATCGAGATCTTCACGGCACCCGCTTCACTCGAGAAGGCAATCGTCACCAACCCGTTCGATCCGCCGGCGATGCGCTACAACCGAAATCTGGTGCGTAAAGACGCGAAGCTCTCTGATCGGGACCGCTTTCAACTGGCGCTGGCCGCGGAGTTTGCCGACAAGCCCGCAGCCTCGGCGCTGCACGCCGTGCGCCGTGCGCTGGTGGCGGCTGGCGTCGGCGCGGGTCGAGTGGGCTTCGACGATGCGCGCGTTTATCCGTGGCTGCGCGATCTCGGTTTGCCCGATCTCAAGGGGGTCGATGCGGCCGACATCTTCAAGGAAGTGCGCATGGTCAAGTCGGCCAACGAACTCGACGTCATGCGCGAAGTGTCGCGGCGCTGCGAGTCGGCGCTCGATGCGGCGATCGCCTCGCTGCACGTGGGTCAGGCGATCAGCGAGGTGGAGATCGAGTATCGCAAGCGTATCGGCGCGCTCGGCGGCGACACACGCTGGCTGATCATCAACCAGGATGGACTCAACTCCGGCCGAATAGAGCGCGACAAGGTCATCAAGATCGACAGCGTCGGCGATTACCTCGGTTATGTCGGTGACATCGGCCGATCCATCGTCGTCGGCAACCCCACGGACGAGGTGGCGGGTCGCAACGAGGCGAACGCCAAGGCGTTGCGCACGGCTTATGCGGCGATCCGCCCGGGTATGCCGTTTGATGAGGCCTCGCGCATCGTCGGCGATGTCATGCGCCAGGAGGGCTACAACGGCTTTGGGGCGCCGCACAACGTCGGTATGGACCATACCGATCAGCCAAACTCCCTCGCGAGACCGGGTGTGCGCCGGGATCCGCTGCGTTTCGAGGCGGGCTCGGTGTTCACCCTCGATGTGCCGTATCTCGAGATCGGTTACGGATCATCGCATGTCGAGGACATGATGGTGTGCACGCCGAGTGGAGCCGTGCCGCTCTCGTCAGGTCGGGTGGATCTGCGCGTGCTTCGGGCCTGATCTCGACGACGTGCTGGATCAGCGCTGCGAGGCCTGATCGAGGATCGCGAGCTGCTCGCTGGTCAGCGACAGGCTCGCGCCCTGCAGCAGGGTCTGCAGTTGCGATACATCGGTCGCACTTGCGATCGGTGCCGTCACGCCGCGGGCCAACACCCAGGCGATGGCGATTGCCGCAGGCGTGGCGCCATGCGCCGCCGCCAATTCATCGAGCACGCCGAGCAAGCGCAGGCCCTGAGCATCGAGCCATGCGCCCATTCGCGCACCCCGAATGCTTTTGCCAAGATCGGCTGCGCTGCGGTACTTGCCGGTCAGAAAACCGCTTGCCAGTGCACTGTGGGAAATCACGCCGATCCGTTCGCGCTCGCAGAGTGCCGCCAGATCACCCTCGTAGTCCTTGCGTTGCATGAGGTTGTAGGCCGGCTGCAGGCTGCTGTATCGCGCGAGTCCCAGTCGGTCACTGACCTGCAGCGCGGCCGCGAGTCGCGGTGCCGTGAAGTTTGAGGCGCCGATGGATCGTACCTTGCCGGCCTTGATGAGTTCGTCGAAGGCTGCCGCCGTCTCTTCCAGCGGCGTATTCGGATCGTCCCGGTGCGCCTGGTACAGATCGATGTAGTCCGTCCGCAAGCGTTGCAGCGAGCGATCGACCGCGCGACGAATGTAGGCGGCCGAAAGGCCACTCTCGCCCGGGCCCATCTCGAGTCCGACTTTCGTGGCGATGAGCACCCGCGCGCGCAGCGCGGGACCGCGACTGGTCAGCCACTCACCGAGCATGTTTTCGGACTCACCGCCCTGTTTGCCCGGGATGAACCGCACGTAGGCGTCCGCTGTATCGATGAGGTTGAAGCCCGCCTCGACAAAGGCGTCGAGCAGCGCAAACGAATGATGTCGATCAGCCGTCCAGCCGAGGACGTTGCCGCCGAAGGCGAGGGGTGCGATGTCGAGTGCGGAATGGCCGAGCGGTCTGCGGGCCGGTGGGCGTTGGGTCATGGTCGGTGTTACCTCAAAGATTTTTCGAGTCGCAGCCAGCGACTCAGATGTATGTCGAGCGGGTTGTCCTGCCAGCCTGTTACTTTCGGGCTGACGAGATTGCGCGCCACCTCCTCGATCAGCGGCACGACCGGTTGGTCCCGATTGAGCAGTGTCTCGGCACGCTGCAGGCCGCGGGCACGTTGCTGTGGGTCGGCCTGTTGCAATGCCAGATCGAGCGCCGTCTCGAACTCACGGCTCGAATAGCGACCTGAATTGTACGTCGAAGCCGAACGGAATCGCTCGAGGAAGGGCTCTACCGCAGGCGGTTCCTGCGCGCCCGTCAGTGCGATGTCGAAATTGCCCTGGCGCAGATCGCTGATCATCGATGAGATCTCGCTGCGCTCGATGCGTACCGGTATACCGAGCGCCGTCCACATCGCCGCTACCGCGACGCACATCTGTTCGCCATTGCCGCTCGGCACGCGAAAGACGAGCGGCGCGCTGTCGGCGCGGGGATAGCCGGCGGCTGCGAGCAAGGCGCGCGCCTCGGCGTTACGCGCAGCCTGTGTGCCGCGGCGCAGCGGATCCTCGAGAGGCGGCAGATCGAAGGGGAGACCCATGGGCATCACGCGTGTCGAGGGGCGTTCGCCGCTGGCGAGCACGCGGCGGACGAGCAACTCGCGATCGACGGCGAGCGCCAGCGCGCGTCGCAGCCGCGGATCGCGTAGCGGGCCGCGAGCAACATTGAGCCTCAGGTAGCGCACGCTGTACAACGGCACACTGCGTACGAGGGCGGCGCCGAGTTCCTGCGTCAGCGCCTGGGTCTGGGCGCCCGGGTAGCCGGGCCAGCCGTTGATCGCGAGCTCCCCGGCACGTACGCGCATCACGAGCGATGGCGTGTCGTTCGAGGGTACGTACTCGATGCGCTCGATGGCGACACGCGCCGCATCGTGATGGAACGGGTTGCGCTCGAGCAGCACGCTGCCGCGCGCGCGTCGCGACAGCAGACGGTAGGCGCCATTGCCGACGTGGGTGCCTGGTTTGGCCCAATCCTTACCCGCCCGCTCGATCACGTGTCGGGGCAGGGGGAAGCCTTCCTCGCCGGCGAGCAGCGTGGGCAGCCAGGGCACCGGATATTGCAGGGTGATTTGCAGTGTGCGGGCGTCGAGGGCGCGGGCGCCAAGCGTCGCGACTGGCGATTCGCCGCCGTGGATGCGCTCGGCATTGCGTAACGCATAGAGGCGCGTCGCGCGTGCCGCCGGGCGACGGGCATCGAGCGAGTGTTGCCAGCCCCAGACAAAATCGTCGGCTCGCAGCGGTGTGCCGTCCGACCAGCGTAGATTGGGGCGCAGGCGGAACGTGTACACCAGTCCATCGGCCGACACCGTCCACGACAGTGCGGCACCGGGGATGGCGGCACCTGCGGCATCGAAGGTGGTCAGACCTTCGAACAGGTCGCGGATCATGGTTTGCG
>CAISHQ010000122.1 GCA_903885195.1 uncultured Pseudomonadota bacterium | reverse complement strand
TGCAACGCCCACTACGACGAGAAGCGAAATCTCATCCTGCGTCATGCAGCCGTGCACGCTGGCATCGCGACACAGACGCCGGATGGTCTCAAGGTTCCGGTGGTTCGCGATGTGCTCACGCACGATCTCGAGGGCCTGGCAGCCGAGATACGGCGGGTGAGCGAGGCGGCGCGGGCAGGGCGCGCCCGCCGCGAGGATCTCACCGGCTCGACGATCACGATCACGAGCCTCGGCAAGCTCGGCGGCATCGTCTCGACCCCCATTCTCAACCTGCCCGAGGTCGCCATCATCGGCATCAACAAGGCGGTGGAGCGGGTGGTCGCGCTTGATGGCAAAATAGCCATTCGGCGTATGATGAATCTCTCGTCGTCCTTTGATCACCGTTTCGTGGATGGCTTCGATGCCGCAGCCATGATCCAGGCGTTAAAGGTTCGCCTCGAGCACCCCACGGAGATTTTTGGCGAATGAGCAGCAACCCCCGCAATGCGCCCTTCGGCAGCATCCTCTCGGACACCATGGCGATTGCCACCTACCGCAATGGTGCGTGGTCGGCGATGGAGTTGCGCAAGACCGGCCCGCTCGAGATCCACCCCGCGGCGCACGCACTGCACTACGGCAGTACCTGCTTCGAGGGTTTCAAGGCATATCGGCATGCCGATGGTTCCGTGCATATCTTTCGCATGGCGCGCCACATCGAGCGCATGCGCCGCAGTGCCGAAGCGCTGATCCTGCCTGAGCCCGATCCGCAGTTGCTCGCCTCCATGGTCACCACGCTCATCGATCGCGTGCGCGCGGATGTGCCAGAGGCGCCGGGTGCGCTGTACTTGCGGCCGTTGCTGTTTGGCACCATGGCGAATATCGGCGCCGCTGCGACGCCCTCCACCGAAGCCTGTCTCGTCGTGCTCGCGAGCCCCGTGTGGGACTACTTCGCAGGCGGTATCCGGCCTCTGAAGATTCTGGTCGAGGAGCAGGCGCAGCGCTGCGCCCCGCATCTCGGCATGGTGAAGACCGGCGGCAATTACGCCGCTGCGATGGGCCCGACGCTCGCCGCGCGCAAGGCGTATGGCATCGATCAGGTGCTGTTCTGCCCGGGTGGTGAGGTGCAGGAGACCGGTGCATCGAACTTCCTGCTGATCCGTCCCGGCCACATCCTCACCCGCAGTCTCGATCCGAGTTTCCTGCACGGCGTCACGCGCGATTCGCTGCTGACGCTGGCGCGCGATCTCGGCTATCGCGTTGAAGAGCGGGTGTTCTCGGTCGATGAAATGATGGACTGGGTCCACACCGGCGAGGCGGCGCTCTCCGGTACGGCGGCCGTGCTCTCCGGCGTCGGCACGCTGGTTCGCAACGGCAACGAACACCCGGTCGCCGACGGTCACGTCGGCCCCGAAACCCTCAAGCTGCGCGCCGCTCTGGTGGCCATCCAGCAGGGCACCGCACCCGACAGCCACGGCTGGCTGACCCGGGTCTGAGCCTAAACCGGGTGTCATCGCCGCCCAGATGGTTCACCCCGGTGGCGATCCTTGCCCTGATCTGGAATCTCTTGGGCGCATCGGCGTATCTCATGGACGTGACGATCTCGCCTGAGGCGGTGGCCGAGATGGGCGAGGCTCAGCGCGCTATGTATGCGTCGCGTCCCGCGTGGTTCGTGGTGGCCTACGCCTCTGCGGTGTGGTTCGGTGTCGCGGGGTCGCTGGCACTGTTGCGGCGCAAACGTTGGGCCAAGCCGCTGTTCGTGATTTCCCTGCTCGGGCTGATCGCGCAGGACGCGGCCTTGCTCTCAAGTCCCGAGGTTCGAGCTGACCTGACGGTGATCGTTTTGCAGGGACTCGTGTTGGTGATCGCCGTGTCGCTGCTGATGCTCACGCGCAAGAGCGAGCGTGAGGCCTGGGTCACCTGACCGACCTGTCGGGGTCCCGGACGTGGCTTGACAGGGCAGGGGACGCCGACGAAACTGCCGGCCCCGTCGGTGCCCAGCCCGACCGGGCGCACCCCAAAAGGAAAGGTAGCTCAGCTGGTTAGAGCACGGCACTCATAATGCCGGGGTCGAGGGTTCGAGTCCCTCCCTTTCCACCAAACTCGCAGTGTCCTAGAACATTCGCGCTGAGGTTTTTGCCACGACTGAAACCGCAGACGACAGTCTTTCCGAGACGCTGACGCTCGCATTTACCACGCCGTTGGTCAGTGGCATTGTCCCGGTGTTACGCGCCTCGCGACGGTCGATGACCCACGAAATCACCTGACCCGACTCGGAGTCGATGAGTTCCTCCACGAGCGTCATCTCGCTCGCCGAGAGGGTGTAGGTGCGCGAGCGGCCAGGTGACATCGTATCGGCTGCATTGACGTTCAGATCTGCGATGCCACTGCAGACCTTCCCCCATTCCTGCGCGCTGCTCGTTGGCTGCGCTAGCGGGTGTTGAGCCAACGTGGAGAGTCAGCGAAGCAATCATGGCGGTGCTTATCGCGCTGACTTTGGGTGATTTCCTTGTGCCATTGTTGTAATGGGGAAGGCGGCTCACTCGAAGCGGATTGCGATCTCCGCCCGATTGCGCTTGTTCGGCATATCGAGTGGGTGGGGGAGCGTAGCCGTCCCGGGCTCGCCCGTCGGCTGACTTGCGCTGAAGGTGCACTCGATGACGAGCGGAGTGCGGCGGCCGTTGATGAGCGCATGATTGTTGGCATGCACGTGCACGAGCTTGAGCGGGAAGCGGCTGACGAACCGCTCAAGTGCCGCGAGGTGAATGTCGATGTCATGGAATTCGATCGCAAGCGCCGAGAAGCGCCCCCCGTGCTCGATGAGTTCATCGAGGATGCGGTACTCGGAACCCTCGATATCGATCTTCACGAAGATCCCTGATTG
>CAISHQ010000121.1 GCA_903885195.1 uncultured Pseudomonadota bacterium | reverse complement strand
TGGGCCGACCGCGAGATGCTGGCCTTGCGCAGTCGCTTCGGAGCGCGGATGGTCGCCTCCGGCGTGCTGATGCGCGACATGATCGCGCGACGCCGCGTGCCGCGCGTGGTGGCCTTGGTGGCCGATCAAGAGCCCGTGTCGAGTGAGCGGCGCCACTGGACACGGTTCCTGAATCGCGACACGGCGTTCTTCATGGGTCCTGACGTGCTCGTCACCTCGTTTGGCTATCCGGCGTTTTTCGTCGCGATCCGTCGTACCAGTCGCGGTGCCTACGAAGTGTGCTTCGAGTCGTTGTGGCAACCCGGGGAGGCGCTGCAACCGGGTGAGTTCACCGAGCGTTATGCCCGCCGCGTCGAGCAGCAGATCCGCGAGAGTCCGGCGGACTGGCCCTGGTCCTACAAGCGCTGGCGGCTGAGCCCGGACGCTGCGCCGGCTTGCCCGCGCGACGACGATTCCGCAGAATCCGCCGCACCGTGAGCGACCCCAACCACAGAGCCCGAGCCGTTTGCCGCATTCTCGTGATCCGGCCCAACCACCGACTCGGCAACAACGTGCTGCTCACGCCCTTGCTCGCGGAACTCGAGACTCTTTTTCCGGGTGCCGAGGTCGAGGTGTTGACGGGCGGTGGCGCCGCGAGGTTCGTGTTCGCCGGGTTCAAGCGGGTCACGACGGTGCACGCTTTTCCGAATTGGAGTTTCATCCGACCGCACACGGTCCTGGCCATCCTGCAACGAATTCGCAAGACGCGTTACGACCTCGCCATCGATGCTTCGGTGAGATCGCGCAGCGGCCGATTCCTACTCGGTCTTGTCACCGCGCGTTATCGCATCGGCTATGCGTGGGGCAGCGGGTGGCGCGATCGCTGCTTGAGTCATGCCGTATCGCGCGGTGGCGAGCCGCCGCACATGGCACTGACGGCAGCGCATCTGGTGCGTGCCGCCTTGGGTCACGAGTTGTCCCTGCCGGCGTCGAACGAGGCTCCGCCATTGCTCGATGTGCGGGTCTCCTCGGGTGAGCGTGCGGAGGCGAGTGCGCTCGTCGCTCGGGTGCTGGCGGCTTCAGGTCGCTCAGCCTCAAGCACAACGGCAGGCGATGGTGGGCGGATGCTGGTGAGCCTCTACCCCTTCGCCACCGCAGCGAAAAACTACCCGGAGCAGTGGTGGCTGCGAGTGGCCGAGGGCGTGCGCGCGCTGTCACCCCGTATCGACGTCGTCGAAATTGTTCCTGGCGACGGCAGATCGCGCCTGCAGGGTGCGGTGCCCACCCTGTATTCAACGCGCATTCGCGAACTTGCGGCCGTGATCGGTCAGAGCCGGTTATTCGTCTCGGGCGATTGCGGCGTCATGCACCTCGGCAGTGGCGCAGGCACTCAGGTGCTGGGGCTTTTCAAGGTGACCGACCCTTCGATCTACGCGCCGTATGGTCGTGGCAGCGAGGGTTTTGCCGCCAGCGATGCGGATCCGGCAGCGGTCGTCAGGCGAGTGGGGGATTTGCTGGGTCTGGCTTGACCCGCGAATCGCCCCGCGACGCTTCGCCAAGGCAGCGAAGCGTCGCGGGTTCGATCAAACGATCGTTAGAACGGCAGGCCGTGCGCCGAGCCGCCCATGCACAGCAGCATGGGGAAGGAGAGCAGGAAGTTCACGCGTGAGGTGAGCGTGGCGGTGCGACGCGCCTTGGCCTTCTCCTCGTCGGTGGCCGGCACGACCCCGATGACTTTCTTCTGGTTCGGCCAGATCAGTACCCACACGTTGAACAGCATAATGGTGCCGAGCCACACGCCGATGCCGATCACTTCGCTGCCGGGTTGCAGCGTGAATGCATCCATGAAGCGTCCACCGAGCAGCCATCCGCCCGTGAGCCAGGTCGCCACGGCAGCCCAGCGGAACCACAGCAGCGCGCGCGGCGCGACGTACTTGACGATGCCTGCGCCACCGGGGCCGCCCTTGTCGGCGTTGGCCGCCGCAAGTGCGGGGATCTGCGCGACGTTGAAGTAGTAGAGCAGACCGATCCAGAAAATGCCGGTGACGATGTGTGCCCAGCGACCGAGCGAGAGGTGGCTGAATTCGCCACCGGGTGTATTCGGCAGGACCATGACGACGATGGCGAACAACACGCCGAGCGTGACGGTGGTGCCGACGCTATCCAAAGGGTTCTTCATGATGAGATTGAGCTCCGAGATGTTCTGAAGACGTTCCGAACGATTTGAAGAATAGGCGAGCAACCCCCATAATTCAACGCGTCTCATTGCTTGCGACAGACCTAAGGAAGGGCGATGTCGTTCACCGGAACAGATCAGCGAGCGCGGCCGATGTCGCCGTGTATCAGTGTGTGTGCGCTCGATGCCAGTGGGTATTGCGCCGGATGCTTGCGCACCCGCGACGAAATCTCCCGGTGGATCAGACTTTCAGCCGACGAGCAGTGGGCGTTGTTGAGCGAACTTGATCAGCGACGGGCGGCGCGCCAGCAGCGCTCGCGCGGTGCAGGAGGTTAATTCGATGGATGTCAATGAACGTATACAGTCTCAACTGTCAGCCGCTCCGGTCGTGCTGTTCATGAAGGGCACGCCCGACTTTCCGCAGTGCGGGTTCTCGGCGCAGGCAGTGAGTGCCCTGCGGGCCTGCGGTGCGAGCTTCCACACCGTCAATATTTTCGAGGATCCGGAGTTGCGCGAAGCGCTGAAGCGGATGTCGAACTGGCCGACTTACCCGCAGCTGTACGTCAAGGGCGAACTGCTCGGTGGCTGCGACATCACGCTCGAGATGTTCCGCAGCGGCGAGCTGCAGAAGGCGCTCGCCGAGGCGGGCGCCGTCAGTTAAGGCGACTCGGCCGCGACGGGGGACGTCGGATCAACGCCGTTCGATGGGGCGGCAGGCTCCTCGATCCAGCCCAACTCGCGTACTCGTTTCTCGGCTTCGAGATAGCTCGGCAGGCAGAAGTTGCAGACCTTGCAAAAGAGGTCCGCCGTGCGCTCGGCGTCGTAGGCCGCCGCATGTGCGGCCGATGAGTCCCACTGGAGTCCGCTTGCCAGGGTCGCTTTGGCGAGCACCGTCTGGCCGAGCGCAGCTCCCGCCAGCGTCACGGTGTCGAAGCTCGAAAACGGGTGAAACGGATTGCGCTTGATGTCGGCACGCGCCACGGCCGCGTTCAGAAAGCCCAGATCAAACGATGCGTTGTGACCGACCAGAATCGCGCGCTTGCAACCGTGGCGACGCACGGCCTCGCGCACTTCCTTGAAGATGCGACCGAGGGCGTCCTTTTCGTCGATGGCGGGGCGCAGCGGGTGGTATGGATCGATTCCAGTGACGGCGAGTGATGCCGGCACGATTTTGGAACCCTCGAATGGCTTGACGTGATACGAGTGCGTCGCACCCCGTTGCAGCGTCCCATCGGGAGCGATCTCGACGATGACGGCGGCGATCTCGAGTAGTGCGTCCGTTGCGCAGTTCAGTCCGCCGGTCTCGACGTCGACCACCACCGGCAAGAAGCCCCGAAAGCGGCGCGCCAGCGGTGATTCTGCCGCGGGGATGGTCGGTGCGGACTCGCTCACGATTCGACGAGCTGCCAGGACAAGGTTTCACCGGCGCGCATCGGGACGACCGTGCCCGAACCGAAGGCATAGGCCTGCGGTACCTGCCAATTCGTGCGTCGCAGGGTGACGGTCGTCGTATTGCGCGGCAGTCGGTAGAAATCGGGGCCGTTCAGACTCGCAAAGGCCTCGAGACGATCGAGTCGACCCATGCGCTCGAAGGCTTCGGCGTAGAGTTCCAGTGCGGCATGCGCCGAGTAGATGCCTGCGCAACCACAGGCGGCTTCCTTGGTGTGTCGCTCGTGCGGCGCGGAGTCCGTGCCGAGGAAAAATCGCCGATGGCCGCTGGTCGCCGCCTCGAGCAACGCCTGCCGATCGGGTTCAGTCTTGAGCACCGGCAGACAGTAGAAGTGCGGGCGGATGCCGCCGCGGAACATCTCGTTGCGGTTGTAGAGCAGGTGCTGTGGCGTGATCGTCGCCGCAATGCCCTCGCGTGCGCTCTGCACGAACTCCACGGCTGCGGCGGTGGTGATGTGCTCGAAAATCACTCGTAATCCAGCGTGTCGCGCCGCCAGAGGGCGCAGGGTTCGCTCGATGAACTCGCGCTCCCGGTCGAACACGTCGATCTCATCGGCGGTGACCTCACCGTGAATCTGCAACGGCAGGTTGCGTTCGGCCATGCGCGCGAGCACCGCGTCGATCCGGCTGATGTCGGTCACGCCCGCATCGCTGTGGGTCGTGGCGCCCGCCGGGTAGAGCTTGCACCCGATCACGAAACCGCTGTCGCAGGCCCGGTCGATCTCCTCGGGGGAGGTGCGGTCAGTGAGGTAGAGCGTCATTAAAGGCTCGAAATCCGAGCCCGCTGGACGTGCTGCCAGGATGCGCTGCCGATATTCCGCCGCCAGGGCCGTGGTGGTGACCGGCGGCTTGAGATTCGGCATCACGACGGCCCGGGCAAATTGTCGGGCTGTATGCGGCAGGACTGCACGCAGCGCTTCGCCGTCGCGCAGATGCAGGTGCCAGTCATCCGGGCGGAGCAGGGTCAGGTGATCGTGCATGCGAGTTCGAGATGCTAGCACAGCGAACCCGGTAGGCCGGGGGGCGTAAAAAAGTTAACATTACGGTTTTCACAAACTCGATCGTTGCGAGACGATGGATAGGACGGGGGTTATGTCCGACACGCAGCATCAGGATCTCGATCCGGGCGAAACTCGTGAGTGGCTGGAGTCGATCGACTCCGTGCTCAAGGCACATGGGCCCGAGCGCGCGCATTTTCTGCTCGAGCGACTCATCGACCACACGCGCCGCTCGGGCGCGTATCTGCCGTTCAAACCCAACACGGCCTACCTGAACACGATTTCCACCGGACAACAGCCAGACTACCCGGGTAATCGCGAGGTCGAGCGACGCCTCGAGGCCTACATCCGCTGGAACGCGATGGCCATGGTGGTGCAGGCAAACCGCATCTCCTCCGAGTACGGCGGTCACATCGCGACCTACGCGTCGGCGGCAACCCTGTACGAGGTCGGCTTCAACCATTTCTGGCGCGCATCGACGGCAACGCACCCTGGCGACATGATTTTTGTCCAGGGTCATGCGTCGCCCGGCATTTATGCCCGCGCGTATCTCGAAGGGCGGCTCACGGAAGACCAGTTGCGACATTTCCGACAGGAAGTCGCCGGTGACGGTTTGTCGTCCTATCCGCATCCGTGGTTGATGCCGGACTTCTGGCAGTTCCCGACGGTGTCGATGGGGCTTGGGCCGATGCAGGCCATATTCCAGGCGAGGTTCCAGCGGTATCTCGAACACCGCGGACTCGTACCCGCGTCGGATCGCAAGATCTGGGCGTTCCTTGGCGATGGCGAGATGGACGAACCCGAGTCGATGGGTGCGCTCACCATGCCGGTGCGCGAAAAGCTCGACAACCTCGTGTTCGTGATCAATTGCAATTTGCAGCGGCTCGATGGGCCCGTGCGTGGCAATGGCAAGATCATTCAGGAGCTCGAGGCCGCCTTCCTCGGCGCGGGTTGGAACGTCATCAAGGTGTTGTGGGGATCACGCTGGGATCCGCTGCTCGCCAAGGACAACCAGGGACTGCTGCGTCGCGTGATGGAAGACTCGGTCGACGGCGAGTACCAGAACTTCAAGGCGAAGGGCGGCGCGTATACGCGCGAGCACTTCTTCGGCAAGTACGCCGAACTCAAGGCGATGGTCGCCAACATGTCCGACGAGGAGATTTGGCGTCTCAATCGCGGCGGCCATGATCCACGCAAGGTCTACGCGGCGTACGCTGCAGCGAGTCAGCACCGCGGACAGCCGACGGTGATTCTCGCCAAGACCGTCAAGGGCTTCGGCATGGGCAAAGCGGGTGAGGGTCAGATGGTGACTCACCAGCAGAAGAAACTCTCGGACGATGATCTGCGCGCGTTCCGGGACCGTTTCAACATTCCCGTCTCCGACGAGGAGATCGCGCGTCTGCCGTTCTGCAAGCCAGAGGCGGACAGCGAAGAAATGCGCTATCTGCGCACAAGGCGCGTATCGCTCGGCGGCTATCTGCCGTCGCGTCGACGTGCGGCGCCGCCCCTCGTGACGCCCGCGCTCGAGGCGTTCAAACCGCTGCTTGAGAGCAGCGAAGGGCGCGAGATTTCCACCACCATGGCCTTCGTGCGCATCCTGACGACGCTGTTGAAGGACAAACAGATTGGCA
>CAISHQ010000120.1 GCA_903885195.1 uncultured Pseudomonadota bacterium | reverse complement strand
TTGCCACGCTGCGGGCCCCGGATTCGGGCATCGTCTCGGCGCGCAACGTGCAGCCAGGACAAATCGTTGCGAGCGGCGCGGAGCTGCTGCGACTGATCCGCCGCGGTCGCCTTGAATGGCGGGCCGAGGTGGCCGAGACCGATCTGCCGCGCATCAAGGCGGGCGACCGTGTGGCCTTGCGGGGTCCGGGCGGTGAGCCACTCGAGGGACGAATTCGCGCGGTCTCGCCGTCGATCAATCCGCAAACGCGCACGGCGCTGGTCTACGCGGATTTGCCGGAGCCGGGTGCGTTGCGTGCGGGCATGTTCGCCGAAGGGCGATTGCGTGTCGGGCAGGCGGACGTCATCGTCGTGCCCCGTGAGTCCGTGGTGTTTCGCGACGGATTCCCCTACGTGTTCACCGTGGGAGAGGCTGGCGTGGTGGCGCAGCGTCGTATCGACGCGGGCGCCTCCTACGGAGATCGTATCGAGGTTCGCTCTGGTCTGGCGCAGGGCGATCGAATCGTCGTTCGCGGCGCCGGCTTTCTCGGCGATGGCGACATCGTGAAGGTGGTCGCGGCGTCCGCGACGGGGCGCTGACATGAATCTCTCGCGCTGGGGCATCCAGTACCCACTGCCGTCGGTGCTGCTGTTCGTCGTCCTGACGGGGGCCGGGCTCTGGGGTTGGCGGCAGTTGCCGATCTCGCAATTACCCGATATTGCCTTGCCGACGATCCAAGTCTCCGTCGGGCTTGCCGGGGCGACGCCCTCGACGCTCGAGACGGATGTCACGCGCAAGATCGAGGATGCAGTCTCCAGCGTCCCCAATATCGATCGCATTACCTCGGCTGTGAGCGAGGGCACCTCGATTACTCGCATCGAGTTCGAGCTCGGGCGCGATCTCGGCGTCGCGCTCGATGAGGTCAAAGATGCGGTGGCGCAGGTGCGGCGCGAATTGCCGCAGGACATCGACGAGCCGGTGATTCAGCGCCTGAATCTTGTCGGCGGCACCTTGCTTGCCTACAGCGTCGAGTCGGCACGACTCGCCCCCGACGAGTTGTCGTGGTTTGTCGACGACAAGGTCGCCAAGGCGGTCTACGGCGTCACGGGCGTCGGTTCGGTGTCACGGATCGGTGGCGTCGATCGTGAGGTCCGCATTGATCTTCGGCCCGAGGCCCTGCAGGCGCTGGGCGTCACGGCGGGGTCGGTATCGGCGCAGTTGGCGCGGCTGCAGGTCGAGCGTCCGGGCGGACGCACCGAGGCGGGCGGTGCGGAGCAATCCGTGCGCACCATTGCGGTGGTACGCAATGCGGCCGACCTTGCGGAGTACCCCATTTATCTCCCCGATGGACGCACGGTGCGGCTGTCGGCGATCGCTCAGGTCACTGACGGGGCGGCCGAGCCGCGTGCCGCCGCCTTGCTCGATGAGCGTCCCGTGGTGGGTTTTTCGATCCGGCGCACGGCCGGCTCCAGCGAGGTCGCAGTAGGCGAGGGCGTGCGAGTCGCCGTGGAACGCCTGCAGAAGGAGCATCCTGAGGTCAAATTCATTGAGGTGCAGTCCTCGGTCGAAACGGCGAAGGCCTCGTACGATTCGTCGATGATCATGCTGCTCGAGGGCGCGATTCTCGCGGTCATCGTCGTGTGGTTCTTCTTGCGCGAGTGGCGTGCGACGCTGATCTCGGCGGTGGCCCTGCCGCTCTCGGTGATTCCGACTTTCGCAGTGATGCAGTGGTTCGGCTTTTCGCTGAACCTGTTGACGCTGCTCGCACTCGCGGTCGTCATCGGCGTGCTGGTCGACGATGCCATCGTCGAGGTCGAAAACGTCGCTCGGCATCGGGCGATGGGCAAGTCGCCCCGCGAGGCCGCCATCGATGCGGCCGATGAAATCGGCATTGCGGTCATCGCTACGTCGGTGACGCTCGCAGCCGTATTCATTCCGGTCGCCTTCATGCCGGGGGTCACCGGCAAGTTCTTCCGTGAATTCGGCTGGACAGCCGCTGCGGCGGTGCTGTTCTCGCTGCTCGTGGCGCGCTTGCTGACGCCCATGCTCGCAGCCTTCTTCATGCGCGGCGAGCCGAAGTCCACGACCGACTCGCCGCTGATGCAACGCTATCTCGGCTGGGTCGAGTGGGCGCTGCAGCACCGGCGCCGCGCGCTGGGCCTCGCCATGCTGACCTTCGTCGGCTCACTGGCGCTGGTCCCGTTGATTCCGAAGACCTTTGTGCCGACGACCGACACGTCGCGGGCACTGCTGCAAGTCGAGTTGCCGCCGGGCGCACGCCTCGCCGATTCGCTCGAAGTCGCACGCGAGGTGCGTGAGCGGCTGCGAAGCGGTGTACCCGAGATCGAATCGATCTTCACCAAGATCGGCGCAGGCGGTAGCGAGACCATGGGCGGTGGTCTGAGTTTCCCTGAAGCCCGCAAGGTCGATTTGACGCTGAAGTTCCGTAGCGACCGGCGACGCAGCAGCGCAGAGATCGAGAACGCGGTGCGCGAGCGACTGCGCGACTTGCCGGGTGTGCGTGTCGGTTTCGCGGCCGGTGGCCCGGGCGATCGGCTGACGCTCGTCATCGCGGGACGGGATTCCGAGCAACTGTCGATTGCCTCGCGTGATCTCGCCGCAGCGATCCGCACGGTGCCCGGTGTCGGTTCGGTCAGTACCTCGGCTGCGTTGCTCCGACCCGAGATCGTGATTCGACCCGATCCGGCGCGTGCGGCGGATCTTGGCGTATCGACGGTGGACATCGCCGATGCGGCGCGGATCGCCACGAGCGGTGATGTTCGCCAGCGCCTCGCAAAACTGAACCTGGCCGAGCGTCAGGTGCCCATCCGCGTGCAACTTGCTGGAGCCTCGCTCACTGATCCTGCGGTGTTGCGTCAGTTGCGCGTGCCCGGCAAGAACGGGCCTGTGCCGCTGTCGGCGGTCGCGGAGATCACGGAGAGCAGTGGTCCGGCGCGCATCGATCGGCTGAACCGCGAACGCAACGTGACAGTGTCCGCGGAACTCAACGGACTGCCGCTTGGCGATGTGATGAGCCGGGTCAATCGCATGCCGGCCGTGCAGACGTTGCCGCCCGGCGTACGTATCGTACCGGCGGGAGATTCCGAAGCTTTCGTTGAACTCTTCGTCGGGTTTGCACTCGCGCTGCTGGCGGGCATCGTATCGGTGTATCTGGTGTTGTTACTGCTCTTTCACAGTGCCACGCAGCCACTCGTCATCCTCGCAGCGGTGCCGCTTTGCGGCGGTGGCGCGTTCGGGCTGCTGCTGCTGACGAACAACGCGTTGTCATTACCTTCGTTGATCGGATTGCTGTTGCTGAACGGCATCGCCGTCAAGAACTCGATCCTGATCGTCGATTACGCGATCCTCGGCGAGGCCGCCGGCATGAACCGGCACGACGCGCTGATCGACGCCTGCCGCAAGCGCGCGCGACCCGTGATCATGACCACTCTCGCCATGGGTGCGGGCATGCTACCGATTGCGCTCGGGCTCGGTGCGGATGGCAACTTCCGCACGCCGCTCGGTGTGTCGGTGATCGGCGGTCTGATCACTTCGACGCTACTCTCGCTCGTCGTAGTGCCGGCGGCTTACTCGCTGGTGGCTGAGGTGACCGAGAAGTACCTGCGCCCGTTCATGAACCGGGTGTTACATCCCACGGCCGCCGCACGCTCACAGTAGATCGCGCAGGCGATACCAGAGCATCGCGAGCACGAGCGAAGGGCGACGCAGCAGCGCGCCGCCGAGGAAGTCGCGGTGCGGAATCCGCGCGAACACATCGAACCGCTCACTGGAGCCTGCGATGGCCTCGGCCAGCAGTTTGCCGGCGATACCGGTGAGTGCGATGCCATGGCCTGAGAAGCCCTGCAGGAAGTAGGCGCCATCGAGTCGCCCAAAGTTCGGCGCGCGGCTCTGTGTGATGTCCACGTAGCCGCCCCAGGCGTGATCGATCGACACGTCCGACAGCTGCGGGAATACTTTGAGCATGCGCGCGCGCGCGCTGTGCCGGGCGCTCTGCAGGTCGAACCCCGAGTAGCTGACCGGGCCGCCAAACAGCAGTCTGTGGTCGGCCGAGCGGCGAAAGTAGTTGAGGATCCAGTTGACGTCGCTCACGGCGGCGTTATTGCGGATCAAGGCCTCGGCGCGCTCGGCGCCGAGCGGTGCCGTGGCCACAATATAGGTGCCAACGCCGATGATCTTGCGGGCGAGCGCCGGAGCCAGCGCGCCAAGCCAGGCGTTGCCACAGAGCGCGAGTTCCCGGCATTGCACGCGACCTGCTTCGGTCTGCACCTCGAAGCCGCGCGAACCACCTAGCGTGACGGCTGTGTAGGCGAGGGCGCGCGAGGCTTCGTAGATCTGCACGCCGGCTCGCTCGGCGGCGGCGGCGAGACCCTGGGTGTACTTGAGCGGGTGAAGGTGTCCGCCCGCGCTGTCGAAGGTGCCGGCGACGTATCGGTCCGAGGCGACGATCTGTCGCAGCTCGTCGCGTTCGACCAGACGAATGTGCGTGTAGTCGAGGGTACGGTGCAGTAACTCGATTTCTTCGCGCAGCTCACGCTCTTGCCGCGGCTTGAGCGCCACATGCATCTGTCCGGCGACGTAGTCGCAGTCGATTGAATGTCGCGCGATCAGTTCGCGTTGCAATCGCAGGCCTTCGACCGACACGTCCCACACGCGACGTGCATCGACCGTGCCGATCAGTCGCTCGAGCTTGGAGTGACCGCAGGCGATCCCGGCAATCGCTTGCGCCCCGCTGCGACCCGAGGCGCCCCAGCCGATGCGCTCGGCCTCGAGCAGCACGACCCTGTAGCCGCGTTCCGCCAGATGCAGTGCCGTAGAGCAGCCCGCGATCCCGCCGCCCACCACGCATACATCGGCACTGTGGTCGCCCTCGAGGGCAGGCCGAAGCGGTTGTTCGGGTGCTGTGACGGCGTACCACGAGTCGATGTGTCGTGCAGGGATGTGACGTGCAGGGCTCAGATGGCCCCCATGTACCAGTCAACCTCGAGGGGTGTGACGTGCGAGTGGAACTCCTCGAGCTCGCATTGCTTGACGGTGTCGTAGAGCCGGCAGAAGGGCTTGCCGAAGTAGCTTCGAGCGAACTCGCTCGCCCGGAAGCGTTCCAGGGCTGTGGGCCAGTGGATTGGCAGAGGCTCGCCCTGCTGTCGGTAGGCGTTACCCAGCAGGGCTGGCGGCGGCTCGAGGCCCTGCGAGATGCCGTGGTGGATGCCCGCCAGCATCCAGGCGACGACGAGGTAGGGGTTGGCGTCGGCACCGGCCAGGCGATGCTCAATGCGGCGGTTGCGGGCATCGCTCAGCGGGATGCGAACGGCAGACCCGCGGTTGTTGATTGACCACGACGGCATCATCGGCACATAGGCCTCGGGTCGGAAGCGGCGATAGGAGTTCGGGCCTGGCGCGCAGATCGCCATACCTTCCCCCAGGGTGGCGAGGACCCCGCCAATGGCATGGCGGAGGGTGGGGTTCTCGAGCCGGCCTTCGGCATCCGCATCCGGGCAGGCGAAGATGTTCTCGCCGGCGGCGGTCTCGACGCTGGCGTGGACATGCAGCCCGGAGCCCGCCATGTCGCGATAGGGCTTGGCCATGAATGTGGCGTCCCAGCCGTACTCTCGGGCGATGGCGCGGACCGCCCGCTTGAAGCGGATGGCCTGATCGCAGGCCAGCAGGGCGTCGCGTTGATGGCTGAGATTGACCTCGAACTGACCCGCCCCGTACTCCGCAAGTGCCCCGGTGACGGCAATGTTCTGGAGTCGGCAGACTTCGTCTATTCGGGATAAAACCTCAGAGTATTCATTAAGATCCGTCATAGAATTTATCTGCTGCTTGAACTCTCGGCGACCCGCTTTGGGCAAGGGCGGCGGTTGCGGCAGACCATCTGAACGGCGTTCGCGATCGATGAAATAGAACTCGTACTCGACGGCCACCACCGGTGTCAGATTGAGCCGGTGGAACCGGTCGAGCACTTTGACGAGCACATGCCTCGGATCGCCGAAGAAGGGGCGACCGTCGCTCTCGTACATGGACACCTGAGCCTGGGCGATGCCGCCCGACACCCAGGGCACCGGGACGAGTGAGTCGGGCAGGGGGCGACAGGGTCGGTCCGCATCGCCGTCATCGAACCCGAGCCCGGTGGCCTCCGAGGTACCACCACGAACATCGAGCGCGAACATTGATCCGGGCAGCGGCAGACCGTCCGTGAAGATCTTGGACACGCCGGCCCGATCGATGCGCTTGCCGCGCTCGACGGTGTTCAGATCGCTCAGGAAGAGATCGACATGGCGCACCTCTGGGTGTGCCTCGAGAAACCGATCGAGCTCGGCATGGGTCATGTGGGGTCTGCCGGAGAGAGGGCGACGTGGAGTGTCGCTGGGCGTCGGAGGATACCTGTCTCGCACGATCTTCCGCAATGCAGACCTATAAAAAACAATGACTTAAGAGATATTTCTAGTGAAATCATAAGCCGAAACAGCCCGATCTGTGGTCTAATACTTGCGCGGTTTGCATCATTCGCGACCGCAACCCTCGTATGTCGCTGCGGCCCATTATTGGAATTCCTGCCGATCGTCGCATGGTCGGCCCCCACCCGTTTCACATGGTCGGGGAGAAGTATGCGCATGCGGTGTCGCGCGCCGCCGGAGCGCTGCCCTTGCTCGTGCCCGTCCTGCCTGAGCCGCTCGAGATCGCCGAGTTGCTGGCTCACCTCGATGGCCTGCTGCTGCCGGGTAGCCCGTCCAATGTCGAGCCGCACCACTACGACGAGGGTCCGAGCGAGCCGGGGACCTTGCACGATCCTGAGCGTGATGCGACGACACTGCCGCTGATTCGCGCAGCGATCGAGTCGGGCGTGCCGCTGCTTGGGCTCTGTCGGGGCTTTCAAGAACTGAACGTCGCTCTAGGCGGTGCGCTGTGGCAGAAGGTCCACGAGGTCCCGGGCCTGCAGGACCATCGCGAAGACAAGAGCGCGCCGCTCGATTTGCAATACGCGCCCGTGCACGAGGTGTACCTCGAGCCCGGTCCGATGCGTGATTGGGCGGGGGGGCGTGATCGGATTCGGGTGAACTCTCTGCATGGTCAGGGCGTCAAACGACTGGCCCCGGGCTTGCGCATCGAGGCCACGGCCCCCGATGGGCTCATCGAGGCCTTCTGTCTGCCCGATGCCCCGACGTTCACTCGGGCGGTTCAGTGGCACCCCGA
Organism: uncultured Pseudomonadota bacterium; assembly: GCA_903885195.1. GTDB lineage: Bacteria > Pseudomonadota > Gammaproteobacteria > Steroidobacterales > Steroidobacteraceae > UBA964. The sequence goes on along the minus strand of CAISHQ010000120.1, from coordinate 2,702 downwards.
GTGGCGGGTGATGGCCAACGAGTTTTCCGTGGCGCTGTTCACCGCGTTTGGTGACGCAGCCCGCGCCCGCGCGGCCCGCAAGGCCGCGCGTTACCGAGGTTAATGTCATGAGCGATCCGATTTCGACGTTTTTCAAAGAGCACAACATCCAGGAAGTCGAGGCCATCGTCCCCGACATGGCCGGCATCGCGCGCGGCAAGGTCATGCCTGCGCAGAAGTTCCAGGGCGATCAGGGCATGCGCTTGCCGGAGAGCATCTTCCTGCAGACCGTCACCGGGGATTACCCCGAGGAAACCTCGGCGGCGATGAGTCCGGCCGAGATCGACATTATTCTGAAGCCCGACCCGCGCACGGTGCGGCGCGTTCCGTGGACCCCCGAGCCTACGGCACAGGTCATCCACGATTGCTTCTACAGCGATGGCCGGCGCGTCAGGATGGCGCCGCGGGAAGTGCTCAAGCACGTGCTCGATCTGTATGCGCAGCGGGGCTGGGACCCGGTGGTGGCCCCCGAGCTCGAGTTCTACCTCGTCGAACCGAACATCGATGCCGACTACCCCTTGAAGCCGCCGATCGGCCGCTCGGGGCGCGCTGAACCCGGCCGCCAGTCGTACAGCATCGCGGCGGTCAACGAGTTCGACCCTTTGTTCGATGACGTCTACCAATTCTGCGAAGACCAGGACATCGCCATCGACACGCTGATCCATGAAGATGGCCCGGCGCAGATGGAAATCAATCTGTTGCACGGCAACGCGCTCGATCTTGCCGATCAGGCGTTCATGTTCAAGCGCACGGCGCGTGAGGCGGCGCTGCGTCACAAGATGTACGCGACGTTCATGGCCAAACCGCACGCCAAGGAGCCGGGCAGCGCGATGCACATCCACCAGAGCATCGTCGATGCCAAGACCCGCAAGAACGTCTTTTCGGCGGCCGATGGCACGCCGACCTCGTTGTTCTTCGCGCACATCGCCGGCTTGCAGCGCTACCTGCCCGCCGCCATGGCGCTGCTGGCACCGAACGTGAACTCCTACCGGCGCATCAGCCGTTTCCAGGTGGCACCGATCAACGTGCACTGGGGCTACGACAACCGCACGGCTGGACTGCGCGTGCCGATGTCAGGTCCCGAGGATCGGCGCGTCGAGAACCGCCTGGCCGGTGCCGATGCCAACCCGTATCTGGCGAGCGCGGCCTCGCTCGCCTGCGGCTATCTCGGCATGGTGCAGGGACTCTCGCCGACCGACCCGATCACGGGCAGTGCGCACGATTTACCGTTCTCGTTGCCGCGCAGTCTCGATGAAGCGATTCGTTTGCTGCGTGAGTGCGAGCCGCTGATCGAGATCTTCGGAGACTCCTTCGTGTCGGCGTTTACGCTCGTCAAGGAGGCCGAGTACGAGGTCTTCCTGCAGGTCATCAGCTCCTGGGAACGTGAGCACTTGCTGCTGAACGTGTAATCGCGCAGTACCATGGGCGCATGACCCGCACCGCCGACTGGCAGGCGCTCGACGCCGCTCATTACCTGCACCCGTTCACTGATCACCAGGCGCTCGCCCGCAAGGGCACGCGGGTGATTACCCGCGCCGAGGGCGTCTACCTCTGGGACTCGGAGGGGCGACGCATTCTCGATGGCATGTCGGGGCTCTGGTGCGTGGCGCTCGGCTATGGTCGTCGCGAGCTCGCCGAGGCGGCGTATCGGCAGATGCTCGAGCTGCCGTACTACAACAGCTTTTTCCAATGCGCGAATCCGCCCGCCATCGAACTGGCCGCCAAGCTCGCCGAAGTCGCGCCGCCGCAGTTCAAGCGAAGTTTTTTCTCGAGTTCGGGCAGTGAGGCGAACGACACGCTTGTGCGCCTGGTGCGCCGCTACTGGGAGCTGCGCGGGCAGCCGCAGCGGCGGGTGATCATCAGCCGTTGGAACGGCTACCACGGCAGCACCATGGCCGGTGCCTCGCTCGGCGGCATGAAAGCGATGCACGCTCAGGGTGGACTGCCCATCCCGGGCATCGTGCACATCGGTCAGCCGTACTGGTTCGAGTGCGGCGGTGAGCTCACCGCCGAGGAATTTGGCCTGCAGGCTGCCCGTGAGCTCGAACAAAAGATTCTGGAGTTGGGGCCGGAGAACGTGGCTGCCTTCATCGGCGAGCCGGTGCAGGGCGCAGGCGGGGTGATCATTCCGCCGACGACCTACTGGCCCGAGATCCAGCGCATCGTGGATCGCTACGGCATCCTGCTGGCCTCCGATGAGGTGATCTGCGGCTTTGGACGCACGGGGCAGTGGTTTGGGTGCGAGCACTACGGTACCCGGCCCGATTTCATGACGCTCGCCAAGGCGATCACCTCGGGCTACGTGCCGCTGGGTGCGCTCATGGTCAGCGACCGCGTCGCCGATGTGTTGATCGCCGAAGGCGGGGAGTTTGCCCACGGCTACACCTACTCTGGCCATCCGGTTGCAGCGGCCGTGGCGCTCGCCAACCTCGAAATCATGCAGCGTGAGCGGGTCATCGAACGGGTGCGCGACACCCTGACCCCGTATTGGGCGAAGCGTTGGGCGGAACTGGGGGATCATCCGCTCGTTGGGGAGGCGAGGTCCTTGGGTCTCTTCGGAGCCCTGGAGCTCGTACCACGCAAACCCTCTCGTACGTTCTTTCCGGAGCGGGGCAGCGTCGGGACGCGTGCCCGGGATCTGGCCATTGGCAACGGGCTCGTCA
>CAISHQ010000119.1 GCA_903885195.1 uncultured Pseudomonadota bacterium | reverse complement strand
TTACTGGAACGCGAGCTCGTTCTTGGTGATCTTCGCCTTATCGCGCAGATCTTCCACGTAGGCCGACACCGCCGCCTGCCCTTGGCGTCCCACGATCTGCTGAGCGCGGGCTTGGCGTACCACCGCATCACCGGAGGCCGGCATCACGCGCGATGCACTCAGCATCACGACAGCCGCGCCACCCTCGGGTAGCGCGAGTGCACGCAGTTCGCTCTTGCCGTCTTTCGGACGCGGCATCGCAAAAGCCGTATCGCGCAGCGCCGCAGGCACCGCGGGGTCGCGCCGATCGATGTAGCGGGCAGCTTCGACCTTAAGCCCCAAGCCCTTCACCATCTGCTCGAACGAGGCGCCGTCCTTGACGATCGCCGCCACCGATTGCGCGGCCTTCAGCGCCGCCGCTGCGGCCTGCTCGCGCGTGACGGCCTCAAGCACTCGGGCGCGCACCTCAGCGAGCGGGGGCACGACGGGCTTACGGTGCTCGAGCACCTTGACGAGCACGAAGCGATCTTCACCCGCGGGTACTGGGCCGCCGATGCGCCGCTGATTGAGCACGGCGTCACCGAACACCACGCTTTCGAGTTCCGGGTTGTTGACGAACGCACCACCGCCCACGCCTCGCGTGTAGACGGGCAGCTCACTCAACGTGAGGCCGAGTTCTTTGGCAATGGTCGCAAGGTCCGCACCCGACTGCTCGATGCGACGCTGCGCCTGTTCCTGCTTCTCACCAAAGAGATCCGCCGCGCGATCGCGACGGAACTCGGTGTCGAGCTCGGCTTTGACCTCATCGTAAGACTTGCTGCGCCCGGCCTCGATGCCCTCGAGCCTGATGACGTGATAGCCGAACTCGCTCTTCACCGGGCCGCGCAACTCGCCTTGCTTCATGCTGAAGACGGCCTCGGCAAAGGGGCCGACGAAGGCGCTCTTCGGTGAGAAACCGAGATCACCGCCCTGCGCGGCAGAGCCCGTGTCGGTTGAGATTTTGGCCGCGAGCGCTGCGAAATCCGCCCCGCCCTTGAGCTGCGTGAGGGCCTCGTTGGCGGCCTTTTCGGTGGGCAGCAGGATATGCCGCGCACGGCGCCGCTCGGGCTCAACGTAACGATCCTTGTTCTTGGCGTAGAGCTCCTGCAGATCGGAGTCCGCCACCACGACCGCGGCGCTCGCCTCGGCGAGCGAGCCTTCGGCGTATTGCAGGCGCACGGTCTCGGGGGTCAAAAACTGCGCGGAGTTCTTCGTGAACCACGCACTGAGCTCAGCCTCGGTCGGCTTGATGGCAGCGCCGTACTTATCGAGTGTGAAGGTCGCATAGCGCACCTCGCGCTGTTCATCCTCGAGGGCGATGCGACGGCCGATCTCGGTCGGGGTCACGAATTCCGACACGAAGAGCGCGCGCTGCAGCTCCTCGTTTTGCAGACTCTTGCGCACATCGGCGCGGTAGGTATCGGCAGAAATGCCCACCTGCGCGAGGCGCGCGAGCGCTAGCGTCTCGTTGTATTTGCCTTCGACCTGAAAGGCCTGCTCGTTACGGATTTCTTCCTGCACGCGGGTGCCGCTCACGCGATAACCCGCTTCACGGCTGCGCTCGGTCACAAGCGTCGCGCGGATCAACCGCTCGAGCACACCTTCCTGCAGATCCTTGCGAATGTCCTCAGGGATGTCGGTACCCACTTGCTGCTGCCAG
>CAISHQ010000118.1 GCA_903885195.1 uncultured Pseudomonadota bacterium | reverse complement strand
GCGCATCGACGGGCGCTGGTACAAAGGCCCGATCATCACCAACCACTTCGGGCACTGGGACACCGAGTGCCTGAGTTTCGGCTTGCAGCCGGTGGCGGGCGATCACATCGCGACGTATTACAAGGCGCTCGCGCGGGTCGATGAGTTCCTCAAGCAGGGCCAAGGCGGAGCGTTTCCAACCGCGCCCTTCGTCGAAGTCAAACGCGATGCCGCACCCTGCAAGCAGGTGGTACTGCGCGGCGAGCAGATTGATCTGACCCGTTTCGCCTTCATGCAGTCGAACCCGGCCGACTCCGGGCGCTACGTGAATACCGGCTCGGTGTTCACCGACGATCGGGAACTTGGCAAAAATTTCGGTACCTATCGCTGCGAGATCAAGGGCCCTCGTCTCCTCGGCATCAACCCCGAAGAGGGTCAAGGCGCGTGGCAGGCGTTCATGAAGGCCAAGGAGCGCGGCGAAAGCTCGGTGAAGGTGTCGATTGCGCTCGGCCAGGATCCGGCGACCTGGGTTGTTTCAAGCTCCAAACTCAATCGCGCCAAGGCCGACGAACTCGAGGTCGTCTCGGCGATCCGGGGGCGAGCACTGCGTGTCGTACGCAGCGAAACCAACGGGCATCTGGTGCCCGCCAGCTCAGAGATGGTCATCGAGGGCGAAGTGCCGCTCGATCAGGGCATGCTGCCGGAGGGCCCCTTCGGCGAGATGTACGGCTACATGGGTGCTCGCAAGACGGCGAACTTCTGGATGAACGTCACCGCCGTCACACACAGACGCAACCCCTGGTTCGTTAACCAGTTCACTGGCGTCACCCGCGGCTTTACGACTGCACCGCTCGAGCAGATGGCCCTCTCGGCGATGAAGCGTTTCGTCCCCAACATCAAGATGCTGCATACGCCGGTGGAGGCCACGGGGCTCTGTTTCGTGAGCATCAAGAAACAAAAGCCCGGCGAGGCCCTCGAAATCGGCAAGCGCATCGCGCAGATCGTCGGCATCGCCAAAGTCGTCGTCGTGGTAGATGACGACATCGAGGTGCTCGATCGAACGGCCGTCATGCACACGCTCGGTTCGCGCTGGCAGCCAGCGCCTGCGACCGCCATCATCCCCGAATCGCGGGGAATGCCGCTCGACCCGTCACTGACCAAGCGGCCCATGACCTCCAAGGTGGTCATCGACGCGACGCGTCAATGGCCCGAAGAGGGCGGTCCCGCCCAGTACCAGGCACTGAACCGGACGGAGCTCGAGCGCCTTGCGCCCGAAGCCTTCAATCGCATCGACTCCCGTTGGGATGCGCTGCTCGGCAAGTATCGACCGCCTGGAGCATGATGGACGCGGGCACTACGCCGATCCGCATCGAGACAGCTCGCCTCGTACTCGAGGAGTTTGCGCTGTCTGACGCCGCCTTCATCGTGGACTTGCTGAATCAGCCCTCGTTCATCGAATTCATCGGTGATCGTGGCGTACGCACGTCGGCCGATGCCGAGCGCTATCTAGGGGAAGGCCCGATGCACAGCTATCGACAGCATGGGCACGGATTACTGAAAGTCAGTCTGCGCGATTCGGCGACCCCGATCGGCATGTGTGGCCTCGTCCGGCGCGACACGCTACCGCATGCAGACATTGGCTTCGCGCTGCTGCCGCAATTCTGGAACGTCGGCTACGTCAGCGAAGCCGCGCGGGCTGCCATCGAGGACGGGCGGCGGCGACTCGGCCTGCGGCAGGTGCTCGGTATCACCTCGCCTCACAATACCCGCTCGATCCAGGTGCTCGGCAAACTCGGTCTGCAATTCGTCGAGGAGCGCTCGCTGGCCGCTGGGGCCACGCCGCTGCGGATTTTCGCCCTCGAGACGCTGTGATCCGCATCGCGAGGCTGCGCCGCGGCAGGCAGCTGCGCTAAAATCCCCCCATGATCGAAAAATTCCTTGAACGCCTGCTCTTCGCCTGCCGCTGGTTGCTCGCACCGATGTACATCGGTTTGTCGCTCGCGCTCGTGGCGCTCGGCATCAAGTTTTTCCAGGAAGCCTTCCATGTGGTCGTCACGATCGGCACGCTGGGCGAAGACCAGCTTGTGCTCATCGTCCTTACACTCATTGATATCGTGCTGGTCGGCAGCCTGATCGTCATGGTGATGTTCTCGGGTTATGAGAACTTCGTCTCACGCATCGATGTGGCGCAGGAGGGCGAGAAACTCGGTTGGCTTGGCAAGCTCGATGCCGGAACCCTGAAGCTCAAAGTCGCCGCCTCGATCGTCGCCATCTCGTCCATTCACCTGCTGAAAGTCTTCATGGACGTGAAGACGATCCCGAACGACAAGATTCTCTGGTATGTAGTGCTGCACATGACCTTCGTGTTGTCAGCGCTGCTGCTTGGGCTGCTCGATCGCCTCTCCTTCGCCGGCAAGCGTGACTAGCACGTAACGGATACCGCGGCGCGGTAACTCGGACTTCACGACCAGCCGGTCGGGTCCATGGACCCAAAGATCATTGAGTCCAGCGAGCCGGAAGCGCTGCGCCATGAAGGTTCCCGCAGGCACGGTCACCTGTTCTTCGCCCAGATACTCGACCGACAAAGGCAGCAGCGTACCGAGCACTGGTTTCGACGGATCGGCCCCCGCATCGACGCTGTATAGGCTGAGTGCCTGCACTCCGCCCGTTTGCCGGTCGTAATGCGCCGTATGCCACCCATCACCCGACACCGGATGCGCGCCGATCGAAAATCGCGCAGGCACCGCCGTCGCACGGGACTGCGATCCGCTCACGGGCCCTCGGCTGGTGGCACGCAGTGCATCACCCTGAATCTCGAAAAGGCCCGAACCTTTGAGCAGACCCGCGGTCCAGTACGTGGCAAACGCCGTCACCGGACGAAAGTCCGCATCGACATGCAGATAGACGTTGAACCACGAACCGCGGCTGCGCAGATCCGCCAGCATTTGCAGGCTGCGCGACCCGTCCGAATGACGGATCAGCGTGAATCGTTCGGTGCCCTGCAACGTGCCGTCCGCCAGAGTCTCGCTACGGTATTCACCGCGCAGCTGCGCGACGATGGCCGCAGGGGGCGCTGCAGAGTCGGCCGCCGCCGTCGGCAGGCCCGCAACAACCGCGAGCCACATCATCGTACAGACAGTTATCCACGGAATGTTCTTGATCATGCACGCGCCGCGGGAGACTTGCCCCTGACCCAAAAAGCCAAAACCAGTAACACCACGTTAGCCCCGGCCATGATGATGAACGGCGCACCCGGCCGCCACAGATCGAACGCGATGCCGCCGACTTTCGAAATGATGAGAATGCCGAGCGCCCCAAAGAATCCGACCATGCCGATGACCGCGCCACGTATCGGCCCTGGTGCTTCCTGCGCGATCAGCACCTGCGAAGCGAGGATGCCGCTGATCTGACCGATACCGAGCAGAGCGGCCGCGGCATAGGCTATGCCGCCTGCGGCCGGGTCCGGCGTCAAGCCCATCCAGCCGTAACCCGCAATGGCCAGCAGCGTGGCAATGATGACCAGCGTCACACGATCGATCTTGTCAGCCAACCAACCGAACAGCGGTGCCCACAACATCGCGCAGCCCTGCACGATACCGAACAATGCTCCTTGCAGAGCAGCCGCATCTGCGGCGCCGAGGCCATCAGCCGTCGCGGCCAACTGAACCCAGAGCGACAGGAACAACGCCACGATCACGAGATCCGCGCGGGCGGTGAACGAGGCGGCGTAGGCGAGCGCGATCCGCGGCTGCTTGCCTGCTGCAAGCCCCTGTCGGATCAAGGTGCCAAGCGGCACGCGCTCGGTGACCTGATCCGGCTTACCCGGTTTAAGCGCCAGCATGACGAGTGCACTGAACACGCACACCGCAGCGGCAGTGAGATAAGAAAACCGTCCGGCTTCGGTTTCGGTCGCGCCGAAACCCTGGTAAATCTGCGGCAGCTTGACGAGAAACACCAAAAACAGCACCGCGCCCAAAGCGTTGAGAACAAACGACAGGCCGGTCAACTTACCGCGGTCGGCATCGACCGGATAATCGGCGAGCACCGTGGCCAGCATGCCGCCGAGCGCCGCCACGCCCACCGCGTAGATCAGCCGATAGATCAACAACTGGTTGACGTCATCGGCGAACGGATACGCTGCATAGGCCAACCCCGTGATGAGGAAGCCCACCACATAGACGATGCGTCGACCCACCCGATCGGACCAGGCGCCGAACAAACCGACCGTGAGCAGCGTGATGACTTCGGCCCAGAATTGCAGGTCACCCGAAATCTGCCCGCGCTGCTCGGCCGGCACGCCGATGTTCACCTGCAGCAGGTAGGGCTGCAGCGAGGTGGCGTAGGTGAAGATGCCGATGCTGACAAAGGCTGCCCAAAGATAGGCCGCAACATGCCCCGGCATGACGCCGGGCATCAGTCGGACAAACCAGAACTTCCGACCTTCGGGGGCTGCGGCCATCGATTTCTCCTTGGGTACTAGCGAAACAGGATCGACTGCGGATGGCGTCGATGCCAGATCGCATCGAGTCCGGCGTGGTGCCCGGCCGGCCACCACACGAGCGGCAGGAACATCAGCGTCAGCACGATCAGTGACGCGTCATAGTACCCGCCCATCGCGAAAGACAACATCATCAACATGGCGCCGACGGCAGCGCCGCGTGTCATGAAGCCGAACAGCAGACCAAGACCGATGAAGGTCTCGCCCCAGCACACCAGCCAAGCAAACGGCTGGTAGTGGGGGATGCCGACGTGCTCAAGAAACCAGGCGCCGAAGGATTCCGGGTCGATTTCTTCGAGTCGCTCCAGAAAAATTCGCTGCAGACGATCGGACATAATGTAGGACTGCTGCCATTTATTGATTGCAGCGCCGACAAAGAACACCGCCATCAGCAAGCGCAGCGTCACGAGCGCGATGACCGCTGGCCGTGACAGCGTGGATCGGTTCATGGCGTCGCACCGGGCAAAGGTCGCCCCAGAAGCTCACGGACCCAGGCGTAGCCCTCTCGCCGCGGCATACTGACGCAGCCTCCGAGCACCTCGCCCTGCAGTGAACGCCATGAGCCATCGCGCAGGTCGATCAGCGAATCAGGCAAGCTGATCAAACCGCTGACCAGATCCACCCGTGCTGCGCCCGTCGTGGAACGCACCACACGCAGACCGTTCTGTTCGGCGTAGACGGTCAGCGGTCGCTGGTCGCTGGTCTTGCGGCGCAGGGATTGGATCAGGTAGTCCCCAATCGTGGCGATCTGCGCCCAGATACTTTTTTCGCGCAGGCGGTAGAGCGTGAATCCATCGGTGGAGGCGTTCGCCCGACACTGCAGGAAGTCATCGCAGGTGGTGCACAGCAGGTTGATGCGGATACGCAGCTGATCGGCCGGCAGCGGCTCGGGTCCGCGGCTGCAGGCGCCAAGCAGCAGCACCGAAGCGAGGGTGACCCATAGAATGGCGCGACGGAGCGCGGGTTGTCGCGGGTAAAACGGAGAAGACATGCCGCGATTTCGGCCGTCGATAGCGATCAAGTCAACGACACGCCTCGGCGACGTGTACCGTGCGGACAGCGTCTCTCGTGCAACCCCGAGGAGAAACAGCCCATGACACTCCGCCTCGCCCTGATGCTGCGGCTCACCTCGACCGTCGGCGCTCTGATTTGGCTCGCCGGCTGCCAGACGCTGGCTCCGCCACCCACGACCGATGCAGGGTTTTGCGCCCGAGCGCAGGCTGCGATCGTCGGCGCGGTGCCGCCCGCACAAACCGAGGTATTCACCGATTTCACGGCGTTCACCAAATCAAAGCCTGCGGTGCGTCCGCTCTACACACGCCAGTTCGTCAGACTGCAGGAGGGTGACCCACAGCGCCCGATCCTCATCTCCTGCAAGATGAAAACGGCCGATCATCTCATCAGTGAATACGGGCCGGGACAGGCGAGCGAGGATCGCGGCTGTCGTTACGTCAATGAATTGACCCTGCGATCGGTTGAGGCGTCGCTACCCAAATCGCTGCGGCGTACCGTGATCTTTGAAGAAGACATCCTCACGACGGACGGTCCCGTGTGGCTTGCGCCGTACGCCCACGCCCGCCTGGACGCCGCAGGCGTACTGCGCCTGCAGTCCAAGGCCATGAAAAACGACTGGCTGGACCCGCGCTACGCAGACTCGCCGCCTCAGTTCCGCGGCACGCGCTATTGTCACTTCATTGCGCCGGAGTACCTGCGCCGACTGCTGCAGGGCGAGGCACCGCAAACGCCCTAGCGCATCGTGACGAATTCCTCGGCGCTGGTCGGATGGATGGCGACCGTATCGTCGAAATCCCGCTTCGTGGCGCCCATCTTCAAGGCCACTGCAAAGCCCTGCAGCATTTCGTCAGCCCCTGCGCCGATCACGTGGCAGCCAACGATGCGGTGCTCCGGACCTGTGGTCACGAGCTTCATTTGCGCCCGCGGCTTGCGCTCCGTCAGCGCGTGGTACATCGGCACGAATCCGGAGGTGAACACCGTCACGGCCTCGTTGCCGTAGCGGTCACGGGCTTCAGCCTCGCTCAAGCCCACCGTGCCAATGGGCGGGTGGCTAAAGACCACGGTCGGCACATTGTTGTAATCGAGACGTCGGTCGGTCATCCCACCGAAGACCCGATCGGCCAGACGCCGGCCCGCTGCGATCGCAACCGGCGTCAGCGCCACGTGCCCTGTGACATCGCCGATGGCGTAATGACGCGCGACGTTGGTCTGCTGGAAGGGATCGACGGCGATGAAGCCGCTGCCATCCAGCGCCACGCCCGCCCGATCGAGACCGAGATCCTCGAGGAGTGGATCACGGCCGATTGCCCAGAACAGAGCATCGAATGGACCCACGATGCGACCATCGCCGAGCAACAGGCGCAGGCTGCCATCGGCATCCCGCTCGAGGGCCCGAGGCACGGCGTGATCGTGGAACACGACGCCCTCGTCACGCATGATTTTCATCAGGCCATCGGCCAGCATGACGTCGAAGTGCCGCAGCACGCGCTCGCGTCGTATGACCATCTCGACCGAGCTGCCGAGCGCGGCGAAGATCCCCGCCAGTTCGACGGCGATGTAGCCGCTGCCGACCACGGCGACGCGCTGCGGTCGATCCTCGAGGGCAAAGAAACCATCCGAGGTGTAGCCGAGCTCAGCACCCGGAATCGGCGGTACGGCAGGCCGTCCACCGGTGGCGATCACGACATGGCCGGCATCGAGATGCACATCGCCGACCTCGATCTCGCTGGGACCTGTGAGGCGTGCGCGACCGCGAACGAGGTGAACGTTGCGCTGCGCCAGATTGCGTTCGTAGATAGCGTTGAGGCGCTCGATGTAGGCGTCCCTGGAACGCTTGAGGGCGGGCCAATCGTGCGCACCGACGGTCAGATCAAAACCGTAATGGCGGGCATCATGCGCTGCCTGTGCGATCTGCGCGGCGTTCCACATCACCTTTTTAGGCACGCAACCCACGTTCACGCAGGTGCCACCGAGTCGTGAGGCTTCGACGAGCGCCACCGTGGCGCCGTACTCCACGGCGCGTTGGGCGCAAGCGAGTCCGCCGCTGCCACCGCCGATCACCACCAGATCGAAACTCCGCTCTGCCATGTCCGCCCCTTGATGCCGAGGCGACCATCGTACACGCGACCGCCCGGGATGGCGCAGGGTCGATTACCCTAGCGGCCCATGAACACCTTCTCCATCGCCACCTGGAACGTCAACTCGCTGCGTGTCCGCCTGCCACAGCTGGCTGAGTGGCTAACCGCCGTACAGCCTGACGTCGTCGCCTTGCAGGAAACCAAACTGCCGGATGCGGATTTTCCGGCAGCTGAGATTCAGGCGCTGGGGTACCAGGTCACCTACAGCGGACAACGCACCTACAATGGCGTGGCCGTGCTCTCGCGCACGCCACTCACGCCGATCGCCACCGACATTCCAGGATTCGTCGACGAGCAACGCCGCGTGCTGGCTGTGGAAACGCAAGGCTGCATCGTCGTCGACCTATACGTGCCCAACGGACAGGAGCCCGGCTCCGACAAGTACGTGTACAAATTGCGCTGGCTCGAAGCGCTGCGTGGCTGGCTCGTCGAACTGCACAAGCTGGGACGCCCGCTCATCGTACTCGGCGATTTCAACATTGCCCCAGAGGATCGTGACGTGCACGACCCGATCGCCTGGCAAGGCAGCGTGCACGTCAGTGAACCGGAGCGACACGCCTTTGCGCGGCTACTCGAGACCGGGCTGGTCGATGTCTTCCGTCGCTTCGAGCAGGCGCCGCAGACCTACAGCTGGTGGGACTATCGCGCGGCCGCATTCCGTCGCAATCACGGCTTGCGCATCGATCTCATTCTGGCTTCGCAATCGCTGGTGGAGCGGTGTACGGCCTGCCGGGTCGATCGCGAGCCACGCCGTGCCGAACGACCCTCAGACCATGCGCCGGTGATCGCCGAGTTCATGCTGCAAGACTGAGGGCCGCGCTGCTTCGACTCGCAGGGCAAAACGCTCGTGCAGCTCGGGCACACGCGCGATCAAGGCCTCGCCGCCCTCGACATCCCCCTCCCGCAACGCATCGCGCAAAACCTCGGGCGAGAGCGCCTGAAGACACTCCGTTGCCAGCGGCGCGTAGCTGATGTGCCAGGGCTCAGGGCTGACGCCGCCGAGATCGCGCTGGTAGGGGCGATAGAAGCCGTAGCGTTCGAGATGCTCCGCTAGCCAGACATCGAGCGCCGCGAATAGGCCGCCGGGGGCATACTCGGCGGGCACGAGCTGCAATTCGTAGCCTTCGGCCACCGCCGCTCGATCGTAAACATCGAGATCCGTACCCCAATGGTGCCGACTCGCACCGGGCAGCGCCGACCAACAGAGGATCGCCTCGATGCGCTCGGCCGGAGCAAGTGCGCTCATGTCGATGAGTCGACCTTCGCGATCGAGGGCCGGACGCTCACCCCGGTACTTTGCATTCCACAGCACACGCTGGCGGGAAAAATCGCGGAACGACGAAGCCGGTAGCAGATCAAATCCGGCCTGTGCGGCGGCGGCGCGCAACGCAAGAAAAGGCGCGACCACATCGACATGCAAGGCGCAGGCGGGCTCCTCGAGCCAGTGGATGTGGGTGCTCGAGCGGCCGGTGAGCTCGCGGGCATCGAGCCGACGCATGCGTCAGGAGTCGAGCGCGCGCAGGAACACCTCGAGTGGCTGCGCTCCGGAAAACGCGAAGCGTCGATCAAAGACGAATGTCGGCACACCGCTGATGTTCCAGCGCCGAACGAGATCCTGCAGCGACGTCACCTCGCGGGACAGTTCCTCGTCGACGAGCGCGGCTCGTCCCGCCTCCGCTGTAAGACCCGTGTCGGCCGCCAGCCTGCAAAGCACCTCAGGGTCGCCAATGTCGAGCCCCTCAGTGAAGTAGGCGCGAAATAAGCGCACGCTCATCGCTGCCTCGTGCGCCGGTGATTCGCGTCGCGCTCGCGCGATGAGCAGATGCGCGCGTCGAGTGTTGGGCGTGCGCTGGATCGCATCGAACTGGAAATCGATGCCGACGCTGCGGCCAATCTGCTCCAACTGTTTCTTGGCGTGATCGAAGTGGGAGACGTCACCGAACTTCTCCAGCAGGTACTCCCGTCGGTCGCGTCCCTCCTCGGGGACCGAAGAATCGAGTTGGTACGGCATCCAGGTAATCTGGGGTTGCGCCGCGGGCCGGGCCGCCAAGGCCTGCTCGAGCCGCGCCTGACCGACATAGCACCAGGGGCAGATCACGTCCGAAAAAATTTCCAGCTTCATGGCGCGAGGATACACAAACTCGTCGACCCGCAGGCGGCACGCCCGGTGCCGTTCGGCGTAAACTCTCGTCGTGATTCACCTGCGCGACGTCCTCCTTCGACGGGGACCCGAACCCCTGCTCGAGCAGGCCACCTTCAGCATCCTGCGCGGCGAGAAGGTTGGCATCGTGGGCCGCAATGGCAGCGGCAAGTCGAGCCTGCTCGCGCTCATCCAAGGAACGCTCAGCGCGGATCGTGGCGAGTTCGAGTGTCCCGCGCAGTTGCGCATCGCCACGGTGGCACAGGAGCTGCCGCATTCGCAACGTCCGGTGATCGAGCACGTCATCGACGGTGATCAAGGTTTGCGCGACTGCGAACAACGGCTGCAGGAAGCCGAACAGCGCGACGACGGCGTGGCGCAGGCCGAGGCACTCGCGCAGTACGAGCTGCAGGGCGGCTACACCGCACGCAGCCGAGCCGCTGCACTCCTCGATGGCCTCGGCTTCGACGTGCAACGCATCGACGAACCGATTGCTGCCTTTTCGGGTGGACTGCGAATGCGGGCCAATCTCGCGCGAGCGTTGATGTGCCCCTCGGACCTGCTGCTGCTAGATGAACCGACCAACCACCTCGATCTCGATGCAGTGCTGTGGCTCGAACGCTGGCTGCAGGAGTACGCCGGTACCTTGCTGCTGGTCTCGCACGATCGCGATTTCATGGATGCCATCGTCGGGCGCATCGTCCATCTGTCTGCGGCGCGTGCCACGAGCTACACGGGCAACTTCACCCGCTTCGAGCAGCAACGCGCCGCGCGAGCCGCACAGCAGCAGGCAGCCAACGAGAAACTGCGGCGCGAAGCTGACCATGTACGCAGCTTCATCGAACGGTTCAGGGCCAAAGCGAGCAAGGCGCGACAGGCACAGAGCCGCATCAAGTGGCTCGAACGCCTGCCGGACATCGTGGTGCAGCGCGACGAGGCGGGCTACGAATGGCGCTTTGCCGAGCCGCGGAAATTGCCAACGCCGCTCATCGCCCTTGATCACGTGGAGGCAGGCTATGCCGGACGTCGCATCCTGCGCAGCGTCTCGCTGTCGATCGCACCCGGCGCGCGGGTCGGCATACTGGGGCGTAACGGTGCAGGCAAATCTACACTGATGAAGACGCTGGCCGGAGAACTCGCGCCGCTCGGTGGGAGTTGTACGGCCGCGGCGGATCTGGCGACCGGGTTTTTCGCGCAACTTGAAGTCGATCAACTCGACGCGGAGAGTTCCGCCCTGCTCGAACTCACCCGTCGTGGCGGCGAGATCGTGACCGGGTGGACACCGCAGCAGCAACGCGATCATCTCGGGCAATTCGGCTTTCGCGGCGATCGAGTGTTCGAGCCGGTGCGGCACTTTTCGGGCGGCGAGCGGGCGCGCCTGTCGCTGGCGATCCTCGTGGCTCGTCGGCCCAACCTGCTGCTCCTCGATGAGCCGACCAACCACCTCGACCTCGAAATGCGCGACGCGCTGCTGCTGTCGCTGCAGGAATTTCCGGGCGCGGTCGTGCTGGTGTCACACGATCGCGGGCTTCTCGGCGGCGTGTGCGACGAATTCCTGCGCGTGCGCGATGGCGAAGTTGAGGCTTTCGACGGAGATCTCGACGACTATGCGCGTTGGTTGGCGACGACCCGTCGCGGTGCTGACGGCGTGACGACCATCAGCAATGCCGAACCGCCCGCACTCGATCGCATGGAGCGCAAACGACTCGAGGCCGAAGCGCGCAATCGACTCGCGCCACAGCGAGCGGAACTGAAACGCGTCGAGCGTGAGCTCGAAGTCTGTCTTGCCGAGCGGCAAACGCTCGAAGCGCGCCTCGCAGACCCGGCGCTTTACGCCTCCGCCGACCCCGCGGTACGGGCGCTACCCGCTGCGCACGCGGCGCTGCTGACCCGGATCCACGATCTGGAGGAGCGCTGGCTCATGCTCAGCGAGGAACTCGGTCAGTGAAACCGCGGCACCCGGAAAAGAAAAAGGGCGGATCTTTCGATCCGCCCAAACGGGGGTCACTCGTCAGAAGGGACGGTTGACGGTTGATATCCTACCGTCGCCCCCTCCCTTGTCAAGCATTTGTTCAGTACCGACCTGTACAGTGACTGAACAAACCCCCCGTATCGCAATTAAATTGCATTACAAACAATGAGTTAGCGGGTAGCCGGCGCAGCGGCCGCCACCCCGTCGGCCAGTGCCCCAAGCGCCGCGGCGGTCGCTTTTTCGAAGGCCGCGACCACCGGCCCCATCCGGTTGGCCTCAGCCTGCACTGCCTGCTCTACCGCAAAGACGGCCAACACGCGCCGCGAGTCACGCTCGGCGACCACCACATCGAGCGCCACTCGACAGGTGGGTACAGCACCCGGCGAGCGGTACTCGGCATCGAAGCGGCGCACAGTCACACGCACCGTGTGACGAGCCGGAAACGGTGCCGCAGCATCGTGCACGACAGGGACACCACGCGCGCGCAGCGCGTCCTGGATGTGAGTCTCGAGTACCCGCGGCAAACGCTCAGGCCAGCGGCTGGCTGCAAACACATCGAGTTTGCGGTTCGCGACATCCGTCAAAAGAATCGCGTCGGTGTCGAGACCCGGATAGGCGACGACATCGAGTACCTGTACCGACTCGAGCGTCGTCTCACTGCTCGTCGCAGCCGTCGCCACCGTCGCAGGGCGCAGCACATAGGTGACCGGCGGAGGCTGTCGACTCTGCAGCATGCTGGTGCAGGCACCGAGTGCGGCCAGCAGCAGCACCAACACGGCGTGACGCATCATCGGGGGACCTCCACGCCGCGCGGCGCAGGCTGGAACAACAAGCGGGACGGATCCTCGCGCAACGAGCGGGACAGCGCCTGCAATTCGACCGCAGTTTGCCGACTTTCACGCACAAGGCGCTCGAGCTCCGGCAATCCCTCGCGCGTGAACGTCGCGAGCGGCACCGAGTTTTCGGTCACGAACGCATCGAGACGCTCGCTCGTGCGCGCGACGTTGTCAGCCGCCACACCGAGTCGCTGCACTGCCGTCCGCACCACTGGCATCGATTCCTCGCTCGTGGCACGCAAGCCACCTGACACCACGGCGAGGTCGCGGGAAATGACGCGCAGATCGCGCACCAGCGCGTCAACCTCGCGCATGGTTTGCGGGAGACTGCGACTCGCATCATCGACATTGCCAGCCATGCGCGAGACGGCATCCAGGTTGTCGTCCGACAGCAGGCGACTGGCGCGCTGCGCCACTTCCGAGGCACGGCCCATCACTTCGGGCACGCCACTCAGCAACAGATCGAAACTCGAGCGCACGGAACGGATCACGGGATACCGCTCGCTCTGCACAGGCTCGGCGAGGCGTTTGTTGCCCACGTTGCCGAGCAAGTCGATGTAGAGCAGCCCGGTTACACCGAGCAGCGACAGCTCGGCAACGGTCTGCTCGGAGATCGGTGTCGACGAATCGATATCGACGATCACCTGCACGCGAGCAGCGGAACGACGATCGATAGTCAGGTTGACCACGCGACCGACGTCCACGCCAAGGTAACGCACGGTGCTACCGACATTCAGGCCGCTGACCGAGCCCTCGAAATAGACCTCGTGCCGCACATACGACTTGGAGTTGCGTGCGTCCGAATACCAGTAGATGAAGGCCACGGCCATCGCCAGTACCAGCATGACGAACGCCCCGACCGCGGTGTAATTGGCTTCACGTTCCATGAACCACTCCGAAACGGCGTGCTCGATCGCCGTGAAAATACGCCTGAATCCAGGGATGCGGATGCTCGACGATCTCGGCAAGCGGTGCCGCGACCATGCGCCGATCGATGATCACACCGACACGATTGCAGGTTCTGAAAATGCTGTCCAGGTCATGGGTAATCATCACCACCGTTAGCGCGAGTTCACGCTGCAGCCCTACCAGCAACTCGTCGAACGCCGCGGCGCTGATCGGATCAAGACCCGAGGTCGGTTCGTCGAGGAACAGCAGCCCTGGGTCGAGCGCCAGCGCTCGTGCCAGCGCTGCGCGCTTGATCATGCCGCCCGACAGTTGGGACGGATACTTTGCCGCAGCCTCCGGCGGCAGACCGACGATGCGCACCTTCAGCATCGCCAGTTCGTCGAGCGCGCGGGCATCGAGCTGCAGGTGCTCGAGCATCGGCAACTGCACGTTTTGCAGCACGGTGAGCGAGCTGAACAAGGCGCCCGCCTGGAAGGTCACTCCGTAGCGAGTCTTCAGTTGGCGCAGGCCCGGCGCATCGAGCTTCGTGATGTCGGTACCGTAGATCTTCACCTCGCCCGCCTGCGGCCGTCGGAGACCCAGTACGGTGTTGAGCAGCACACTCTTGCCCGAACCGGAACCGCCCACGATTCCAAAGATTTCTCCGGGCTGCACAATCATGTCGAGACCATCGTGCACGATCTGTGCACCAAATCGGTTGACGATGCCGCGGGCTTCGATGACGGGCTCGGACATCAGATGCCGATCTCCATAAAGAGCACAGCGAACAGCGCATCCGCGAGGATGACGAGAAAGATCGCCTGCACCACGGCGACCGTCGTCAAGCGACCGAGCTCGCGAGAGGAGCCGCGAACCTGCATGCCGCGGTAGGTGCCCGCTGCGGCAATCAGCAATGCGAACACCGGTGCCTTGACCAGGCCCACCCAGAAGGTCCAATCGCCGATGGCCTCGTCGACGCGCTGGAAGTACTGCACGAACGACATGTCGAGCAAGGCCTGACACAAGAGGGCACCGCCCAGAATGCCGACGGCATCGGAGATGACGGTCAGCAGCGGCAGCGCGATCGCAAGACCGATCCAGCGCGGCAGCACCAGCACCTCGATCGGCTCGACACCCGAAGCCTTCAGGGCGTCGACCTCCTGATTGAGCTGCATGACGCCGATCTCGGCGGCAAACGCGCTGCCCGATCGCCCGGCGACGATGATGGCCGTTAATAGCACACCGAGTTCGCGCAGCACGCCCACGGTGACGAGATCCACGACGAAGATGTCGGCGCCGAACTTCTGTAATTGCTGGGCGCCCATGTAGGCGATGATCACGCTGATCAGGAAGGCGATCAGCGCAACGATGGGAATCGCAGTGATGCCGGTGTCGTAGACATGCCGTGCAATCGACGTCGGACGCCAGACTCGCGGATCGCGCAACGCTCGACCAAAACGCCATACGGCCTCACCGATGAACGCGAGGCCCGATAGCCACCCTTGCCATCGATCGACGACCGTTCGTCCGAGTGCGGCGATCGGCTGCAGCGGACGCTCTTCGCGGACGAAGGCCGGACCCGCCCCGGAACCCAGCGTCTGCTCGACGAGTTCGAGCGCTGGGGGCCGCGGGTCAACGAATGCGACCTCGGCACCGGCCCGCTCGGCGCGCTGCAGCACATCACGCAGCAGCCAGGCGCCCGACAAGTCGAGCCTCGCTGCGGCCGTGGCGACCTCGAGCCGGGTCACACCGTCGAACGATACGGCCGCCAACGCAGCCCCGATCGCGCTGACCTCACGGACGGTCCACTCACCCTCGAGCGTAAGGCGAAGCGTCGGGTCCTGCCGATCGAGGCGATAGTGCATCAGGGAAGGTTCTTGTGGCTCCCGTCACACAGCGGTGCTTTGGCCGAGTGCTTGCACGCGCAGAACCAGACTTTGCCGGTCTGCGTGGCGTCATACCGCACTGGAGTGAAATCGGTGCCCTTGTGCGAGCCATCACAGAAGGGCTGCCGCGCGGACTTGCCGCAGCTGCACCACCAATAGGTCTTGCCCGCCTCAACGTCGACGGGGAGCGGCACTTTGCCGGCGATTACGGGTTCGGACATGTCAGCCTCGCATTGCGAATCATCGAGGCTGCAGTCTAACCCGTCTCGCCGCGCCGATCACTGCAAGTGCGCCTCGATGAACCACAGATCCTTATCGAGCGCCCCGGTGATTTCGTTGAACAGATCAGCGGTGACCTCGTCATCGAGATCATCGGCAATCTCGATCGCCTGGCGCGAAGCCTTGGCGGCAGTCGCCAGCGCGATGGCCAGCGCTTCGAGGTGCTGGGCGCCGGTGTAGATGTTCTCGGGATACGGCTTAAGGCTCGAGCGCGCCGCAACGGTTCGGACCGTGCCGCGGGCCGTACCGCCGAGCGCGGTAATGCGCTCGGCCAGTGCATCGACGTGCCCCTCGGCGTGCTCGGCGATCTTGTCGAACAGCTCGTGCAACGCGATGAAGTTCGGGCCCTTGACGTTCCAGTGTGCCTGCTTCGCTTGCAGCCCAAGATCGATGGCGTCGACGAGTCAGACGGCATCGCGCCAGCGTCGCAGACGCGCCGCGCCCCAGAAGAGTGCCGCCGCCGCCGGCAGACCCAGCCACAGGTCGAGTTCGCCCAGAATGCCAGCCGCGCTAAGCCCCCGGTAGGCCGCGTCGATCTGCGCGACGACGTCGGGCATCGACAGTTGCTCGCCATCGCGCGTCATTAGACCACCGAGATGATCAAAGAACCCGCGCAGACGATGGCTGATGAATCCCGCAATGTGGCTGGTGTTGAAGACGATCTTCTCGGCCGTCACCAGCAGCACAGGTGGCAATATCGTCCAGACGAGCGGACTGCGCGGCGCGAATGCCGAGGCAACGAGCAGGTAGCCGACGACAGGTGCGTACCACAACGCCGCGAGGAACAGGTTCTGCAACAGCACCAACTGCGAGGTCAGCCAGACGGCCGCGTGGAAGTCGCCGAGCGGCGCCAGTGGCGTGCCCGACACCTTGACGGCCACGATGCCGAAAACTAGGAGACCGGACACGAGTGAGAGCAACCACACCCACGCCGGCACGACGATGAGTGCCGTGAGCCCCTTGGAGAGCACCGTGGACTCGTCGGACACCGGGAGAGACTTCCAAAAAAGAATGCTGCGGTCCTTGCGCTCGGCGTAGAGACAATCGAGCAAGTAGAAGAAGATCACCAGAAGGCCAACGAACGCCTGCGGGACGATCAACGAGCTCGTCCAGATACCGAACAATTGGCTGTTGACGTTGGGATCGGTCGATAGCGTGGCGAAGAACGACGAGTCGTTACCATCAAGATTGATCTGCATGCTGCCAGTGCCCTGCGCACTGAGCAATGTACCGATGACGAGCAACGCGGCGGTCACCACCGGCGCCCAGACGAGACTGCGATGCTCCCACAGCTCGCGGGTGACGAGGGTCTTGAAAGCTTGGGCGTTCATTGACGGACTCCTGTTTGGGCCGCGGTGTTGGGCGCCTGCATGCAGGCCACGAACAAGTCCGCAATCGAGGGCGTGCGCAGCTCGCCGAGTGTTTCGAGTTCGGCGGCATCGCGGCCGTCGTAGACGAGCACGTGACGGCCAAACACCTCGCGTTCGTGGACGGGCTGCAGCGCACGCGCCACCGGCAGGTTGGCGGGCGTCGTGACGAGCTGAACAAATCGGTTCGGCAACTGATCGACGGCCGAGTCGAGCACGATGCGGCCGTGGTTGATCAGCAGCACGTCGGTCAGCAGGTGTTCGACCTCCTCTACCTGATGCGTCGTGACGAGGATCGTCGTCTCGTGATCGAAGTAGTCGTTGAGCAATGCCTCGTAGAACGTGCGGCGATACAGCAGATCAAGGCCGAGCGTCGGCTCATCGAGCACGAGCAGGCGCGCGTCGATGGCCATGATCAGCGCCAGATGCAGCTGGGTGATCATGCCTTTCGATAGTTCACCGATTCGGCTGCCGCGGCGCACCTCGGTGCGTGCCAACACGTCCTCGGCCTTCGCGCGATCGAAGCGCGGATGTACGCCGGCGACGTAGTCGAGGGCGTTGCGCACGCGCAGCCACTTCGGCAGCACGGCAACATCAGCGATGAAGCAGACATCGTTCATCAGCTGATCACGGGCGATGCGAGGATCGCGGCCGAGTACGGACAGTTCGCCCTCGAACGGGGTCAAGCCCAAAATGGCCTTGAGTGCGGTGGTCTTGCCCGCACCGTTCGGGCCCATCAGCCCGACGATGCGCCCGGCGCCCACGTTGAAATCCGCACCGTCGAGCGCCACGACCCCTTTAGCGTAGGTTTTGCGCAGACCGCGTGCCTTGATCACGGGTTGGTTCATGATTTGTCTCCGACATTCTTTGCAGCAGGGACCTGCATGAGTTCGTCCACGGTGAAGCCGAGTCGATCGATGGTGGCCCGCGTCCGCGGCCACTCCTCTCCGAGAAAACGGCGGCGTTCGTCCGCGAGCAGCGCCACCCGCGCACCCGCGTTGACGAACATGCCGCGACCACGACGTTTCTCGACCAGGTGCTCGTCGACCAGTTGCTGATAGGCCTTGAGGACCGTCAGTGGGTTGATTCGATACTCCGCCGCTACGTTGCGCACCGACGGCAGAGGGTCCCCCTCTTGCAGAGTGCCTTCGAGGATCATGGCGACGACTCGATCGCGCAGTTGGCGATAGATCGGCGCGCTGTCGTTCCAGGTCTGCTCCATCAGGGGATACCTCCGGATTCGGTGGCGAGCGGGCGGGGGCTCGGGGTG
>CAISHQ010000117.1 GCA_903885195.1 uncultured Pseudomonadota bacterium | reverse complement strand
TACCACGGATTCCAGGGTCTCGGGCATCCCGGTTCGGACATGGGTGGGATCCTCTCAGACGACCGAGTTTCCCCCATCGACCGGCAGCGCCGCACCCGTGATGTAGCTGGCATCGTCGCTGCATAGCCAGACAGCGACTCGCGCGACCTCGACGGCTTGGGCGCTGCGGAGCATCGGGGTCCTGTCGACGCGCGCGGTCGACAGTTTCCCGGGCGACGCATCGATCGATGCGGACATCGGGGTGTCGACGATCCCCGGGCAGATCGCGTTCACCCGGATCCCGTTTTTGGCGTAGAAACTCGCTGCGGCCCGGGTGAGACCGACCACGCCATGCTTCGCGGCGCCATAGGCCGGATTGAAGGTCGCCGCACGAAGGCCCACGATGGACGAGTTGTTCACGATGCTGCCGCTCCCGCGCGCAAGCATGGCGGGAATCTGGTGCTTCATACAAAGCCATACGCTCGTGAGGTCGACGTCGATGACCCGTCGCCACTGCTCCTCCGTGAGTTCATGCAACGGCGTTCCGATCGGACCGATCACCCCCGCATTGTTGAAGGCGAAATCGAGGCCGCCCAGGTGCTCGACGATGGCCTGCATCATGGCGCTGACATCAGACTCGGAACTGACATCCGCGCGGTACGCGTGGGCGCGCCCACCGGATCGGACGATCTGCCGGGCGACACGCTCGGCGGCGACACCGTCGATGTCGCAGACCGCTATCGTTGCGCCTCGGGCGCAGAACTCGATAGCGGCTTGCTCGCCGATGCCGATTCCTGCTCCCGTGATCAATGCGATCTTGTCTTTCATCTCTGTAAAAGTTATCAAAGCCGATCCTGCGCCACTCCGAGAGATGGGGTGCGCGGAGGGCCTTCCACCGGAATCCCGAAAACAATGAACCCCTTTCTGACGACCATTGCATGGGGGCCGGGGACAGTCCTGTTCCCATGGCACCGAACGTCGGCGGGGACCTGAAACGATGACTTCCAAGACAGCGATGGCCGGGATGGAAGACGCGCCGTCGTCCGTGCCAGTGAGGTTGCTCGTGGCGGTCTTCGTCTCGGGCGTGGCCGGGCTGATGTACCAGCTCGTGTGGATGAGAAGTTTTTCTCTGGTGATCGGGAGCGCGCATACGGCCGTCGCTGCCGTGCTCGCGGCATACATGGGGGGCTTGGCGATCGGTGGCCTGCTGGGCGCGAGATGGGCTTCGCGACTCGCATCACCATTGCGAACCTTTGCCGGTCTGGAGGGCGCTGTGGCGCTCTTTGCGGTGGTCTTCCCGTTCGCGCTTCAGGCTGCAGCCGGCATCGTCTCGACCTGGCTCGGTTCCGGTGCCGAGCTGGCGACCGACGCTGGGTGGCTGCAAGCGACGGTCTATGGCGCATTGAGCGCCTTGGCGATCGCTGCGCCGACGATCTGCATGGGGGCGACGCTGCCGGTATTGGTCCAGGGCTCGCTGGGTCGAGTCGGCAGTCCGCCGGCATGGCTGGCCCAGCTCTATGGGGTGAACACGCTGGGCGCTGCGGTCGGCGCGGGAGTGGGAGGGTTCCTCCTGTTGCCCAATCTCGGTTTGTCTGCATCGACCTTGTCGGCGGCGCTTCTCAACCTTGCGGCGGCTGCACTCGTGCTGGTGGGGCCTTCCCGAATGCCGGTCCAGCCGGAAAGCCTCCCGGCCAAGCGCCAACCAGACAAGCGCCATAGCGAGGTCTCGGCGCCGTCAGACCGCAATGCATGGCCGTTCGTGTTGGCGGCATTCCTGATCTCTGCTGCATCATTTTCGCTCGAGGTCTTCTGGGCCCGCCTGCTCTCGCACCTCCTGGGCGGCACGATGCAGGGCTTCGCATCGATGCTGTGCGTCACCTTGCTCGGGATCGGTGCGGGCGGGATCCTCGCCCAGCGCTCGACCGGGCTCGCAGCGGATGGTCGCCGGTGGCTCATCCTCAGCCTCGTCGTCGCAGCGGTCGCAGTCATCGGCGCGTACGGTGTGCTTTCGATGGTGGCAGGAGACGGCCTGCATGCGGTACCCACGCTTGTCGTGGTCCTGCTGGCGATACTGCCGTCATCCATCGCATTCGGCTTGAGCTTCCCTTTGTTGGTCCGCTGCGGTGCCCGGTACGGTGAGGAGTATCCGCGTGTCACAGGGTGGATCTTCGCTGCAAGCACGACCGGGGCCATGGTGGGCGCCCTCGTCACCGCAAACGTGCTGCTTCCAGCGATCCGGTTCGAAGGGGTTTTGAGCGCAGCGGTGGGCACATTGATGCTGGTGATCGCAGGGCTCGCATGGCCCGTCGCGTCTCGCACGCAACGGATCGCCGTCCTCTCTGGCGTGCTCATCGCGGTCGTCGGGATGTCACGGTATCTGCCGGCGCCACGCGAGATCCTCGGATCCAGCGCGGTCGACAGCGCGCAGCCCACGGAGGAACGTTTCCTTGCGGTGGGGCGTGCTGCGACGATCCAGATCCAGGAGCGTGGCTTCGGCCTGTTGCTCCGGGGGGACGGGCTTCCCGAGGCATTGGTTTCCCGCGTCGGGTCGCCGCCCGGTCTCGACGATCAGGTCTGGCTGGGCACGTTGGGTGCGATGTCGCGTCCGGACGCGCGCTCGATGCTCGTCGTTGGTCTCGGCGGGGGAGTCACTCTCGAGGGGATTCCGCCGACGATCGAAAAGATCGATGTGGTCGAGATCGAGCCGAGAGTGCTCGAGGCCAATCGGTTCATCGCCGACGAGCGTCGCCACGATCCCTTGAGGGATGATCGAGTCCGGGTGGTGTTGAACGACGCCCGGAATGCGCTGCAACGGACGTCCTATCAGTACGACATCATCGTCTCGCAGCCGTCACACCCGTGGACACCGGCTTCGGCGAACCTGTACAGCCGGGAGTTCCTCGCGTTGGCCAAACGTCGGCTGACGGCTGATGGCGTTTTTGTGCAGTGGATGAATGCGGGCTTCGTGAGCGAGGAGCTCTTTCGGAGTTTGGTGGCCACGCTGGCGGCGGAGTATCGCCACCTGCTCGTGTACGAACCTGTGCCGATGTCCCTCGTATTTCTGGCCTCTGACACCGAAGTCGACCCAAGGCGGTGGTTCGATCCCGGAAGATCACGCACCGACGAGGGGGCCCGGGCGCTGGCGCGTGCCGGGATCACGCTACCCGAGGACCTCGACTGGTCGTTACTGCTTGCCGACCGGGACCTGCGGGCGTTGAGCGCCACCGCAAAGCCGATCACCGATGATCTGAACAGGCTCGCCATGCGCAGCAGACCGGGCGCGGGCATGTCGGAGTCGGAGTTCTCGGTCCTCGTAGGACCGTATGACCGCGTCCGGAGCCTCGCTGCGAACGGCGCGGCGGCGGATTACGTCGTGCAACGCTTGGCTGAGGCACGCCCGGATCGATCGGCACGCGCGACGCCGATGATCGAGCGTGCGTCTTCCGAGAGCAGAGACTTCGACATCGCGGTCCGCAATGCAGTGACTCTGGCGAGCGGTCGCGCGTCCGACGAAGTCATGTCTGCCGCACGTCGTCTACCGGATTCGGCGGCGGCGGTGGTGCAGGGGTGGGCGGCTGCGCGCGCCGGTGCCGTGAGCACCCTCCGCGATCTCGATCCAGTGATGGCGAAGACATCGCGCAGGGACTCTTGGTTCGCCGCCTCATCGAGACTCCGAGCGGAATGGCGGTTGGACGCCGCCGCGCGAGCCGATGCTGACTCGATGGAAAGAAAGGCTTATGTTTCAGAGGCTCTCGCGATCATCGATTCCGCTCTGGTCTCCGGTGTGACCACCGATCTGTTGTTCCAGCGTGCGGCCGCGGCGGAGCTGGCCGTCGACCATGACATCCTCATCGAGAGTTCTGCGGCGCTGGCCGACCTCGTACAGAAAAAATCCCTCACGCCGTCGGCGAGCGGAGGTCCGTCAGGTGACACCGCACTTCAGTCGAAGCGGCTGCAGGCGCTCAGGAGCCTGCTGGTGTCATTGCCGGAAACTCCGCGCGTGCGTCAGGTGATCGAGTCGCTGGACGGCACGCTCAACGATGTGGCGCAGCTCACTGTCGCAGAGCCGCGCCGATGACGGAGAGGACAGGTCCTGACGGGTGCGCCGTTTACTTTATCGGTCCCCTTCTTGCCGAAATCGGTCTAAATCTCTCGCGGACGCTTCAGCGCCCGGGTGGCCTACGGTAAAACCGAAACAAAGGCGTGTTAACGCGCATCAGGCTAAGGGGGAATACCAAAGTGACTCACGCAAGAAATCCACTCGTGCCGACGTTCGCGGCGAAAATCCCTGCGACGATCCTCGCAGGCATGTTGATGGCCGTTTCCTCGCTGGCATCCGCCCAGGGCGGTGCGAGTCCGGATGCCGAGGTCGCGCTCGAGGAAATCGTGGTCACGGCGCAGAAGCGCGTGGAGCGACTCCAAGACGTTCCGATCTCCGTCCAAGCGGTCACGGGCGAGACGCTGCAGAACATGGGTGTGCAGAACTTCGAGAATTTCGAAGCGCCAGGCATCCGCGTGTCGCGCGGCGGTATGTCCGATACCATCACCGTGCGTGGCATCGGTTCCGGTCAGAACCTCGGTTTTGAGCAGTCTGCCCCGATGTACATCGATGGCATCTACTACGGTCGAGCGCGGACACAGCGGCTCGGGTTTCTCGACATCGAGCAGATCGAGCTGCTGAAAGGGCCCCAACCGACCTTCCTCGGTAAGAACGCGACCGCCGGTGCGATCAACATCCGGACTCGTCGACCGGGCAACGAGTTCGAGCGCGAGATCGAAGTCAGCCACGAGCCTCAGACCCAGGAGATGGCGGCCTTCGTCGCGGCGACCCTGCCGATCAACGATCGATGGGCCGTTCGCGCCGCGGCGCGGTACCGTGACTCCGAGGGATACCTCACCAACACCGTCACGGGACGCAAGGAGCCCGCGATCAACGACAAGTTGGCGAGGCTGACGGTCGTAGGCAACCCGACCGAGGCGCTCAGCGTCACGGCGATCGGGTATTACGCGGCGAATCTCGACAAGGGCCGGAACAACCAGAGCACGATCTGCGAACCGAACTTCCGCCGGGATACCTCAGCCGTCACACAGGATCCGTGCGTGTTCGATGACAAGAAGGCCTCCTTCTCGCAGACGCCCGCTGACATCGAAGCTGCGCGTCCCGATCTCTGGCGCGACAATGACGGTGGTCCGTTCCTCAACGACATGGAGGCGTATGGGACGACGCTGCAACTCGACTGGGCGCTCGCGAACGGTCTGTCGGTGACTTCGGTCACCGGGTACTACCAGTTCGACAACTACCAGTACATCGATACCGACCAGGGTGTCGCCAACTACGGGGTGGCGACGTTCACCGAAAACTATGACCAGGTGAGCCAAGAGATCCGACTTCTGGGCGCAAAGGACTCGACGGTGCAGTGGTCTTTGGGCGCCTATTTCGACTCGAACGACAACGACGTCGTCGCCACGTCTTCGTTCGATGCCCGCAACCTCCTGCCGTTCACGCCCCCGGCGGTGCCGCCGCAGACCAACCGCACCGCGGCCTTCGTCACCACCAACACCAACGGATCCGTGCAGGACGTTCGGGAGTCGGCGCAGTCGATGGCGTTCTTCGGCGACGCCAAGTACGAGTTCAGCAACTCGTTCGCGATCCGCGGCGGTCTGCGGTACGAAGAGGTCGAGAAGGACATCAGCTACAAGCGTTGTGGAACCTTGCCTTACCCGACCTGCACGCCCGTGAACACGCTCCCGGCCACGGCGGTGACGTCGCGCAAGGACGACAAGCTGGCGCCTTCAGCCACGCTCGAGTATCGACCCCTCGATGACGTGCTGTTCTATCTGAGCTACAAGAAGGGCTTCAAGTCCGGCGGCTTCTCGAACAACGATGCCGGTCCCTTCAGCTCCGAGCATGTCACCGCGTGGGAAGCGGGTGCGAAGACGCGACTGCTCGACAACCGGATGATGCTCAACCTGACGGTGTTCCAGGGCGAGTACGATGACCTGCAGGTCTCCTCATTCGATCCGGTCAGCAACCTCTTCACCACCACGAACGCCGCGTCCGCCAAGAACAAGGGCGTCGAGGCGGAGGTGCAGTTCGCGGCGACCAACCGACTGCGGTTCGCGCTCAACGTCTCGTATCTCGACGCGTACTACGACGATTTCCGAAACTCGCCGTGCTGGGCAGGGCAGGCGACTCTGGGAACGGGCTGTGCCGCCAACGCCCAGGGATCTCAGGTGCAGAACCTCAGTGGCATCGTGACCCCCTATGCGCCGGAGTGGTCTGGGACTGCGGCGATGGAGTACACGATGCCGGTGGGAGACAGCTATCGTCTGGGTCTTGGCGCTGACGTCTTCTATACGAGCGAGTTTGCGACCCTGACGGACATCAATCCCCGCTCGTTCCAGGACGCCTATACGAAGCTCAATGCACGGGTTGCGTTCGGCCGCGATGACGACAGCTGGGAGATCGCTCTGATCGCCAGGAACCTGACGGACGAGAGAACCGCTGCGTTCAAGAATACGATCCCCGGAGGGTTCTTCTCGGTCGCCTCCTTCACGGATCCGCCCGCCACGTACACGGTCCAGGCCCGTTTCAAGTTCTGAGTCGACTGGTCGGGGGTGACCATGAGCGATATGTACCGCGCGACGGATTTACGATACCCGGCAGTTCATCAATCCGGGGCCGCCACGAGGCCAGTGCTCATGTGAGTGACGTCCCCCCGCTACTGAAAGCGGAAGGATGCCGTGCCTGCGTTTCATGAGAAGATCTCTACTCTATGTAGCACTGTTTATTTGTCTACCTGCGGCAGCCATTGCTCAAAAGGGGGCGGTCTCGGCGGCAGATCCGCGTGCAGCGGCAGCAGGACAAGAGATGCTGCGTCAGGGGGGCACGGCGGCAGATGCAGCGCTGGCCATGATGCTGGCACTGACTGTGGTCGAGCCGGCTTCGTCGGGAATCGGCGGCGGCGGATTCTTCATGTATCACGACAGCAAAGCCGATGATGTGGCAACGATTGATGGCCGCGAAACGGCGCCGGCTGCGTTGCGCGAAGACCGCTTTCTTGGCCTAGACGGCAAAGTCAAAGATTTTCCCGAAGGGATCATAGGTGGGTATTCGGTCGGCGTACCCGGCAACATCGCTCTTATGGCCAAGGCGCACGCCAGATGGGGCAATCTGCCGTGGGAAAAACTCTTTCAGCCTGCAATTACTCTGGCGGAGAAGGGCTATGTTGCAACACCAAGACTGGCAGGCACCATCGCCAAAATGGCACCACGTTGGGACGGGTTAGACGCGACCAAGGCAGTTTATTTCCAGGATGGCCGCCCCAAAGTTGCGGGCGAAGTTATCCGTAACCCTGCTCTTGCAAAAACGCTTCGTAGGATCGCCCGAAAAGGGCCGCGCGCCTTCTACACCGGGCAGATTGCAAAAAAAATTGCGTCAGCTGTTTCCAATGCTCCGCTCAATGCCGCGCCGATGACGGTGGCTGATCTTGCTACCTATGAAGCCAAAGAACGACCGCCAGTGTGCGTTCTTTATCGGGTCTATCGCCTGTGTGGCATGGGGCCACCCTCATCCGGCGCGACCACCGTGTTCCAGATTCTGGGCATGGTGGAACGGTTTGACCTAAAGGCTCTCGGGCCGGAAAATCCGCAGGCATGGCACTTGATCGCCGAGGCAATGCAGCTGGCGTATGCTGATCGCGAAAAATATCTCGCTGACCCGGACTATGTGGCCGTACCGGTCCCAGGGCTGCTCGATGAAGCCTATATCGCCAGTCGTTCTGCCCTTGTTTCAGAAAACAAGGCTCGATCTTCCTATGCGGCAGGGACGCCGCCCGGTGCAGAGCCACGCACCGCTGCTTTGTCTGGTGAAGTGACGGGCACCACTCATTTTGTGGCGGCCGATCGCTTTGGCAACGTAGCCAACATGACCTCAACTGTCCAAGGGCCATTTGGCAGCCAGTTGGTAGCCGCTGGGATGATTTTGAACAATGAACTATCAGACTTCAGCTTTGCCCCGATAAAGGATGGCGCTCCCGTCGCTAATCGACCGCAGCCGGGCAAAAGACCTTTGTCATCTATGTCGCCGACAATTGTCTATAGTTCAGACGGAAAGCCGATTTTTGCGGTTGGCGCAGCGGGTGGTAAGCGCATAATCATGCAGGTGGCTAAAACGCTTATTGCTCATCTGGATTGGGGAATGAATGCACAGGCAGCACTTGCCGCCCCCAACATCTACTTTGACGGCGATGCTTTGCTGTTAGAACGTGGGACGCCGTTGGAGGCACAGGCAGAAGCCTTGGTGCAGTTCGGCCACGTGGTGCGTGTCACTGCGATCACCCCGTCCAAAGCCAATGCGGTCGAGCAGACCACTGCGGGCTGGGTGGGCGCCGCCGACCCGCGTAGCGACGGCGCGTGGTTGAATGACTGATTTGCGCCCATCAGCACCAGTAGCGCAGATTAGAGGGTTGGTTTTTGACGTCGCCCCGATATTTCGGAGCCATTTAGACCTGAAGCGAGGAGCTTCCGGAATCCTGGTATGGCAACGAGACCAAGCGATGAAGTAGCCCAGGTTCACCGAGGAGCAGATCCTGTTCGCCTCAAAGCGATAGGTTTGTAGCTACCGCGGCTCCAATTTCCGAGAGACGGGCAGTATTTCTTCGGGTTTCCACATCCGGCCGCCGACGACAACCATATGCATGCGGCTAGCGTTGCGGATGTCGGCCAGCGGATCGGCATTCAACACGACCATGTCTGCAAGCTTACCTGGCGAAAGTCCGCCGAGGTCGGCTTCACGACCGAGGAATTTTGCGCCACCCAGAGTCGCGGCCGTCAGCACTTCGCGCGCCGTCATTCCGGCTCTGTTCATGAGCTGGAACTCATGCAAGATGGAGGGGCCATGCAAAACGCCCAGGAGTCCCGCGTCGGTTCCGACGGCCAGCGCGACCCCGGCATCACTGAGCGCCTTGGTGTTGCGAAGCGCTACTTCCAGCTGGTCAGACTTCATCAGTGTCCGCCGCGGATTCGGCGGCGTATTTTTGGCACGCTCGGAGGCCTCGAGCAGGTCTGCGATCGCGTCAGGGTCTCCCCAGGCTTTTTCTTCGTCGGTGAAACGCAATGTGCCGGCCAACGTCCTGGGGGGGCCTACCAAGACCATCAGGGTTGGAGCCACGACTACGCCGCGCTGCCGCATCGTCTGGATAAACGCATCATCGACCGGGGCATCCATGACGCCATGAGCAAGTGTGTCCACGCCTGCCTCGATGGCCATCTTGGCGATATGTAAGCGCAATGCATGGGCGGTTGTGCGCATACCAAGCTTGTGTGCCTCGTCAAACGAGGCTTCGAATATCGGTAGAAATTCACCAAACGGCTTTCCGGTCTGTTCCGCCGGTACCAGATAGAATTTCATCATGTCAGGTTTCAGCGCCGCGGCAAGGCGCACCGCTGCGCGCCCTTCATCCGGCGTGCTGATCGCCTTGTAGCCCTCCCGGTCCCCTTCGACGCCGAACAACGGGCGAGTTGTTCCGATAATTGGGCCCGCGCCGAGCACCCGTGGCCACGGTTTTTCGCCCACAGTTGCGTTGCGCACTGATAGGGTCCATTCCGGCCCACCTATGTCCAGTATCGTGGTCGTCCCGCTGCGCAGATGACGCGCGAGGAATGTGGGCAATTCCGGGGGCACGGTGGCGTCGCGGCGCCAAACGGTATTGTCATTGAAGAAATGCACATTGTTCTTCGCGTCACCCTCGCGCGAAATGTGTGTGTGGACGTCGATGTATCCCGGCACGATCCATTTTCCGCGAAGGCGCACAACGTGCGCCGTTTTCGGAATCTTCACAGAGCGAGCTTCGCCGACGGCCTGTATCGTGTTTCCCGATACGACGATGACGCCATTGGGAATGACGACATTGGCGCCAGGATCTACGATCGTGGCTCCGACATACGCGGTGAGCTCGGTGCCCTCGGCTGCGAAGATGGTCAGGACTGAAGTTAGAAGCCCGACCGCAACACTCATTCTGAGACGGTTTCCCATTTTCGTATCCTTTGACCAGAAGGTGGTAGCCGCAGCACTTGGCCACAGCGAGCCTCAATCAACTCGGAGCGTCCGACGGATAATCTACGATGGACGTGACGCTGTGACGACTGCGTTACCAAAATCACGCATTTATTCGCCCGAAAGCGGTATCTCAAGCAATTGGTAGCGACGTCATCGTCTGGGCAGAGGAACGGAATGTCGCATGAAGGTGGCCGCCAAGAACGTGACGGACGAGAGAACCGCTGCGTTCAAGAATACGACCCCCGGGCGCCGGCCGATCAGGCGGATCGCGCGTCAGACACTTCGCGGGGCGTCGGACATTCGCGGAAGATGCGCGCGGTGCAGGTGGCGCATCGAGAAGGATCGAGGCTCGGCAGAATGGCGGCGATGGCCGCGCCCTTGCTCTCATGCAGCGCGTCTTCGCCGATCGCTTCCGTGACGCCGATCTGCGCCAACCGCTCGACCTCGCTCGGCAGTCGGGTCGTGATATGCAGGCGCCCGCCGCGTGCCCGGCGCCGAGCCGCTTCATCCTCGAGAACCTCGGCGGCGGTGACATCTAGATCGCCGATGCCGCGCATCACCATCAGCATGTGCGGCTGGTCCGGTCGGGTGATCTCTATCTGCTGCAGGCGCTCGCGCAGGTGTCCGGCGGCGCCGAAGTAGAGCGGCCCGTTGATGCGCACCATCACCAGTTGAGGGCACTCAGGCAGCTGGTTCGCTTCGGCGTTTCGGAAGATGCGACCGGGCGTCGCTGGATCCGGCGCGCCGATCCCGACATACGGCTTGGTGGTCCAGCGGATGAACAGCATCAGCGACAGCAACACGCCGATGTAGATCGCGAACTCGAGACCGATCAGCAAGGTCGAGACCAGCGTGATCACGGCGATGCCCATGTCGGACGGGCTGCTCTTCAGAAGACGGTGGTATTCGTCGAAGCGCAGCAGACCGAACGCGCTCAATACGATGACCCCGGCGACAGCGGCGATCGGCACATGCTTGAACAGGGGCGCGAGTCCGAACAGCGCGACGGCGAGGGCCAGGGTTCCGAAGATGGCGGCCATGGGTGTTTGAGCGCCGGCGTCGACGCTCACGGCCGTGCGTGTGAACGATCCGGAGACCGGATACGAGCCGAAGAAACTGCCGACGAAGTTGGAGAGTCCCTGACCGACGAACTCGCGGTTCGGGTCGATGTTCTGGCCGGTCTTGGCGGCGATCGCGCGGGCGATGGACACCGCCTCGAGCAATCCGACCAGCGCCACAGCGAGTGCGGCTTGGGCGAGCGCCCGGATCGTGTCGACCGACAGCGCGGGGATCTCGAAGCCCGGCAGCACGGTGCGTAGCGATCCGATGGTGTCGACCGGATGTCCCCCGCGGGTCGCGAGCACTCCGGCGAGCGTGCCGGCAGCCAATGCGACCAGATAGTGCGGCAGACGGGGTCGCCAGAGACGGATGCCGACCGCGACGAGAAGCGTGGTTGAGGTCACCGCGACCGCCACAAGGTCGGCACCACGGACGGCCGCCATGAGACCGGACACGAACGCTCTGAAGTCCTGTGGGCGGGGCATCGGCACACCGAGTGCGAACTGCAGCTGTCCGAGCACGATCAACAACGCGGCGCCCGTGGTGAAACCGACCAACACCGAGGTCGAGGCGAGGTTCGCCAACTGCCCCATGCGCGCGAGTCCGAGCGCCAGTTGGAACACGCCGACCATGAACGCGAGCACGATGGCGGCGGAGATGAACTGCGGGGACCCGGGCTCGAAGACCCCTGACAGGCTACTGAACACGAGCGCCGAGATCGCCGCCGTGGGCCCCGACACCATCTGCCAAGAGGAGCCGAACACTGCGGCGACGATCGGGGGCAGCAGTGCCGCAAAGAAACCGTACTCGGGCGGCAGACCCGCGATGGCGGCGAACGCCACACCTTGGGGCACCATGACGCTGGTCGTCGTCAGGGCCGCGAAGGCGTCCCGCCGCAGGTTGTCGCGGGTCAGCAGAGGTCGCCAGTCGATGCGGATCACAGCAACGCGATCTTCCGCAGCAGGCGTGGTACGGACGCGGACATCACGATGCGGCGGCGCCCAGCTCCCAGGCGACATGCTTGGTCTGCAAGAACTCTTCGAGGCCCTGCACGCCGTGCAGCCGACCGAGGCCGCTTTCTTTGTAGCCGCCGGTCTCGATCTCGGCCGCCAGACGCCCATGCATGTTGATCCACACGGTGCCGGCTTTGATCTGCTGCGCGATCCGCTGCGCGCGCCGCAGGTCGGCGCTCCAGACGCTGGCGGCGAGGCCGAAGCGGCTGTCGTTGGCGCGGCGGACGGCTTCGGCCTCGGTGGCGAAGCGCTGCAGCGTGAGCAGCGGCCCGAAGATCTCCTGATGCAGGATGGGCGTGGCGGGATCGTCGACCTGCAGCAGACCGGGGCTGAGGAACGAGCCTCGGGCGAGGGGGCCGGCGGGGCGCGTGGGCGCGAGCAGCAGGCGGGCGCCGCCCGAAACGGCGTCGGCCGCGATCCCCTCCACACGCTCACGGCTGCGGGCGTCGATCAGCGGCCCGAGCTGCGTCGCAGAGTCGCTGCCACGGCCGATCACCATCGCCGCGAGCGCATCCTTCAGCAGCCGCGCGAAGGCATCGAAGACCTTCTCGTGCACGATGACCCGCGAAGCGGCGACGCATTGCTGGCCCGCCATGATCATCCCGGCTTTGACGAGCGCGGTGGCGGTGCGGCCGAGGTCCGCATCCTCGGCCACGATGCAAGGCGCGCTGCCGCCGAGCTCGAGGTTGAGCCGCTTCAGCGTGCCGGCTGCGTCCGCCATGATGAGTTTGCCGACATGGGTGCTGCCGGTGTAGCTCAGCACATCGACGTCTGTCGACGCGACCAGTTGTTTCGAGCCCGCCGTACCGCTCTCGGAGAACGCGTTCACACAGCCCGGTGGCAGCGAGGCGGCGGCGGCGAAGGCCTCGCAGGCGAGGGCGCTGGTACCGGCGGTCTGGGCGGCGTGCTTGATCACCGCGGTGCAGCCGGCAGCGAGCGCGGGGCCGAGTGAGCGGACCAGCAGGATCAGCGGCGCGTTCCAGGGGACGATGATGCCGGCGACGCCCATCGGCTCGCGGGCGATCATCGACATCTGGCCCGGCTCGGTCTCCATGATCCGCCCGAAGTTGGCGCGCGCAAGGCCTGCGTAGAAACGCAGCTCCGATGAGGAGATCGTCACCTCGTGCAGACACTCACCGAGCGGCTTGCCGTTCTCGCGGCAGAGCGTCTCGGCCAGCTGGGGGCGCCGGGCGTCGAGCGCATCGGCCATCTCGAGCAGCGCGCGCGCGCGCCGGCGCGGGTCGTGCGCCCAGCCGCTGTCGTCGTACACTTGGCGAGCTGCGGCGATCGCGGCATCGGCCTCGGGCCGCGAGCCATCCGCGAACCGGCAGACCTCGCTACCGTCGGCCGGGTCGAGGGTGATCGCCTCGCTGCGGTCGGCCGATCCGGTCCACTCTCCGGCGATCCAGTGTCGGGCAAGGCCATCCATCATGCGGGCTCCAGATTCGAGTCAAGGTGGGAATGGAACCATGAACAGCTGCAAGCGCCATCATGAACGGCGGATCGAAGGCCCGATTCCCGAAGAAACACCCCCAAATTGCGCCGACGCGCACGGCATAGTCAATCACATACAGCAGATCGGGCAGGAGTGTCGGCGATGAAGATTCTCGATGGACGCGTGGCGTTGGTCACCGGGGGCGCGAAAGGGATCGGCGTGGCGTACTGCGAGGCCTTGCTCGCCGCCGGCGCGACCGTGGTCGCGGCCGACATCGTCGACCCTGCGCCTTGTGTGGAGCGCTTGCGGGCCGCGGTCCCCGGCGCGAAAGTCCTCGGGCTGCGCTTCGACGTGAGCGTCGAGGCCGAGGTGGCCAAGGCTGTGGCTGCCGCTTGCGAGTCCGTGGGCGGCATCGACATCCTGGTCAACAACGCAGCGCTCTTCGCCACGTTGCCGCCGGCCGATGTCACGGACATCGATGTCGATCTCTGGGACCGCGTCATGGCGGTCAACGTCCGCGGCAGCTTCCTGATGGTGAAGCATGTGGTGCCGGTGATGACCCGCCGCGGCGGCGGCAAGATCATCAACATCACCTCGGGTGTGGCCTACAAGGGGCTGCCCGGCATGGTCCACTACACCGCCAGCAAGGGCGCGCTGATGTCGATGACGCGTGCGTTGTCGCGCGAGCTCGGTCCCGCCCGCATCTGTGTCAACTCGCTCGCGCCTGGCGCGGTGATGAGCGACACCATCCTCGAGAACACCGCGCACATCCAGCGCTACCACCAGAACGCCACGCAGCAGCGTGCCATCAAGCGCGACATGGTGCCCGAGGACCTGCTCGGGGCGCTGGTCTTCCTCGCTTCTCCTGCGAGCGACTTCGTCACCGGGCAGACGCTCGCGGTCGACGGCGGGTCGGTGAACACCTGATGGCTGGCGGTGCGCCCGCGGCCGACGACAGCGTCTCGGCGGTGATCGACCAGGCGCCGCTCGGGCGTCTGCACTGGCGTATCTTCCTGATGTGCGCTGCCATCATGACGCTCGACGGTTTCGACCTCGGGCTGCTCGGTTTCGTCGTACCGGCCATCTCGGCCGACTGGGGTCTGCCGCCGTCAAGCTTCGGGTTCGCGCTTTCCGCGTCGCTCATCGGCGTGGCGTTCGGTTCGGCGATCGCAGGCTGGATGGGCGACCGGTTCGGTCGCCGCACGACGCTGCTGTGGATGTTCGTGATCGGCGCCGTCGGCAGCCTGCTCACGGCATTCGCCACCGACCTCACCACGCTGTCGGCGTTCCGCTTCATCACCGGCTTCGGCATGGGCGGCACCATCCCCAACGTGATCTCCCTGGTCAATGAATTCTCGCCGAAGCGTCGCCGGCCGTTCCTGGTGGTGTTGGTCTACTCGATGGCGGCCATCGGCTCGGTGTTCGCGAGCCTGCTCGCCACGCCGCTCATCGGGCGGTTCGGCTGGGAGTCGATGTTCGTGGTGGGCGGCGCCCTGCCGCTGGTGATCGGTGCCGTCGCGTTCTTCCTTCTGCCCGAATCGGTCCGCTTCCTGATCGCGAGCGGACGCGATCCCGCGCGTGCTGCAGAGCTGTTGCAGCGCCTCAGCGGCCGCTCCGCCGAGGACGAGCTGCTGCGGCGGGCGCTGACGGTGCAGCAAGGCGCAGCGGCAGCAGCGGTGCCGTCGACCCAGCTCTTCGTCGGCTGGCTGCAGTGGGTGACGCCGATGCTGTGGGTCGTCTTCATCGGCACGCAGGCGCTGGTGTTCTTCAATTCGAGCTGGTTGCCCACGCTCCTCAAGCAGGGCGGTTTCTCGATCGACGTGGCGATCTACGCGACCGGGCTGTTCCACTTCGGCAGCGTGTTCGGCGGGCTCATCACCTCGTGGCTCGCCTCGCGCGTCCCGCTGTCGAGGCTGCTCGCCCTGATGTACTTGTTCGCGACCATCAGCCTTCTGTTGCTCGGCTCCGGCGTACGCAGCGACCTCGCGGCCTACACGCTCGCGTTCTTCGTCGGCTTCACGGTCGTCGGCGCGTCGTTCTGTCTGGGCGCGTTCACCTCCACCTGCTATCCGGACGCGCTGCGCGCGCGCGGCGTGGGCTGGGGGCTCGGCATCGGCCGGATCGGCTCGATCGCGAGCCCGTTGCTCGGCGGTGCGGCGATCGCCGCGGGCATGTCCGTCGACAGCATCATCTCGACGCTCGCACTACCGGCGGCGGTGTGCTGCGTGGTGATGGTGCTGGTCTCGCGGTTGCACGCCGCCGGCACGGCGCGCAGAGCGGCGCCTTAGGACCTCTCTAGGTCTTGTTTGAGGTCGCGTAGGAACGCGGCGCCGGTCGCACCATCGAGCGCACGATGGTCGCAGGACAGTGTCAGCGCGAGCGTCGACGCTGCGCCATCTTTTCGTACGGCGCCGACCGCAAGCGACGCGCTCTGCGGCGGCGTGATGATCGAGGTGAACTCGCGCACGCCGTACATGCCGAGGTTCGAGACGGTGAAGGAGCCGCCCTCGAGATCCCCCTTGCCGAGCTTGCGCTGCGCCACGCGTTCGCGCAGCGTGCGCAGCGCCGCGGACAGCTCCGCGAGCGGCAGGCGGTCGGCGTAGGCCACGACCGGCGCCACGACGCCGTCGGGCGTCGCCATCGCTACGGCGACATGTGCGTGTGTGAACACGAGCGAACCGTCGTCGGAGTGGTGCGCGTTGACGCGCGGATGGCTTAGCAGCGTGCGTGCCACGGCGTGCACGATGAGATCGTTCACCGAGGGCGGTTCCGCGCCGCTGCGCAGCCGCTCGCGTAGCGCGAGCAGCGCCGTCGCATCGACATCGGTCACGAGATAGAAGTGCGGGATGTCGCGCGCGGCGTCCTGCATCCGGCGCGCGATGGCGCGCCGCGTCGCGCTCCAGGGTTCGAGGCGCGGTGTCTCGGCAGCGGTGGCGGTGGCCGCAGCGGGTGCAGTCGCAGGTGCCGAGCCGCCGCGCGCGGCGCGCTCCACGTCCTCCTGCAGGATGCGGCCGTTCGGGCCGCTGCCGCGCAGACCCTCGAGCGACACGCCGAGGCTTTCCGCCAAACGGCGTACCGGCGGGCTGACGCGCACGACGCCGGCGTCCGGCGCGGCACCGGTCGGCGCGGCGATGGCGGGCGTCGTGGGCGACGTCGTCACGGCGGCGGATGCCGCTGCATCGCCGGTATCTGGCGGACGGAAATCGCGGATGAAACGGTCGAGGTCGTCCTCGGAGGCCGACGCATCGGCGATCACGCCGATCAGCGTGCCGACGGCGGCGATGTTCCCGGCGTCGAGCAGGATGCGGCGCAACATACCTTCCGCCGGCGCGTCGAGGCTGTTGACGATCTTCTCGGACTCGATCTCGATCAGCGGCTCGCCGCGCGCCACCATGTCCCCGGGCTGCTTGAGCCAGGATGACACCGTCCCCTCGGTCATCTCGAGGCCCCACTTGGGGACCACGACAGCGACGATGCGTGCGCTCATGCGAGGACCTCTTCGACGGCAGCGATGATGCGGCGTGGGTTCGGCAGGTAGGCGCGCTCGAGCTCGCGCGCCTGCGGCACCGGCGTATGCGGTGCGGTGACGGTCTTGATCGGTGCTTTGAGGTCACGGAACCCCTTGTCGGCGACCAACGCGGCGATATCGGCTGTCAGGCCGCAACGCGGCGGTGATTCGTCGATCACGACCAAGCGCCCGGTCGCGGCGACGCTCTCAAGGATGGTCTCTTCGTCGAGCGGTGAGGGCGTACGCGGATCGATGACATCGCAGCGGATGCCGCGTGTCTTGCGCAGTTCGTCAGCGGCCTGCACCGCCCAGTTCACCGACTGGCCGAACGCGACGAGGGTGACGTCCTCGCCCTCGCGCGGCATGGCGGCTTCGCCGAACGGGATGGCGTAGGCCTCGTCCGGGACCTCACACTTTTCGGTGTAGAGCACCTTGGGTTCGAAGAACAGCACGGGATCCTCGTCGCGGATCGCGCTGATCAACAGGCCCTTGGCATCGTAGGCGTTCGATGGGACCGCGATCTTGAGGCCGGGGAAGCTGGTGAAGATCGGGTAGAAGGTCTGCGAGTGCTGTGCGCCCGCGTTGCGGCCGCCGCCGGTGGTCATGCGGATGACGACCGGGCAGGCGCATTGGCCGCCGAACATGTAGCGGAACTTGGCGATCTGGTTGACGATCTGGTCGAAGCACACCGCCGTGAGATCCGCGAACATGATCTCTGCGATGGGGCGCATGCCGCAGAGCGCGGCGCCCGACGCGGCGCCGATGATCGCCGCCTCGGAGATCGGCGTGTCGATGACGCGCTTGCGGCCGTACTTGCGGTACAGGCCCTTCGAGACGCCGAACACGCCGCCGATCTCGACCGGCTGTCCGTCCTTCTCGAAGCCGCCGACATCCTCGCCGATGAGGAACACCAGCGGGTCCCGCTCGAACTCGTGGTGCAGGGCCTCGTTGAGCGCATCGCGCATGCTCTTGATGGTCATGTCTGTCGCCTTCAGCGGTAACGGGCGTAGACGTGATCGAACACGTCTCCGGGGACGGGCCGTGGACCCGCCTTCGCCTTCGCGACCGCGTCGTCCATGATGCGCGCGATGTCCGCATCGACCGCCGCGAGCTCGGCGGCGGTGAGCGAACCTTCGGTGGTGACGCGCTCGATGAAGCGCGGCAGGCAGTCCTCGCGGCGGCGCAGGTCGGCGATCTCTTCGCGGCTGCGATAGAGCTGCGGGTCGCCTTCGTGGTGGCCGTAGAACCGCGGCGCGCTCGCCACGAGCGTGGACGGGCCGCCGCCCCGCCGCGCACGAGCGATGGCTTCGCCCGCTGCCGCGTGCACTGCGAAGAAGTCCACGCCGTCCACCGCGACTGCCGGCATGCCCATCGCGGCAGCCCGCGCCGCGAGGTCGCGGTTGCCGGTGGCGTTCGCGATCGGCGTCATCTCGCCCCAGCCGTTGTCTTCGATCACGAAGATCTTCGGCAGCTGCAGCACGACCGCGAGGTTCATCGCCTCGTAGACGCTGCCGATGTTGGTGCCGCCGTCGCCGACGAACGATACGGCGACCCAGGTGCCGCCGGTCATCAGGGAAGCGAGCGCGGCGCCGACGGCGATCGGCGCACCGGCGCCCACCACGGCGTTGGCGCCGAGCATGCCGCGGCTGAAGTCGGCGATGTGCATCGTGCCGCCCTTGCCGCGGCAGAGGCCGTCGGTGGAGCCCCACAGCTCCAGCATCATGGCGGCAGGATCGCAGCCCTTGGCGAGGCAGTGGCCATGGCCGCGGTGCGTGCTGATGATGCGGTCCTCGTCGGTCAAGTGCTCGCAGACGCCGACGGCGATGGCTTCCATCCCGGCATAGAGATGGGTGAAGCCCGCGATCTGGCCGGTCTGGAACTCCACCCGGGTCCGTTCCTCGAACTCCCGCAGCAGTCGTAGGCGGCGGTACGCGCCGAGCAGATCGTCATGGTCCATGTCGGGTGTACCTCCATACAGCGGGAATCCTTGAGGGGGCGGATCCCGCGACGCCTAGTGTCGCCTGTCCAGTCGGTGCTGCGGCTTCGGTCGCGCGCCGCTCATCTCAATTCCGAAAACAATGGCCCTTCCTCGCAAGTCGTACGTCATCGCGAGCCGGATCGGTGGTCCAATGACCCGACCAGATGGTTTATGGTCTGTCCGTGGCACGCCCCAACTTCCTGTTCATCATCACCGACCAGCACCGGGCTGACCATCTCGGCTGCTATGGGAACCGGCTGGTCCGCACCCCGCATATCGACGCGCTGGCGACACAGGGTCGGCGCTTCGAGCGCTGCTACGTCACCAATCCCATCTGCATGCCGAACCGCGCGGCGATGCTCACCGGCCGCATGCCCTCGGTGAACGGCGTCCGGCACAACGGCGTGCCGTTGCCGCTCGGGGCGGTGACCTTCCCCGAGGTGCTTCGACGCGCCGGTTACCGCACCGCGCTCATCGGCAAGGCCCATCTGCAGACGCAATCGCGTCGCGAGGTGCCCGATCCGCTGTTGTTCCCCGCGATGCGGCCCGAGGGGCTGGCGCGCGAGGCCTGGCCCACCGCCGTACCGGATCTCTCCGACGACCCGCGCTACCTCGCCGAACGCGAAGAGCTGTGGACGGCCGACCCGTCGCGCAGCGTCGACCTGCCGTACTACGGCTTCGAGCAGGTCGAGTTCGCCTGCGGCCACGCCGACCAGGTGAGCGGGCATTACCGTGCTTGGGCGCGCGAGCGGCTGCCAGGCATCGATGCGCTGATCGGACCCGCCAACGCCCTGCCCGCGGAGACGCAGGCACCGCAGGCTTGGCGCACCGCGGTACCCGAGGAACTCTATCCGACGACTTTCGTCGAGGAGCGCACCATCTCTGCGCTGGAGCGCTTCGCCGCCGCGCGGGATGGCGGGCCGTTCATGCTGCAGTGTTCGTTCCCCGATCCGCACCATCCGTTCACGCCGCCTGGACGCTACTGGGACCTGTACGACCCGGCTGATGTCGCGCTGCCACCGTCGTTCGGTAAGATCGACCCCGAGGAGCCGGCGTTGCTTCGACGGCTGCGCGCGCTTCGTTCGCAACCGGGCTTCGTGCCAGGCCGTTTCTGCACCCAGTTCGTGGACGAGGCCGC
The DNA here is from genome assembly GCA_903885195.1 of uncultured Pseudomonadota bacterium. Lineage (GTDB taxonomy): Bacteria > Pseudomonadota > Gammaproteobacteria > Steroidobacterales > Steroidobacteraceae > UBA964. The sequence continues at coordinate 12,725 of CAISHQ010000117.1, read as the reverse complement.
GGTGCGGCAGGCGATCGCGCTCAATTACGGCGCGATCACGATGGTCGACGACGCCGTTGGGCGCGTCATGTCGGCGCTGCAGCGGCTCGGTCTCGATGACAACACGGTGGTGGTCTTCACTTCGGACCACGGCGATCTGATGGGCGACCATTCCTTGATATTCAAGCAGGGTTTCCACTACGAGGGCCTGATCCGCGTGCCGCTGCTGTGGCGCGACCCGCGCGACCCAGCGCCCGCGGTGGTCGATCGGCCGACGAGTACGCTCGACCTTGCGCGCACCGTGCTCGGCCGGGCGGGGGTGCCGGTGCCGGTCGGCGTTCAGGGCGTCGACCTGTTCGAGCCGCAGACCGAGCGCGACGGCGTGGTCATCGAGGAGGACGAACTCGGCATCCACATGGGCGAGCTCGGCCCGACTAGGCTCACGACCTTCGTCGACGGCCGCTGGCGGCTGACGCTGTGGCACGGCGATCCGCAGGGTGAACTCTTCGACCGCGAGGCCGACCCGCACGAACTGAGAAATCTTTGGAACGATCCCGGTGCGGCGCGCGTCAAAGCCGGGCTGATGGAGCGGCTGCTGCGCGAGCGGCTCGCGCTGGTCGATGTGCTGCCGCTCGCGCGGCGATCGGCGTGAAGCAAGCCGCGGCGGCCGGTGTGGCCGAGGGCGTCAGGGGATGCGTGGACCGATGATCTCGAGCGAGAACCCATCCGGGTGGCGCAGGTAGGTACCGAGCTTGCCGGCGTTGGGTCCCGCCGCGATCAGGTAGGGTTCGCTGACGGGCGCGAAGCCGTAGCGCGCAGCGAGGGTGACGCCCTCCGCGAACCCGTCGACGGCGACCAGCCAGTGCATGTAGCCCGGGTCGCAGGGCCGCAGCGCCGACCGCGTCGGCGCCGGTTCCCGGTACTGCAGCAGCTCGAAGGTCGTGTCGCCTTTGGCCACATAGGCGATCTCCGCGACGACCGCGCTGCCGATGCCGGTGATGCCGGCCACGGCTCCGGGGTCGATGGGCTGCAGCCGCGCTTTCAATTCGAAGCCCAGCATCTCGGTGAAGAACGCGACCATCCGGTCGAGGTCGCCGACGGTCAGGCCGACATGTTCGAAGTGCGGGCGTGACATCATGCGAGGATAGCAGCACGGTCGCGCGCAGAGACCCGCTGCGTCGGCGCGTGCGATGCCGCTCCGTCCAAAAACTGAAATCTATCACCGGCTTGGGTGCGCCGCCGCTCGCACACCGGTCATAGGCTTCCGGTGCATCGATTCATCGAGGGGGGGGAGTTGATGACTTCCGATCAGTCCGGCGGATGGGAGCTGGGTCCGGCCACCAAGGCCCTTGCCGAGCGTGCCCGGCGGGTGATGCCCGGCCGGCAGAGCAATCTGCGCGCGGCCGACGAGCCGCCCGTGTTCGTGGTCCGCGGCGAAGGCCAGCGGATGTGGGATGTCGATGGCCGCGAGCTGATCGATCTCGCGCTCGGCATGGGCCCGAACATCTGGGGCCATGGCAACCGCGAGTACCTCGCGGCCGTGCATGCGCAGCTCGATCAGATCTTCAACGTCGCCGCCGGCATGCTGCAGACCCCGCACGAGGTCGTGCTCGCCGAGAAGATCGTCCAGCACGTGCCCTGCGCCGAGCAGGTGCGCTTCGTCACCAGCGGCTCCGAGGCGGTGCAGCTCGTCATCCGCCTCGCGCGCGCCTTCACCGGCCGTCCGCGCTTCGTGCGTTTCGACGGCAACTATCACGGCTGGATCGACAACGTGCTCGGCGGGCGCAGCAACCCGGATATGCGCGCAGCGCCGTATGCCATCGAGAGCCTCGACGACCCGATGTACACCGAGGGCCGTTCGCCGGTGGCGTTCGAGGAGTCGTTCAAGATCCCTTGGAACGACCTCGAGCGCTTCGAGGCCTTGCTGAGCGAGCGCGGCGACGAGATCGCACTCGTCATCATGGAAGCGGCGATGACCAACGGCGGCTGTTGCCTGCCGCGTCCGGGCTATCTCGAGCGCGTGCGCGAGCTGTGCACGCGACACGGCGTGCTGCTGTGCATCGACGAGGTGATCACCGGGTTCCGCATGGGTCTCGGCGGCGCGCAGCAGCACTACGGCGTGACGCCTGACCTCTCGACCTTCGGCAAAGCACTGGCGGGCGGCATGGCGCTCGCGGCGGTGGCAGGGCGGCGCGATATCCTCGATCTGTTGCGCGTCAACCGCGTGGTCAACGCCGGTACTTTCAACGCCGCGCCGGTGAGCATGGCTGCCGGCATCGCCACGCTGACCATGCTCGAGCGCGACGACGGTGCGGCGTTCCGTCGCATCGACACCATGCAGGCCGCGCTGATGGAAGGCATCCGCGAGCGCGCGCGGCGCCACGGGCATGCGGCGCTGGTGCAGGGCGTGCGAGGCGTGTTCTGCGTTCACTTCACCGATCTCGCTGTCGCCCATTCGCCGCGAGAGCTTGCACAGCATGCCGACCTGCCGAAGGCGCGCCGGTTCAGGCAGCTGCTGATCCGCGAGGGGCTCTACCCTGGACGCGGCGACCGCTATTTCGTCTCCACCGTGTTGAGCGCCGCGGAGCTCGAGGATGCGCTGCGACGCATCGACGCCGCGCTCAAGTCCCTATGATCGCTCCGCCGAGGTGATGACATGAGACCCCGCAGCATGTTCCGTTCTGCCCGCCTCCTCGTCGCCGCCTGCGCGGCTCTCTGCCTGCCGGGTGCGCTCGAGGCGGCAGCCCCGACCTTCACCAAACGGCCGACGCTGGGTCCGAACGCCAACTTGCGAGCACCGATGGTCGGCATGCTGCGGTTCGCCAGCGACCAACCGGTGACGACGGTGCTCAGCGTCTCGGACCGCTCGCGCCGCTGGGAGATGGAGTTCGATCCGTCCTGGGATCCGTCGAAGGGCATCCCGCTGCTCGGTCTCGAGGCCGATGTGCGGCACGAGATCTTCGTGACGATCCGCAACGCGGCCGGCGAGACCGCCCGCTTCCCCAACAAGCTCGTCTTCGTCCCGCAGCCGATGGCGAGTGCGGCCTACGCGGGCCCGCGCATCCGGGTCACCAAGACCTCCGCGGGGCGCACCGAGCCCGGCTACACGCTGTTCGTGCTGCGCCGCGCGGTGCCGATCCGGCCGCCGCACCGCAGCGCGGGCCAGTTCAACTTCATGCGGCAGTGGGGTGCGCTGGTCGTCGTCGACGATCATGGCCGCATCGTGTGGCGCTATGAATCCGAGTCGCGCATCGCCGGCGTGGACCAGTTCGCGGATGGCAACATCCTGTTCCACCGCGCCGACTCACGCACGCTCGAGATCGACCTGCTCGGCAACGTCGTGAACCAGTGGTACGCGGCGCGCAACCCGGAGCTCACCTCCAGCAACGGTGTAGGCATCGATGTGCAGACGCTGCACCACCAGCCGCATGAGATGCCGAACGGCAATTTTTTGGCGCTCACCGCCAACGCGCGTCTCGTCAAGGATTACTACGACGATTCGTTCGACCTTTCGAAGCGCCGCGATCGCATGGTGATGGGCGACGACATCGTCGAGATCGACCGCAAGACCGGCGCCGTGCTGTGGCGTTGGAGCGCCTGGGACCACATCGACCCGTTCCGCATCGGCTACGAGACGACCAACGCTTACTGGCCGACCCGCGGCTTCCCGGACCATGCCGATTGGACGCACGGCAACGGGGTGAGCTACGACCCGTCCGACGACTCGGTGCTGGTGTCGTTCCGCGGTCAGGAAGCGATCCTCAAGATCGATCGCAAGAGCCGCGAGGTGAAGTGGATCCTCGGACGGCCCGGCGGCTGGGGCAAGCTCGAGAGCAAGGTGCTGCGACCCGTGGGCCAGCCGTTCCTCTGGCCTTCGCACCAGCACAATCCGCACATCTCGGCTTTCGGCACCATCGTCGTCTACGACAACGGGTTCCTGCGTGCCCGTCCGCCTGAGCCCTGGATGGTCCCCGAGAAGTCCTTCAGCCGCGGCGTCGAGTACAAGGTCGATGAGAAGAACATGACGATCCGGCAGGTCTGGTCGTCGCACGACGGGCCGGATCCCGATTCCTGTTTCTCTTGGGCGATGAGCGATGCGCAACGCCTACCCAAGACCGGCAACATCTTCATCGTCGATGCCATCTGCGCCGACCGTGAGCGCGGTCTGGGTGTGGACGAGTCGGCGAGCGACAAGTACTTGAGCGAAGTGCCGAGCTACGGCCGCATCCGCGAGTACGACTACGCCACCAAAGATGTGCTGTTCGAAGTGATCGTCGAGGACCCGAATGAGCTGACGGCCTACGAGGTCTTCGGGGGCTTGCGCATCCCATCGCTGTATCCGCCTGGTCGCGCACCGAAGATCCGGTCGCTGCCTTGAGCGCACAGCCGGTATCGCGCAGCGCGGCATCGGGATCCGACACGCTCGGCTTCTTGATCGCAGCGCTGGTCATCCATCTGAGCGCACCGCAAGCCTTCATCACGGCGCCGGTATTCGTCGAGGCGATGGTCAAGTGGGCGCAGCTGACGCCTGCACAGGCCGGCTATGTGCAGGCGGCCGAGGCCCTTGGCAAGGCGCTGGCGGCCATCAGTCTGCTGTTCTTCGTTCACAAGATCGAATGGCGTCGGCTGATGCGCTTCGCACTCGCGCTGCTGGTCGTCGGCAACCTGGTCAGTATATTCGTCACCGATTTCACGGCGTTGGCGGTCGTGCGCTTCGTCTGCGGAATGGCGCCTGGCATGGTGGTGCCGATCGCTTATGCCATGGTCGGCATGACGGCCAAGCGCGAGCGCAATTTCGGTTGGCTGCTGACCACGTTGCTGATGTATGGCGCAGTGGCGTTCACGGTGCTGCCGGTGCTCTACGCGAAGTTCGGTCTCGCGGGCGGCCTCGTGTTCTACGCAGCCTTTGCGCTCATCGGGCTGCTCGCCACCGGGGCCGTACCGGCCACCGCAGGTGGCGATGCCGCGGCGTCGATCGATGCGCAGTCCGATGCCCGGGCCGATGCGGCGTCCGGCGTGCTGCATACGCTGCCGTCGCGCCTACGGCCGGTCACCGTCCTCACGCTCGGTTTCTACTTCATCGGCATGATGGGCGCTTGGGCGTATTTCTCGCTGATCGCAGCAGCGGGCGGCGTCGCGGAATCCTCGATCTCGGGCGCGCTCGCCAGTTCACAGATCTTCGGCATCCTGGGCGGACTGCTGGTGGTGGTGACCGGTGACCGCCTCGGGCGTCTGTGGCCGATCACGGCGGGGCTGCTGGCCACCGTCGGCGCGCTGCTGCTGCTCGAGGGGCATCTCACCGCCCTGACCTTCACGGTGAGCGCGTTCGCTTTCGCATTCCTCTGGAACCACACGCATCCGTATCTGCTGTCGGCGATCTCGAGCTTCGATCGGACGGGCAAGCTCGTGGTGTACGCGACCGTTGCGCAGATGTGCGGCGTCGCGATCGGACCGGCCCTTGCGGCGCGGCTGCTCGGTGAGTCGGGCGACTACACCCGGGTCGTGTCGATGTGCGCCATGGCCTTGGGCATCGCCTTGGCCTGCATCCTGCCGGCGCTGCTCTGGCAGCGGCGGACGCCGCCCGCCGTTGAACCCGCAGATCGCTGACGGATCTGGCCCCCGGTCACCGGCCAAGCTTCCCGATCGCCAACGCACGCTCGCCGTGCGCTGAGGCTTCGACCTCCGGCTCAGGCGGTAGTCGGACGTCCTTCGGACGGATCCCGAAGTGCGCCTTGAACGCCGATGCGAAAGTGCCCTGGTGCTGGTACCCCACCGCCTCAGCGACCCTGCTGATGCGGATCCGCTTGTCGCGCAGCAGGCGCAGCGCATGCTGCATGCGGCACTCATGCCCGTACTCGAACACCGTGTGCCCGAAGAGCGCCTTGAAGCCGCTCTTGAGCTTCGTTTCGTTGATGGCGAGCTCACGCGCCAACGAGGCGATGGTGGGCGGCGGACTGAACTTGGTGGCGAGGATCTCCCGGGCCTTGTGGAACCGCGCGACATCGGCTTCCGAGAACTGCTGTACCGACGCAGCTTCCAGGCGGCCGAAGGCCGCGACGCAGAGCGTCAGCAGCTCGAGCACTTTCGCTTCGGCGTAGGGCAGACGCAGCAGCCCGGAGACCGGGTTGTTGAGCAGCGCGGCAGCGCACTGGATGATCTCGGCCGTCACCGTGAGACGGCAATAACTGAAATCGGGCGCCGCGGCGGTCAGCAGCTGCTGCGCTTGCGGCGGCAGGGTGTCGCGCTCGGTGACGAGGTTGCCGAGCAGGAACTGCGGCGTGCAGAACAGCGTGACCGAGCGGGCAAGCGGCGCCGGCGGGAAATACAGACGCAGCGAGGTGCCGCGAGGCTGGAAGCGTGCGCCGAGATGCGGGCAATGGAAATGCACCGGGTCGCTGCCGCCGATGCCGGCGATGAACTCGCCGGCCAGCTGGATGCGGAAGGAGATCAGGTTCTCGCCGGGTGCCCGCTCGAGCCGCGGCCCGGTGTTCTGGAGGTCCTCGATGACCACACGGATCTGGTCGCGGATCGAGAACAGTTCGTATCGGCCCGAGGCATGCGGCAAGCTGCGGTCGACGAGGAACCGCGTGACACCGCGCTCGGTGTTGGCCTCGACTCGGGAGGTGTGGGGCGAGGTCCAGGCGTTCTCGAAGGCCTGCGACAGGCGGCCATTCGGGCCGGCCAGCAGGGTGCGGATGAAGCCCTCGGCATGATCGTCTGCCGGGCCCGTAGCCCGTGGCGTCTGGCGTTTCATGGAGTCGAAGGATGCAACTCCGGAGAGGTCATTTCAATCACGGCTCAATAACGGACGCGGCGCCTCTACGGCGGTCGATGGACATTTACAGAATCGGACGATTGATTTGAGAAAGCGGGTGCAAGGTCTTCCCGGGTCGTTTGGCTGCATGGCGTTTGGGGGATGATGGACTCCGCCGCCGAGGAGCCCTGTCCCCGTGAAGATCGACATCTTCAACCGTATCTGGCCGAAGCCCTGTTTCGAGGGGGTACAGCGCTACCTACCGAAGTCCCTCGATGCGGGAACGCACGTGACGTCATGAAGGTCCTGATCGCCGGCGCCGGTCTCGGTGGCCTCACAGCGGCTGCCTGCCTCATCCAGCGCGGCCACCGGGTGCGGATCTACGAGCAGGCGCCGGAACTCGGCGAAGTGGGCGCGGGTATCCAGCTGAGCGCCAACTCCGTCAAGGTGCTCGATACGCTCGGCCTGCGCGAGCGGCTCGATGCGGTGGCGGTGCGGCCGCTCGCCTACGAGTTCCGCCGTTTCGACACCGGCGAGATGCTGCATCGCGTGCCGCTGAACGAGGACGGCACCCACGAGCGGCTGCACGGCACGCCTTACTACCACGTGCACCGCCGCGACCTGCACGGTCTGCTGGCCGAGGTGGTGCAGCGGCTCGATCTGGATTGCATCACCTTGTCGGCGCGCACGACCGGGTTCACCGAGACCGGCGAGGCAGCGCGTGTGCAGCTCGCGGACGGTCGGGAGGACGAGGGCGATGTGCTCGTCGGTGCCGACGGCATCAAGTCCGTCGTTCGCGGCCTCATCATCGGTCCTGCGCAGCCGGTGTACACCGGGCAAGCCGCATGGCGGGTCACGGTTCCGGCCGAGCGTCTGCCCGCTGCTGTTTCGCGTCCGGTGGTGACCGTCTGGTGCGGACCCCGCAACCATGCCGTGGTCTACATGCTGCGGGGCGGCACGCTGCTCAACTTCGTCGGTTGCCACGAGCGCGATTGGGAAGAGGAATCCTGGACCGCGCGCCGTCCCTGGTCCGAGCTGCAGCAGGACTACGCCGGTTGGCATCCCGAGGTGCAGGCGATCATCGACGCGATGGATCACGATCAGTGCTTCCGGTGGGCGCTCAACAGCCGCGAACTGCACGATCGCTGGAGCACCGACCGCGCGACGCTGCTGGGCGATGCGATCCATCCGACGCTGCCCTACATGGCACAAGGGGCGAACATGGCGATCGAGGACGGCGCGGTGCTCGCGCGCTGCCTCGACGACGGTGAGCCGGTGCCGGATGCGCTGCGGCGCTACGAGCGTAACCGTGCGCCCCGCACTTCGCGCATCGTGCGCGAATCGACGGAGCACGGTGAGCTGTTCCACATCACCGATGCCGCAGAGATGCGCGATGCCTTCATCCGCAAGGACATCGCGCGGTCACGGCGCGAGTGGCTCTATTGCTACGATCCGATGACCGTGGCGTTGCCCTGAGGGGCTGCGCCGTCCGACCGAACGGAGACGAAGCATGTCTGCACGACCTGACGAGACCGCGAGCCGACGGCAGGAGTTCTACGACCGTCTCGCGCAGCGCAACCTCTCACCGTTGTGGCTCTCGCTCGCTGCGCTTGTCACCAAGCAGCCCTCGAGCGGCTGCAAGGCCGCCGTGTGGCGCTATCCGGAGATTCGGGCGCTGCTGATGGAGGCCGGCGGATTGGTCTCGGTGGAAGAGGCCGAACGGCGGGTGCTGGTGCTCGAGAACCCCATGTTCGCGGGTCAGTCACGCATCACGACGTCGCTCTATGCCGGGCTGCAGCTGGTGCTGCCGGGCGAGCGCGCGCGCAGCCATCGCCATACGCAGAGCGCCCTGCGCTTCGTGCTCGAAGGTACCGGCGCCTACACGGCGGTGGGCGGCGAGCGTACGGTGATGCATCCCGGCGACTTCATCATCACGCCGTCCTGGGAGTGGCACGACCACGGCAACGACACGCCGGACCCGGTCGTCTGGCTCGACGGGCTCGACATCCCGTTGGTCCAGGCGCTGGACGCTTCATTCATGGAGCACCTCGGCGCCGTCGAGCAGCCGGTGACGCGCCCGGTCGGCGACAGCTTGGCGCGCTACGGCTCGAACCTGCTGCCGGTCGATCACCGCGCGTCCGGTCTGACGTCGCCGGTCTTCAGCTACCCCTACGCGCGCACGCGCGAGGCGCTCGAGACGCTGCGCCGCAACGGTGAGCCGGATCCCTGCCATGGCTACAAGATGCGCTTCGTGAACCCGGTGACCGGCGGCTTCGCGATGCCGACCATCGCCACCTTCATGCAGCTGCTGCCGCGCGGTCTCGCGACGCAGCCCTACCGAAGCACCGACGCCACGGTGTTCACGCCGGTCGAGGGCGAAGGCAGGACACACATCGGTGACACCGTCATCGAGTGGTCGGCCCGCGATGTGTTCGTCGCGCCGAGCTGGGCCACGGTGCGGCATGAGGCGACGGGCGACGCGGTGCTGTTCTCGTTCTCGGATCGGCCCGTGCAGCAAGCGACAGGATTGTTCAGGGAAGAGAGGCTCTCATGACGTTCATCATCGATCCCCCGCCGCAGGTCTCGGTCGCTGTCCGCGGCAGCGATTCGCGTTTCCCGGTGCGACGCGTCTACTGCGTCGGCCGCAACTACGAGGCCCATGCGCGCGAGATGGGCAAGGACCCGACGCGTGAGCCGCCGTTCATGTTCCAGAAGCCGGCGGATGCCGTGATCGAGGGCGGTTCGGTCATCGCTTATCCGCCGCAGACCGGCAACTTCCACCACGAGATCGAGCTCGTGGTGGCGATCGCGCGCGGTGGCCGCAACATCGGCGTCGATCGGGCTAACGAGCATGTCTTCGGCTATGCAGTGGGCATCGATCTCACGCGCCGCGACCTGCAGCTCGCTGCGCGCGATGCGGGCCGCCCCTGGGAATGGGGCAAGGCCTTCGACCATTCCGCCCCTTGTGCGCCCATCGTGCGTGCGGCCGAGATCGGCCATCCGTCGAAAGGCCGGATCTGGCTGTCGGTCAACGGCAGCGTGAAGCAGGACGCCGACATCTCGCAGCTCATCTGGTCCGTGCCGGAGGTCATCGCTTTCGTGTCGGCCTCGATGGCGCTCGCACCGGGCGACCTCATCTTCACCGGCACACCGGCGGGCGTCGGGCCGCTGGTCACGGGCGATGCGGTGACCGGTGGCATCGATGGTATCGGCGAAATCGGCATCCGGATCGGACCATCGCAGGGATGAAGCTGCATGGATATTGGCGTAGCTCCGCCGCCTATCGCGTGCGGATCGCGCTCAACCTCAAAGGGTTGCAGGCCGAGAGTGCCACCCATGCGTTACCGCGCGCTGAGCACCGATCCGAGGCCTATCTCGCGCTCAACCCCCAAGGTCTGGTGCCGGCCCTCGAGACCGAGGACGGCGTCTTAATCCAGTCCACCGCGATCATCGAATATCTCGATGAACGCTGGCCGCAACCGTCGTTGCTGCCGTCTTCGTCCGCAGCGCGTGCGATCGTGCGAGGCATGGCAGGTATCATCAGCGCGGACATCCACCCGATCAACAATCTGCGGATATTGAACCGGCTGCGCAGCGAGCACGGCGCGGACGACGCGGCAGTCGCGCGGTGGGTGAACCACTGGATCCGCGAGGGGTTCCTTGCGCTCGAGGCGCTGGTGGCGCGACATTCGACGGCCGGCCGTTTCTGTCACGGCGACAGTGTCACGGTCGCTGATCTCTGTCTCGTGCCGCAGATGTACAACGCCCGCCGCTTCGGCTGCGCTCTCGCGGGGTTCCCGACGCTGGTCGCCATCGACGCGCATTGCCGCGGCTTGGAGGCGTTCCGCCGCGCGGAGCCGGAGTCACAGCCCGATGCCACCCAGTGAGGGCGCGGCCCCGGCGTTGACGCGCCACGGGCACTGGATCGGCGGCATCGCAGTGCCGCCGTCGGCGGGCGGTTACTTCGAAGATCTCGATCCCGATGTCGACCGCCCGTTCGCGCTGGCAGCTCGCGGCACCGCAGCTGATGTCGATGCTGCAGTGCAGGCGGCGCAGGCTGCGTTTGCGGCGTTCAGCCGCACGCCTGTCAACTTCCGCGAAGGCGTGCTGAGCCGCGCCGCCGCCATCCTAGAGCGCGACATCGAGTCGCTCGCAGCGCTCATGATCACCGAGATCGGGTCACCGATCGGCAAGGCCCGTCACGAAGTGCAGCGTGCCGCCGATGTGTTCCGCGCGGCCGCTGGCGCGACACGGCACCTCTCCGGTAAGACCTTGCCGAGCGATGTGCCCGGCAAGATGAACCTGACCTTCCGCGCACCGCTCGGCGTGGTGGCGAGCATCACGCCTTTCAACGTGCCTTTGGGCAAAGGCGTGAGGCTCAGCGCGATACCGCTGGCCTTCGGCAACACCGTGGTGATGCTGCCTTCCGAGGAATCGCCGCTGATGGCGCTGCGCCTCGCCAAGGTCTATGAAGAAGCAGGGCTGCCGCCCGGCTGCTTCAACGTAGTGACGGGTTACGGTCATGAGATCGGCGACGCGCTGACCGGTCATCCGCTCGTGCGAAGCATCAGCTTCACCGGTTCGACGCGCGTCGGTACGCACATCCGTGAGCTCGCGGCCCGCTCCGGCAAGAAGCTGACGCTGGAGCTCGGCGGCAAGAGCCCGCTCGTCGTGCTCGACGATGCCGACCTGTCGCGCGCGGTGCAGGCCGCTGTACTCGGGTCGTTCGGCAACCAGGGCCAGATCTGCATGGCTTCGAGTCGCATCTACGTGCAGCGCGGCGTCGCCGCGGAGTTCCTCGCGCGCTTCGCGGCATCGGCTTCAGCGCTCGGCATGGGCGATCTGCATGATCCCGCGACCATGATCGGACCGATCATCAACGCACGGCAGCGCGCGCGGATCAAAGACCATATCGATGATGCGGTCGCCCAGGGCGCGACGGTGGTGAGCGGCGGCGGCTGGATCGGTCCCCGCTGCCAGCCCACGGTGCTGACGGGCGTCACGCGCGGGATGCTCTGCCACGCCGAGGAGACCTTCGGCCCCGTGACGTCGGTGTATGCCGTCGACAGCCTCGATGAGGCCTTGCAGGCCGCGAACGACAGCCGCTACGGACTGTCATCGGCCATCTTCACCGCCGACCTCGGTCATGCGATGCGGTTTGCGCGCGAGGTCAGCGCCGGCATGGTGCATGTGAACGGCGCGACCGCGCAGGCCGAGCCGCATGTTCCGTTCGGCGGCATCGGCGACAGCGGCATGGGCCGCGAGGGACCCGAGTACGACATGGAAGCGATGACTGAGTGGAAATGGGTGAGCATCCAACTCTAGATGCCGTCGTCGTCGCGCCGCCCTGCGAGAACCCGCCCATGCAGCCGCAGGCCACCCAAAGATTGCGCTTACCTGACACCGGGCCGACGAGCGGGTTGCCGTCGGGCGTGAAGGTGAAGGCGCCGTTCACCCAGCGCTTGATGCCGACCTCGGCGAGCGCGGGGAAACGCGCATAGCCGATCTCGAGCTCGGGCAGGATGCGCTCGACATCGGGCGGCAAGAGGTCCATGCCGTAGTCCCAAGGCGCGCCTTCCGGGCTCCAGTGCCGCGGGTCGCGTTCATAGACGCCGAGCAACGCACCTTTGCCGAGCGGCTGCAGGTAGGTGAAGCCCTCGAGGTCGATGATGGACACGAACTCGCGGCCGAGCGCGGCGAGCATCGGTACGTCGTCGGTGACGAGGTAATGGTGCGACATCGGCACCACCGGAAGGTCGAGGCCGACCATTCGCCCGACACGCCGCGCCCAAAGACCCGCTGCGTTCACGACATGCTCGGCGACGATGGTGCCTTGTTCGGTGATGACCTCCCACTGGCCGTCGGGCCGCTGCTGCAGGTCGAGCACGCGGTTACGCAGGATCAGATCCGCGCCGCGGCGCCGCGCGGCGATGGCGAAGGCGTGCGTCGCGCCATGCGCATCGACATAGCCTTCGTGCGCGTCGTAGAGGCC
>CAISHQ010000116.1 GCA_903885195.1 uncultured Pseudomonadota bacterium | reverse complement strand
CGCCTTCGCTCAGGATCTTAAACACGCCGATGTCGCCGGCGCGCGAGACGTGCGTGCCACCGCAGAGTTCCATTGAAAACTCACCGATGCGCAGCACACGAACCGTGGAGGTGTACTTCTCGCCGAAAAGCGCCATGGCACCGGCCGCCACCGCCTCGTCGTAGCTCATCTCACTAGTCTCGGCCGCCGCATTGCCGCGGACCTGCTCGTTCACGCGCCGCTCGATGCGTTGCAGTTCCTCCGGCGTAACGGGCTGGAAGTGCGAGAAATCGAAACGCAAGCGATCAGGCGCGACACGCGAGCCCTTCTGCTGCACGTGGGATCCCAGCACCTCACGCAGTGCCGCATGCAGCAAGTGCGTGGCCGAATGGTTGAGGGCCGTAGCGCCGCGCAATACGGTGTCCACTTGGGCGCTCACGGTATCGCCGACCTTGAGCCCGCTGCCGCCCTCGGCGAGGCGCCCGATGTGCGAGTGTGCGCCCGCTGTGCCGCGCTTCTGTGTGTCCTCGACGATGAAGCGTGAACCCGCAGACCCCTGCAGTTCGCCGGCATCACCCACCTGACCGCCCGATTCGGCGTAGAACGGCGTGCGCGCGAGGATGACCTCCCCGCGCTCGCCCGGCCGCAAGGCCTCGACGAGTTCACCCTCACGGAGCAATGCGATCACGGTCGACTCGCCCGCCGTGCCGGTATAGCCACCAAACTCGGTTGCAAGGTCAAGTTGCGCTCCGGCACGCAGGTCGACACCAAAACGACTGGCTGCGCGGGCGCGCTCGCGCTGCGCTTCCATGGCAGCCTCGAAGCCCGCCTGATCGATGCCGAGACCGCGCTCGCGAGCGACATCGGCGGTGAGATCGGCCGGAAAACCGAAGGTGTCGTAGAGCTTGAACACGGTCGCGCCATCGAGCACCGCCGCGGCGCTCTGGCCCGACGCATCGCCTGTGCCGGCCGCGCCGGCACCCGCCGTCTGTTGCACCCGGTCGATGGCCTCGGTGAGCAGGACCATGCCCGTGCTCAAGGTTTCGGCAAAGCGCTCCTCCTCCTGCAACAGCACGCGCGCGGCGTGATCGCCGCCCTGTTGCAGTTCGGGGTAAGCCTCACCCATCTGCTCGCGCAGCGCCGCCACGAGCTTGTGGAAGAACGGACCGTTGATGCCGAGTTTGTGTCCGTGACGGATCGCGCGGCGGATGATCCGCCGCAGCACGTAGCCGCGACCCTCGTTGGAGGGCAGCACCCCGTCGATGATGAGAAAGGTACAGGCGCGGATGTGATCCGCAATTACCCGCAACGACGGGTTGGACAACTCGTCCGTTCCTGCCAGACGCGCTGCCGCCGCCACGATGCTGCGGAACAGATCGATGTCGTAGTTGTTGGTCACGCCCTGCATGACCGCTGAGATACGCTCGAGGCCCGCACCCGTATCGACCGAGGGCTTCGGCAACGGCGTCAACGTGCCATCGGGCGAGCGCTCGAACTGCATGAACACGAGGTTCCAGATCTCGACGTAACGATCGCCGTCTTCGTCCGGTGAGCCCGGCGGGCCTCCCGCGATGTGCTCACCGTGATCGTAGAAGATCTCCGTGCAAGGGCCGCAAGGACCGGTATCGCCCATCGCCCAGAAGTTGGACTTCTCGCCCATGCGCGAGAAACGCTGCGGCGAGACGCCGATTTCTTTGATCCAGATATCGGCGGCTTCATGGTCGTCCTTGTACACCGTGACCCAGAGGCGAGCCGGGTCGAGTTTCAAGGTGCCGGTGACGAAATCCCAGGCGAAACGGATGGCATCGCGCTTGAAGTAATCGCCGAAGGAGAAGTTGCCGAGCATCTCGAAGAACGTGTGATGTCGGGCCGTGTAGCCCACGTTCTCGAGATCGTTGTGCTTACCGCCCGCGCGCACGCAGCGTTGCGAGGTGACGGCTCGGACGTAGTCGCGCTTGTCCTTGCCGAGAAAAACGTCCTTGAACTGCACCATGCCAGCGTTGGTGAACAACAACGTCGGGTCGTTGCCCGGCACGAGCGAGCTCGAGGCGATGCGCGCATGGCCACGCTCGGCGAAGAAGTCGAGGAAGGCACGCCGCACGTCGGCGGCACTCATGTAGGGCGGTTTGCCCGGTTTAGTCGAGGAAGTCATCTGCGGGATTGTCTGCCGAATCGGGGTCCTGGCCCATTGCCAGCCGGATATGATCCGATGAAAAGCCCCGATACTGCAAAAATCTCGCTTGCTTGCCCTTTTCGGCCCAGCTGCCGGGCGCTTTGGCACCAAACCGGCGACGGCGGACCTCGCGGCACAGGGCGGCGAAATCCGGCCCACCGGCAAGGGCCTCCGCGATCTGCGACTCGCCGAACCCCCGCGCCATCAACTCCTGGCGGATACGTGCGGGACCCTGGCCGCGCGCCGCGTGGGCGCGGACGAAGTTCTCGAGGAAACGACCATCATCCAGCAGCCGCTCAAGGCGCAGGGCTTCGATGGCGGCCCCGATCGCCTCCTCGAGATAGCCCTTGGCGAGCAGCTTGCTTCGCAGCTCAGCCGAGGAAAAATCACGGCGTCCGAGCAGCAGTAACGCTGCCCGGCGCGCCGATTCGGGTTGGTCTTTGTGGTCGGACGAGCGGGTCAATCAGCAGACTTGTCGGCCGCTTCGCCACGGGCCGGCTTCTCCGGCAGCAACTTGGCGCGCACCTGCGTCTCGATGTCCTTGGCGATGGCCGGGTTCTTTTTCAGGAACTCGCGCACGTTCTCCTTGCCCTGGCCGATACGCTCGCCCTTGTAGGAGTACCAGGCGCCTGCCTTCTCGATGATGCTGTGGTTGGCGCCAAGCTCGATGATCTCGCCCTCGCGGGAGATGCCCTCGCCGTACATGATCTCGAATTCGGCCTCGCGGAACGGCGGCGCGACCTTGTTCTTGACCACCTTGACGCGGGTCTGGTTGCCGACGACCTCCTCGCCGTTCTTGATGGCACCGATGCGACGGATGTCGAGGCGAACGGAGGAGTAGAACTTCAGCGCGTTGCCGCCGGTGGTGGTTTCGGGGTTGCCGAACATCACGCCGATCTTGAGGCGGATCTGGTTGATGAAGATGACGATGGTGTTCGAGCGCTTGATGTTGCCGGTGAGCTTGCGCAGCGCCTGCGACATGAGGCGGGCGTGCAGGCCGACCTGCAACTCGCCCATCTCGCCTTCGATTTCGGCCTTCGGCGTGAGCGCGGCGACCGAGTCGACCACCACCACATCCACGGCGCCGGAGCGCACCAGCATGTCGGTGATTTCGAGGGCTTGTTCGCCCGTATCGGGCTGCGAGACGAGCAGGTCGTTGACGTTGACGCCGAGTTTTTCGGCATAGGCGGGGTCAAGGGCGTGTTCGGCGTCGACGAAGGCCGCGGTGCCCCCGTTGCGCTGGATCTCAGCGATGACTTCCAGCGTGAGTGTGGTCTTGCCCGACGACTCAGGCCCGTAGATCTCAACCACGCGGCCGCGAGGCAGACCACCGATGCCGAGGGCGATGTCGAGGCCGAGCGAGCCGGTGGAAACGGCTTCCACATCGTAGGAGGCCGTGGCATCGCCGAGGCGCATGACCGAGCCTTTGCCGAATTGCTTTTCGATCTGACCCAGAGCGGCGCTGAGGGCTTTCTTGCGATTGTCGTCCATGAGATCCCCGAATGCAGTGAGAGGCGAATGGGAGGGTGTTGAATGGCGCAAATTATCCCACACGCCTTGCGCTCGGGAATGCTTGAAAACACGGGAAAAGAAGATATTTCGTCAGGCGTTCACGCGGTATACAGGGTGCCGCGTCGGGCGGTACTGTATAAACCGCGCAGCGCGTACTCGACGGCCCGCTCGCGGACCTCGCCACGATCGCCACGGAAGCGCTTGCAGACGGTTTCGACGTAGATGCCACGACCCATGCGCTGCGCAAAACCGAACCACACGGTGCCGACCGGTTTGCCGGGCACTGCCCCACTCGGACCCGCGATGCCGCTGATCGCCACGGCGAAGCTGGCGCCACTGCGGCGCAGCGCCGCCTCAGCAAGCTCATACACCGTATCGGCGCTCACGGCGCCCGCCTCGCGCAGCGTCCGGCGCCGCACACCGAGGTCACGGTGCTTGGCCTCGTTCGAGTAACAGACCCAGCCCGCCTGAAACCAGTGCGAACTGCCGGGCAGGTCCGTGAGGCACTTGGCGAGCCAGCCGCCCGTGCAGGACTCGGCCGTGGCCAGCGTCTGGCCGGTGGCCCGCAGGTGTTCGGTCAATCGACGAAGCGTGCTCTCCATGACGCAGGCGAGTATCGCATAGACGATAATCAGCCCATGTCTGGCGAACACACCCCTGTGATGCAGCAGTACCTGCGCCTGAAAGCGCAGCACCCCGATGTGCTGCTGTTCTATCGCATGGGGGACTTCTACGAACTCTTCTACGACGATGCACGTCGCGCCGCGCAGTTGCTCGATATCACCCTGACCGCCCGCGGCCAATCCGCCGGTGCACCGATCCCGATGGCCGGCGTCCCGTTCCATGCCGTCGACAACTACCTCGCGCGGTTGGTGCGTAAGGGCGAATCGGTGGCGATCTGCGAACAGATGGGCGATGCGGGTAAATCCAAGGGACCGATGGAGCGGGCCGTGGTGCGCATCGTCACGCCGGGCACGGTGACGGACGCCGCCCTGCTCGATGATCGTCGCGAGACGCTGCTCGCCGCCGTCACGCTGAGTGGCCCGCTGAGTGGCACACCGAGCGGCGCGGCGGATCAGCCTAATGGCTTCGGGCTCGCGTGGCTGGATCTCGCCGCCGGGCGCTTCTCTTTGCTGCAAGGCGCAGACAGCGAGGCACTGGCCGCGGAACTCGCGCGACTACAGCCCGCCGAGTTGCTGTGGAGCGAAGGGGCTGCGACGACCCTCGAAACACTGCTGGGGACTGCCGCGCCCGAGGCGAGCCTGCGCGCAAGACCCGCGTGGCACTTTGAGGCCGACTCGGCCACACGCGCCCTCTGCGCACAATTCGGGACCCAGGATCTGCAAGGCTACGGCGCAGCGGATTTACCACTCGCAGTCGGTGCAGCCGGCGCGTTGCTGCAATATGTGCGCGATACGCAGCGCACTGCTCTACCCCACCTTCGCGCTCTGCACGTGGAGTCGCGCGAAGCGGCGCTGCAGATCGATGCCGTCACGCGTCGTCACCTCGAGCTTGATCGCAGCGCCAACGATCGCGACGAGGCGACCTTGCTCGCGCTGCTTGACACCACGGTGACCGCCATGGGCGCACGCGCTCTGCGGCGCTGCCTGAACCGACCCATCACGGACCAACCGTTGCTGCGGGCGCGCTATGCCGCTGTGAGCGAACTGGGAAGCGATCAGCGTCACGAGACATTGCGCGAGCGGCTGCGTCCGATCGGCGACATTGAGCGCATCCTCGCCCGCATCGCGCTGCGTTCGGCGCGACCGCGGGATCTGTCGGGTCTGCGCCTCGCGCTTGCTGCACTGCCGCACCTTCGCGAGGCAGTGCAACAGCTGACGTCACCGCTGTTGCATGACATCGCCCAATCCATCGATGCGCACGAGGACGAGCACGCCCTGCTCTGTCGGGCGATCGCCGCCGAGCCCGCGGCGATGGTTCGCGACGGTGGTGTGATCGCCGAAGGCTACGATGCCGAACTCGACGAGCTGCGACGTATTTCGAGCGATACCGATGCGTACCTGCTCGAACTCGAAGCGCGCGAGCGCGCCCGCACAGGCCTTGCGCAGTTGAAGCTCGGGTATAACCGCGTGCAGGGCTTTTTCATCGAGATCGCCCGCAGTCAGGCCGATAAGGTACCGGCCGACTATCTGCGACGCCAGACGGTAAAAAATGCCGAGCGCTTCATCACTGCGGAGCTCAAGGGCTTCGAAGACAAGGTGCTCGGTGCTCGCGACAAGGCGCTCGCGCGCGAGAAGGAGTTGTACGACGAACTGCTGCAGCAACTCTGCGATCGACTGATCGGACTGCAGCAGACCGCCTCGGCAGTGGCTGACCTTGACGTGTGGGCAACGCTGGCCGAGCGCGCGGTCGCGCTGCGCTGGGTGGCCCCCGAACTTGTGTCACAACCGGCGCTGCGCATCACCGCAGGACGTCATCCGGTGGTCGAGCGATTCACGAGCGAGCCTTTCGTACCCAACGACATCGCCCTCGACGCCGCCACGCGCATGCTGGTGATCACCGGCCCCAACATGGGTGGCAAGAGCACCTACATGCGTCAGGTCGCCCTCATCGCCATCCTCGCGCACATCGGCAGCCACGTTCCGGCCGAGGCAGCGCAGATCGGTCCGCTCGATCGCATCTTCACGCGCATCGGCGCCGGAGACGATCTGGCCGGCGGTCGGTCCACCTTCATGGTGGAGATGAGCGAGGCGGCCAACATCCTGCACAACGCCACGCCGCGCAGTCTCGTGCTGATGGACGAGATCGGTCGCGGCACGAGCACCTTCGATGGCCTGTCGCTCGCCTGGGCCACAGCACGGCATTTGGCACTGCGCGTGGGTGCCTTCACGCTGTTCGCGACTCACTACTTCGAGTTGACCGCTCTGGCGGCCCAGCTGCCCGGCGTACTAAACGTGCACCTCGACGCGGCCGAGCACCGCCATGGCATCGTGTTCATGCATGCCGTCAAACCGGGACCGGCCAATAAGAGCTACGGTCTCGCTGTTGCCAAACTTGCGGGGCTACCCCGCGAAGTGCTGGCCGATGCGCGCCGCCACCTGGTCGCTCTCGAGGAGCGTGCGGCGCGCACCGGCGGTGATGCCGAGGCCGGGGGCCAGGGAGCGCTCGCGCTGCAACCCGCCGATGAGGGTGTGGGAAGAGATCGCTCCGAGACCGACGATGCGACATCGGGAGGCTTGGGTCCTTCGGTCAGCGACGCTTCGGTCGCTGCCGTGCTCGAGGCCTTGCGCGCCGTGGACCCCGACACGCTGACCCCCCGGGAAGCCCTGGAGCGGCTGTACGATTTGAAAAAACTTTGCCTACAGATCTAAGCGGCTATACCTAAGCAGCGCGGCAAGATCAGGCCGGAGACTCAGCCGCCCGCGACGGGTGGCGGCTGACGCAAGCGGATGTGCAGTTCGCGCAACTGCTTCTCGCTGACCTCCGTCGGCGCATCCGTCAGCGGACAGGCCGCGGTCTGGGTCTTCGGGAAGGCGATCACGTCGCGAATGCTATCCGCACCCGACATGAGCATGGCCAGCCGGTCGAGACCGAAGGCGATGCCCCCATGCGGCGGGGCGCCGAACTTCAGCGCATCGAGCAGGAAACCGAACTTGCGGCGCGCCTCTTCGGGCTCGATGCCGAGCAGGTCGAACACGGTCGATTGCAGATCCTGACGGTGGATACGCACCGAGCCACCGCCGATCTCTGAGCCATTCAGCACCATGTCATACGCCTTGGCGAGCGCAGCGCCCGGCGCGTCTCGCAGCGCCTGTGGATCGAGATCCTTGGGCGAGGTGAACGGATGATGCATCGCCGACCAACGCTTCTCGTCCGCGTCGTACTCGAACATCGGGAAGTCGATCACCCAGAGCGGTGCCCAGGCACCCTGTACGAGCCCAAGATCATTGCCGACCTTCAGACGCAGCGCGCCAAGCGCATCGTTGACCACCTTAGCCGAATCGGCACCAAAGAAAATCAGATCGTTGTCGGCCGCAGCCGTGCGCTCGAGGATGCCGTTCACGGCCTCGTCGGAGAGGAACTTGATGATCGGCGACTGCAGCCCATCGCGCCCCTTGGCGCGCTCGTTGACCTTGATGTACGCGAGGCCGCGCGCGCCGTAGCGAGCAACGAACGCCGTGTAATCGTCGATCTCCTTGCGCGTGAGCTTGCCGCCCTGCGGCACACGCAGCGCCGCCACGCGACCCTGCGGGTCCTTGGCGGGGGCCGCAAACACCTTGAAATCACAACCCGCGACAAGATCAGCGACATCAACGAGCTCGAGCGGAATGCGCAGATCCGGCTTGTCGCTCGCGTAGCGACGCATGGCTTCGGCGTAGGTCATGCGCGGGAACGGCTCGGGCAGCGCCACGTCGGCCACCGTCTTGAAGATGTGGCGGATCAGCCCCTCCATCAACTTCATGATGTCTTCCTGACCGAGGAAAGACGTCTCGATATCAAGCTGGGTGAAGTCAGGCTGCCGATCGGCGCGCAGATCTTCGTCGCGGAAGCAACGCACGATCTGGTAGTAGCGATCGAAGCCCGCAACCATCAGCAGCTGCTTGAAGATCTGCGGTGACTGCGGCAGGGCAAAGAAACTGCCAGGGTGGGTACGCGAGGGTACGAGGTAGTCCCGCGCGCCTTCCGGGGTCGCCTTGGTCAGCATCGGTGTTTCGATGTCGACAAACCCGGCATCGTCGAGGTAGTGGCGCATCGCACGCGTGATCGAATGGCGCTGGCGCAGCCGCTGGCTCATCACGTCGCGGCGCAGATCGAGGTAACGGTACTTGAGCCGCACTTCCTCAGAGACATTCTCATCGAGTTGGAACGGCAGCGGTTCGGAGCGGTTGAGCAGATCGATGCTCCGCGCGAGCAACTCGATGCGGCCCGAGGCGAGATTGGCATTGCTCGTGCCCTCGGGACGCGCCCGCACGAGACCGGTGATGCTCACCACGAACTCGTTGCGCAACTTCTCAGCCTCGGCGAATACCTCGCGGGCGTCCGGATCACAGACGACCTGCACAAGACCCTCGCGGTCCCGCAGGTCGACGAAGATCACCCCGCCGTGGTCACGACGCCGATGAACCCACCCTGCAACCGTGACGGTTTGGCCGATCAGGGACTCGTTGACTTGGCCGCAATAATGAGTGCGCATAAGGGGCGGGGATGTTACAAAGTCGGCCGCATGACCGCCACCCCGAATCACGCCCCCGCCCCGAATCACGGCGAGACTCCCCTGCCGCTGCGCGTCAAGGCGACCTGGGCCACCGGCGCCTTCGGCGTGGCCATTCTGATGAATGGCATCTCGGCGCTGGCCCTGTTCTATTTCGTCACGGTGCTACGCATTCCGGCAGCGGTGGCAGGTTTCCTGATTTTCCTCTCCAAGCTCTACGACGCCGTATCGGATCCGGTCACGGGCTATCTCAGTGACCGAACCGGGGGCACCGAGGGCCGGCGCAGGCCTTGGCTTTTCTGGGGTGCGCTGGTGTCAGCGGTGTCGTTTTTTGGGGTGTTCACGGTACCGTTCGTCGGCCCATGGCCCAGCATGACCGAGGGTGAGGGGCTGCTGGCCGCCCTGTACGTGCTCGCGGCTCTGCTCCTCTATACGACGGGATATTCGCTCTTCAACGTGCCCTACATGGCCATGCCCGCCGAGATGACGACGGGCTATCACGAGCGCTCCTCGATCCACGGCTGGCGGGTGATGTTCGCCTCGGTGGGCGGTTTTCTGTCCCAGTCGGCGGCCGGTGCCGTCCTCGAACTCATGGGCAAGGATTGGGACGCCCATGCGGCCGTCGGCGCCCTCGGTGGTGCGTTGATCCTCGCGGCCATGCTGACGGCTTGGTGGGGCACCCGAGAGGCGCCTTTCCATCCGCAGACGGACACCCGCCTGCCGCTGCGCGAGCAGATTCTAGGCTTCATGCGAAACCTGCCGTTCCAACAGATCCTCGCCATCAAGCTCGTGCAGTTGATTGGCGTTAGCGCGAGTTCCGGTGGCCTGATGTTTTTCTTGGTCAGTGTCATCGACATGCCGCTGACCCGGCTGCCGCTCATCGGCGGGCCGATGGTGCTCGCGGTGCTGCTCGGTACGCCGCTGCTCGTGCGGCTCTCGAAGCGGGTCGGCAAGCGGAGCGCCTACGCCTGCTCGTCGGTCCTTACCGGCCTCGTGGGCTTGTCGTGGATGTACGCCATGCCAGGCGAACCCGTCGCGCTGCTCGCCCTGCGCGGCTTCGTCAACGGCTTGGCCTTTGCCGGTAACGTCGTGTTCGCGATGTCGATGCTGACCGATGCGATGGAACTTGATTACCACCGCACCGGGCTACGCCGCGAGGGCATGTATTCGGCCCTATACAGCTTCGTGGAAAAACTCGCGGCCGCGCTCGGCCCACTGATTCTCGGTTTCGCCTTGGCCTACGCAGGCTTCGATCCGAAGACTCCGCCCCGCGAAGTCACGGATGAGGTACGTCAAGCCGTTCTGCTGTCGATCGCCTACATTCCAGCGGCGATGTCGGTGCTGGCGCTGCTGATTCTGGCGTTCTACAAACTCGATGAGCAGCAACTGCTCGGGATGCGCGAGGGCAGCGTCAAAGCGTGATCGAAACGGGTTCCTCATCGAGGCGCCGCAGCACGTAAAGACCACCGAGGCTGCCGATATTGATGCGCGTATCCGCATCGAGGTAGACCACGTCGGAGTGGAATCGCAGGGGCTTGAGATCCTCGCTGAGCGACTCACTGGCCGCAAAACCGAGCGCCTTACGCAGCCCCGCCGCATCGGCGCCCTCACCCGGCCACAACTCCACGCGATAGAAATCCACTGAGAAGCGCTGACGATTGTCCGGCTCGCCATTGAAGCGACCACGAACAACGATCACGCCGCGCGTCACGCCATCGGCAGCGGTGAAATCGACGACATTGTTATAGCCGTTGCCGTGCTCGGAGATCTCCTGACACAGGCGCTCGATGCGCACCGGCACCGGCGGAAACGCATTGAAGCTCTGCACCTTGAGGTTCGAATCGTGCACCTTGGGCTTGCCTGCAGAGTGCCGCGCACCGAAATGTGCGAACAGGGTCTCCCAGCGTCCCTCGACATGGCGCAGCGTATCCATGGGCGCCGGATACACGGTCTCGGCACGGATCGCCTCGACGAGTCGGCCAAGCTCAGCGAAGGTCTCCTCGCTGAAGCCCTTGCCGGTGTCGTTTTTCGCAATATGTGCGAAGAGCCTTTCTTTGATGGGGGTGTTCATGAGGATCTTAAATACCACGATCGGTCGAGCTCCGTCACCTCGGCCGAGAAACGGTCACACTCCTGTCGTTTGATGGCCAAAAAAATCCGCTTGAAAGGCTCCCCGAGCGCCTCGGTCAGGAACTCCGACGTATCGGCTCGCTCGATGGCCTCGTGCCAGGTCTGCGGCAGTTCGCGGCGGGTCGCGCCCAGATAGCCGTTTCCCTGCACCGGCGGACCCGGATCCGCCGTGCTCTCGATGCCGCGCAGCACCCCGGACAAGACGACGGCTGCGGCCAGATAGGTATTGGCGTCCGCGCCGGCGATTCGATGTTCGATGTGCCTTGAAGCAGGCGGGCCACTCGGTACACGCAATGACACCGAACGATTGTTGACCCCCCAATTGGCGGCCACCGGCGCGTAACTTTGACTGCGAAAGCGTCGGTACGAATTGCCGTTCGGTGCAAACACCAGCAGGCTCTCCGCCATCGTCTGTTTCAATCCGCCGAGCGCTTGACGCAGCAGCGGACTACCCGCCGGGTCGGTCGCAGCGAAGAGGTTGTCGGCCTGCGCAACGGCCGTCGTTTCAGCGGATGCGGGTTCGGCAGACGTTGTTGCCGCAGGCTCGCGCGCGAGACTCACGTGCAGATGCATGCCGCTGCCCGCGAGCTCCACAAAAGGCTTGGCCATGAAGGTGACGAGCAGACCATGTCGTGCGGCGACACCGCGCAGCAGTCGCTTCAGCAGCACCGCCTCATCGACAGCCCGCAAGGCGTCGTCGCGATGTCGCAGCGTGATCTCGAATTGGCCGGGTGCGTATTCCGACATGAGCGTCTCGGCCGGGATGCCTTGAGCACGCGCCGCTGCGTACACCTCGTCGAAAAATCCCGAGAGCTCCTCGAGACGCGCCAGTCCATAGGCGTCGATGCGACCACCGCCCCGCGCGAGTGAGCCCGCAGGTTCTTTGCTGCGCTCATCGAGCACGTAGAACTCGAGCTCCACAGCGAGCACCGCTCGCAGCCCGGCTCGGCGCAAGCGTTCTACTGCGCGCGCGAGCACATGACGCGGATCGGCTGCCGCCGGTTCACCCGATGGCTGGTACATCGACAGCATCACCTGGGCCGTAGGTCGCGCCAACCAGGGCGCCAATGCCAGTGTGCCGGGCACAGGCCGGCAGATGAGATCGGCATCACCCGTCTCCCAGACGAGGCCCGTTGACTCGACGTCGGTCCCCGTGATGTCGAGACCGAGTATCGATCCGGCCACCGGCCTGCCATGCGCGTAGAGGCGCGGCAACTCCTCGACACTTGCGGTCTTGCCACGCGGCACACCTGAGGGGTCGGTGATGAACAGTTGCACGGCCTCGATGCCCGGATGGCGCGCGAGAAACTCCTGACACTCGGCTGGCGTGGTCACAGGCTGACCTCATCGAGAAAGGCACCGATTTCACTGACCAGCGCGTCGATGGCATCGTTGGTCTGCATCGGTGCGATCAGCATCATGTTGTGGAAAGGCGTGACGATCAGTCCGCGATTGAGCAGCCACAGGTGCAAGGCCTGCTCGAGCACGGGGCGCATCGCGGCCTCCGCCTCGCTGCCGTTGCGCGGCGCAGGCGCGAACCCAAACTCGACCCGGGCACCCACTCGCGAGACGTGCCACGGGAGGCCTCGCGCGGCAAACAAGGCCTGCAACGGCATCGCGAGGCGATGGGCGCCCGCCTGCATCGGCGCATGGGTAGCGCTCGTGTGCAAGTGCAGTAGCGCGGCCTCGAGCGCTGCGAGCGTCAAGGCATTACCGGCGAGTGTGGTCCCCATGCCCGAATGTCCGGCCTCACGACTCGCGAGCACCGCTCGCATTCGCGCTTCGATCTCGGACGTGAAGCCGTAGACCGCGCAGGGCACTCCGCCCGCAATGGCCTTGCCGCACACCCAAAAATCCGGCTGAAGTGCGTGCTCGCCGGCATAGCCCGCAGGACCCGAGGACAGCGTGTGGGTCTCATCGATGATGAGCAGCGTGCCGTGACGACGAGTGATCTCGCGCAGCGCTCCGAGATAACCCGCCTCCGGCAGCACCATGCCGATGTTGGTCATGACGGATTCGGCCAGCACCGCGGCAATGTCCCCACCGGCGAGTGCCGCCTCGAGTGCGGCGAGATCATTGAACTCGACCGCGACGGCAGCGCTCGCGCCGTCGAATGCAGGGCCGATGGCGCCCTCGCGGGTCACCGTTCGGCCGCCGCGCAGCCGGACCATCGTCTCGTCCACGGTGCCGTGGTAGCAGCCCTGAAAGACGAGGACCTTGTGCCGACCGGTGATCGCCCGTGCCCAACGCAGCGCCGCGCGATTGGCATCGGTCGCCGTCTGCGTCAGTTGCCAGTACGGGAGGTTGAAACGTGATGCGAGCGCCGCGCCCACCTGCGCGGTGCGAGCCGCAGGCAACATGCAGGTCAGACCGCGCGCGGCCTGGTCGGTCACTGCTGCCACCACAGCAGAGGGCGAGTGACCGAACATGGCGCCGGTGTCACCGAGGCAGAAGTCGCGGTACCGATGCCCGTCGACATCTTCGAGTTCGGCGCCTTGCGCCGCGGCAATGAACAACGGAAACGGTGTGCCCCAATCGGCCATCCAGTGCATCGGCACTGCGCCCGGAAAATGCTGAGCGGCATCACCTGCAAGCGCCGCGCAACGCGGATGCTCGCGCGCGAATCGTAGCCGCTCACGCTCGATGAGCGCCTGCGGCGCGAGTGTCATCGGCGTGAGGTTTTGCGAGCGGCGCCGCGCCGTGCAGGCTTGGCCGCCTTGCCGGGCGCTTTGGTACGGGCCGCGGATCGCGAGCCGCTCGGCTTGTCAGCTGCCGGCTTGGTGGCAGATTTCTCTGTGGAGGCGGCTTTCGCCGTATCGGCGGACGAGCTCGCCGCGGCCTTGCTGGCATCGGCTGCCTTGTTCGACTCACCGGACTTGGCGCCCTCCTCCGACTTGGCGGCCGGGGCCTCGCCATCTCCCGCTGCAAGATTGCGCTTCTTGTCCTGGTCGGACTTGAAGTCCGTCTCGTACCAGCCGCTGCCCTTCAGCCGAAACACGGGCGCCGAGACGAGCTTCACGAGCGCACTCTTGCCGCACGCAGGGCATTTGCGCAGCGGCTTATCGGAGATCTTTTGCAGCACTTCAAGCTGATGGCCGCAGCTGCGGCACTGGTACTCGTAGAACGGCATAGCGCAATTATACCGGGTTGCTACACCGCCTTGCTGAAGCTCAGTCGGCCCTGCTCATCGATGCCGACGCGAATCCGATCGCCCGGGGCGTAAAGCCCCTGCAGCAACTGCTGGGCGAGCGGGTTTTCGATCTGCTGCTGGATCGCACGCTTGAGCGGCCGTGCGCCGTATACGGGATCAAAGCCCGCCTCGCCGAGCAGGTCGCGCGCACGGTCGTCGAGCTGCAGATCGAGCCCGCGATCGATCAGCCGCCGACGCAGCTGCCCGAGCTGGATATCGACGATGGCGCGGATCTGCGCTGTGCCGAGCGGATGGAACACCACGATGTCATCGATGCGGTTGATGAACTCCGGACGGAAGTTCTGCTGCACGATCTCCATCACGGCGCTCTTCATGCGCACGTAGTTCTTCTCGCCGACGTGCTCCTGGATGACTGAGGAACCGAGGTTCGAGGTCATGATCACCACCGCATTGCGGAAGTCGACCGTTCGACCCTGACCGTCGGTCAGACGCCCATCGTCGAGTACCTGCAACAGCACGTTGAACACATCGGGGTGGGCCTTCTCGACCTCATCGAGCAGGATCACCGCGTAGGGCCTGCGCCGTACGGCCTCGGTGAGATAGCCACCCTCTTCATACCCCACGTAGCCCGGCGGCGCGCCGATCAGGCGGGCGACCGAGTGCTTTTCCATGAATTCCGACATGTCGATGCGCACCATCGACTCTTCGGTATCGAAGAGAAACTCGGCAAGTGCTTTGCAGAGTTCAGTCTTGCCGACGCCCGTCGGTCCGAGGAACAGGAACGAACCGTTCGGACGGCGCGGATCGGCAAGCCCCGCACGCGAACGGCGGATGGCATTGGCGACGATGCGCACAGCCTCTTCCTGCCCAACCACGCGGCGACCCAGCGCCTCTTCCATGCGCAGCAGCTTTTCCTTCTCGCCCTCGAGCATCTTGGCGACCGGGATGCCCGTCCACTTGGAGACGACCTCGGCGATCTCTTCCTCGGTGACCTTGTTGCGCACGAGTTGCGTCTGCTTCGTCTCGGCGGTCTGTGCTTCGGCCAGACGCTTCTCGAGTTCGGGAATGCGCCCGTACTGCAACTCGGCCATGCGCGCGAGATCACTGCGGCGTCGCGCATTCTCGAGCTCGAGCTTGGTTTTCTCGAGCTCCTCCTTGATGCCGGAGGCGCCCTGCAGCGATGCCTTCTCGCTCTTCCAGATCTCCTCGAGATCGGCGTACTCGCGCTCGAGTTGCGCCAGCGTTTCTTCGAGGGCAGCGAGGCGCTTGAGCGTCGCCTCGTCTTTCTCCTTCTGCAGCGCCACCTGCTCGATCTTCAACTGAATGATGCGCCGCTCGAGCTTATCCAGCGCCTCGGGCTTGGAGTCGATCTCCATGCGGATGCGCGCCGCGGCCTCATCGATCAGATCGATGGCCTTGTCGGGCAACTGCCGGTCGGCGATGTAACGGTGCGACAGCGTCGCCGCAGCAACGATGGCCGGATCGGTGATGTCCACGCCATGGTGCACTTCGTAGCGCTCCTGCAAACCACGCAGGATGGCGATGGTGTCCTCCACGGAGGGCTCATCGACCAGCACTTTCTGGAAGCGGCGCTCAAGCGCGGCGTCCTTTTCGATGTACTTGCGGTATTCGTCGAGCGTCGTCGCACCCACGCAGTGCAGCTCGCCGCGGGCGAGTGCCGGCTTGAGCATGTTGCCCGCATCCATGGCGCCCTCGGCCTTGCCGGCGCCGACCATGGTGTGCAGCTCGTCGATGAACAGGATGACCTGCCCTTCCTGCTTGGCCAGATCGTTGAGCACGCCCTTGAGGCGTTCCTCGAACTCGCCGCGGAACTTGGCACCGGCGATCAGTGCACCCATGTCGAGCGCCAGAATCCGCTTGTTGCGCAGGCTTTCCGGCACTTCGCCGTTGATGATGCGCAGTGCGAGGCCCTCGACGATGGCGGTCTTGCCCACGCCCGGCTCACCGATCAGTACGGGGTTATTTTTGGTGCGCCGCTGCAGCACCTGGATGGTGCGACGAATCTCGTCATCGCGACCGATCACCGGATCGAGCTTGCCGTCGGCAGCGCGCCGCGTGAGATCGACCGTGTATTTCTCGAGGGCCTGACGACCCTCCTCGGCGTTGGCATCCTGTACCTTCTCGCCACCGCGGATCTCATCGATCGCCCGATCGAGTGCCGCGCGGGAGAAGCCGGCGTCCTTGAGCACGCGACTGAGCAGCGCCTTATCTTCGAAGGCTGCCACCACGAACCACTCGCTGGAGATGAACTGATCGCCCTTCTGCTGGGCGAGCTTGTCGGTCACGTTGAGCAGTCGCTGCAGATCGTTGGAGATGTGCAGTTCGCCAGGCGTGCCTTCAACTTTAGGCAGTCGATCGAGCGCCCCGTTCAGATCGCTGCGCAGCTTCGGCAGATTCCCGCCCGCCTTGATCAGCAGCGGCTTGACCGTCCCACCCTGCTGATCGATCAGCGCGAGCAGCACGTGGGCGGGCTCGATGATCTGGTGATCACGCCCGAGGGCGAGCGATTGCGCTTCGCCGAGTGCCTGCTTGAACCGTTCGGTGAATTTGTCCTGTCGCATGTGCGCCCCCCGTTGCTGCGGTGGCTGTGACTACTGACACCCTATGGTTAGGGCGCAGCCAGCGCTTTCAAGGGGCCCGAGCGGACGTCTCAGTAAACCTGCGACTCAGTGAACCTGAGACTCCGCGAACATCACGAGGCCGATGCCGATACCGATCCACACAATCTGCACTGCGCTCGCCCGCAGGTCGGTGCGCCGGTGCAGACTCGGGATGAGATCGGCCACTGCGACGTAGAGCAGGCTCGCGGCCGCCACGGCCAAGGCATACGGCACCCACTGCAGCGCCGCACCGAGCGCCCACCAGCCGACGAGACCACCGAGCACGGCGGTGAGGCTCGAGAGCACGTTCCAGAGCAAGGCCTTGCGACGGCTGAACCCGGCGTGCAACAGCACGGCGAAGTTGCCCACTTCCTGCGGGATCTCATGCGCCATGATGGCCAGTGCAGTCACCACACCGAGGTGAAAATCGGTCAGAAACGCCGCAGCGATCAGCACGCCGTCGATGAAGTTATGCACTCCATCGCCCACCATCGTCAGCCAGCCCGACGCCTCACGCCGGTGATGTTCGTGTGTATGGGCATCCTCGACAGCCTCGGTGTGGCAGTGCCGCCAAAGCAGAAACTTCTCGAGCAGAAAGAACAGAGCAATGCCGGCGAGCAGTGCCACGCCGACCTCGTGAACCTTGAACGGCCCCGCACCGCTCATGGCATGCGGCACGAGCGCGAGCAAGGCCGTAGCCAGCAAGGTGCCCGTGGCAAAACTCACCATCTGCGGCATGGCCCGATCGCGTCGACCCTGTGGCAACCACAGAAAGATCGCGGCGAGCAGCGCACTCAATACGCCGCTCAGCAGGGTGAACAGCAGGATGGCGGCGAGAGTCGACATAAGCGTTATATTCTAACACTTGGCCGCCACAGCAGGGCGACCATTCGACCCGTCTGCCGGTCACGCCGATGGGAAAAGAATCGAACTGGATCGGCGACGGTGCAGTACTCGCCACCACTGATCGAGCGCACCCCGAGGCGCTCCAGTCGCCGGCGGGCGATACTCGGCAGATCACACTGCCAGCGACCCCTCGGGTTCACGCTGAACGCATCCGGTGCGTCGCCCGCGCGCAGGAAGGCCTCGCGCACCTCCTCACCCACCTCGAAGTGCGCGGGGCCAATGCAGGGTCCAAGCCAGGCGTGCAAGCCCGCTGGGCTGCCCTCCATCGCCTTAACCGTGGCTTCGAGTACGCCCGACGCCAAACCCCGCCAGCCGGCGTGGGCGGCACCGAGCACCCTGCCATCCGCGCTCGAGAGGAGGACCGGCAGGCAATCGGCCACTTGGATGGCCAGCACCACATCGACCGATCGGGTAACCGCCGCATCAGCCACGGGGCGCGCTTCGCCCACATCGACCCCACGCGCACCCTCGAGGGCGGTGTGAACCTCGATGCCGTGAACCTGTTCAAGCCAGAGTGGCTCGGCGGGCAGTTCCAGCGCGGACACCAGACGCTGCCGATTGACGCGAACCGACGCCGGCGAATCGCCGACGTGCGCACCGACATTGAGGGTATCCCAGGGCGGTGCGCTGGTACCGCCGCTGCGCAACGAGAACGCAGCCCTGACGCCCTCGGGAGCCGACCATTGCGGTGTAAGCATCGGGATCATGCCGCACCCGCCGTCGCCAACACCTCGAGCAGCGTGGCGAAATCTTGAGGTATGGGCGACTCGAACATCATCTGGCGGCCCGAGCTCGGGTGCTCGAAACCCAGCCGGGCGGCATGCAGCGCCTGGCGGTGAAACGCCTGCAGTGCCTCGATCACCGCCGGGCTCGCGCGAGCGGGTAAACGTCGTCGACCGCCGTACACCGGATCGCCCACTAAGGGATACCCGATGTGCGCGAGGTGCACGCGGATCTGGTGCGTGCGACCGGTCTCCAGCTGCACACGCACCAGCGTGTGTGCGGTAAATCGCCGCTCGATGCGGTAATGCGTGACGGCCTCGCGCCCGTCGCCACGAACGGCCATCTTGATGCGCTGGCTACGATGCCGGCCTATGGGCTCATCGATGGTGCCGCCGCCGGTCATCAGGCCGTGACAGAGCGCGAGGTACTCGCGCTGCACTTCGCGGGCCGCCAGTGCACGCACGAGGGCCGCATGGGCCTTGGGCGTGCGGGCGACCACCAGCAGTCCCGAGGTGTCCTTGTCGATGCGGTGCACGATGCCCGCCCGCGGCACCTTCGCCAGTGCGGGCTCGAGTTCGAGCAGCGCGTTCTGCAGCGTGCCACTGCGATTGCCGGCACCGGGATGCACCACGAGCCCCGCGGGCTTGTCGATCACCAGCACCGCGGCGTCTCGGTGCACGACCGAAAAAGGCAGATTCGGCGCACCGGCCGCAACGCTCTCGTCGGCCAAGTACTGCGGTGCCACCTCAAGCTGTTGTTCCGCCCGCACCAGCGTGCGCCTCGCGGGGTGCTCGCCATCCAGAGTGACCCGGCTCTCGTCGATCCAGCGCTGCAGCCTGGAGCGAGAGTACTGCGGCAGCAAGCGGGCCAGCACCACATCCAGGCGCTGGCCGGCGAGTTCCTCGGGAATCGTCAAACGGTGGGTATCGGGGTCGCTGATCGTCACATGGGTATAATGCCCGTCTCGATCACCAGGATTCCAACCTCATGACGAAGCCTCGGACTCCGCTGCGGGTCATCACCCTGATCGCCCTCGTAGGGGCGATCACGCTGCTCAGCGCCTGTCGCACCAATCGCGAGGCGGAGGACCAGGCGCGCGGCGGCCCGGTGCTCGTGTACGAGCGCGCCCGTAAAGCGCTCGACAATCAGGACTTCGAGAACGCGATCCGCATCTATGAAGCGCTTGTGGCCCGCTTTCCGTTCGTGCCGGAGGCGCGTCAGGCCCGCCTGGATCTGATCTACGCCTACTACAAGGGTCGCGAGAGCGAATCAGCGCTCGATCAGGCCGACACCTTCATCCGCGAAAACCCCACTCACCCGCGCATCGACTACGCCTACTACGTCAAGGGCCTCGTGGATTTTGAGCGCTCGGCGAATTTCCTCGAGCGCTGGTTCAACGTCGATCTGGACGCACGGCCGCCGCAGACCGCGCGGCGCTCCTTCAATTCGTTCCGCAAGGTAGTCGAGGAATACCCGAGCAGCGAGTATGCGCACGACGCACGTCGCCGAATGATCCACCTGCGCAATCGACTGGCAGACTACGAGATCTACGTGGCGCGCTACTACGTCAAGCGCGGCGCTTACACGGGTGCGGCACAGCGCGCAAAGCTGACCATCGAGCAGTACGACGGCGCACCCGCGGTGCGCGAGGCGCTCGAGATCATGATCCTCTGCTACGAGCGGCTCGACATGAAGGAGCTGGCCGATCAGACCCGTGCGGTGTATGCGGCCAACTACGGCGGCAACCCGGAGTCGGTGGTGCCGGTGAAGAAATCCTGGTGGCGTTTCTGGGGCTGACCCGCGCGGGTCGATTCTCCAGCAGGCACTCTCAGCGGCGATAGCCGCTGGTAATCGGATAACGCCAGTCGCGGCCAAAAGCCCGGCGACTGACCCTCACCCCGGGCGGCGCCTGCCGACGTTTGTATTCGTTGCGTTTGACCAGATCGAGCACCCGCCCGACGGTCTCGCGCGCGAAGCCCCGAGCGACGATCTCCTCGACCGACAGATCCTCCTCGATGAAGGCCTCGAGTATCGGATCGAGCACCTCATAGGGCGGCAAGGAATCACTGTCTTTCTGGTCGGCCCGCAACTCGGCAGACGGGGGCCGCTCGATCACCCGCGCGGGGATCACGCTGCCGAGCCCATTGCGATACGCCGCCAACCGATACACCAGCAACTTGCTGCAATCTTTGATCGGGGCGAAGCCACCGGCCATGTCACCGTACAACGTGGCATAGCCGACCGCCATTTCGCTCTTGTTGCCGGTCGTGAGCAGCATCTTGCCGGTTTTGTTGGAGATGCCCATCAGCACGAGCATGCGGCATCGCGACTGCAGGTTTTCCTCCGTCGCATCGATGGGACGACCCGCGAACTCTTCGCGCAGCGCCGCGAGCGCGGTTTCGAACATACCCTCGATCGGAATCACGCTGTACTTCACGCCGAGGATGCGTGCCTGCTCGGCCGCATCATCAAGGCTCATCTGCGCCGTATAACGCGACGGCATCATCACCGCCTGCACACGCTCGGCCCCTAGCGCATCGACGGCAATGGCCAGGGTCAGCGCGGAATCGATGCCACCGGAGAGTCCGAGCACGACGCCCGGAAAGCGGTGCTTGCCGACGTAATCGCGCACGCCGAGGACGAGCGCCCGATATACCTCTTCCACCTCACCCAGGGGCGACGTGAGCGCGCCACGCGCAGGTTCGGCATGGCCCTCGGGCGTGCGGCGAAACTCAACGACATCGAGCGCTTCTTCGAAAGCGCGCGAACGCAGTACGACCTCGCCCCGGCGATCGACCACCACGCTCTGACCATCGAACACAAGTTCGTCCTGGCCGCCGACGAGATTGACATACGCGATAGGCAGCCCACTTTCCTGCGCCCGACGCTGCAACAGCGCTTCGCGCTGCGCCTGCTTACCCTGCTCGTAGGGCGAAGCATTGGTGACGAGGAGAATCTCCGCACCGGCAGCGCGGGCTGCCGCCACAGGACCGTCCTGCCAGAGATCCTCACAGATCAACAATCCGAGTCGAAATCCCGCGTACTCGACCACCGTAGCGGCGCTGCCGCGGGTGAAGTAGCGCTGCTCGTCGAAGACGCCATAGTTGGGCAAGCGGCACTTGCGATACCGCGCCCGCTCAATACCCCCTGCGAGCAGCGCGACGGTGTTGTAGATGCCATCGTCGGTGTATTCGGGAAAGCCCAGCAGCAGCGCGGGCTGTGCCTCGGCGCTCGCCTGCCTAGAGGCGCAGTGCGCAAGTGCGGCTTCGATCCGGTGGCGAAAGCCGCGATGGAACAGCAGGTCCTCGGGCGGATACCCGGCCAGCGTGAGTTCGGGAAAAAGTATGAGATCCGCGCCGGCCGCACGCTCGGCCACGGCAAGCACGCGATCGGCGTTGCCTTCGGCGTCACCGACGAGCAGGTCGACCTGCGCGAGGGCGATGCGCAAGGCCGATCCGCTCAAGCCTTGCGGCGCTTGCGCAGCTGCTCGTCGATCGCCGTGCCAAGTTCAGCCGGTGATTTGACGGTGCGAACGCCTGCTGCCTCAAGCGCCCGAAATTTGTCCGCCGCGGTGCCCTTGCCGCCGGCGATGACCGCGCCCGCGTGGCCCATGCGCTTGCCCGGCGGCGCAGTAACGCCCGCGATGTACGCGACCACAGGCTTGGTCACGTGATCGCGAATGAACTCCGCACCGGCCTCTTCGTCGCTGCCGCCGATCTCGCCGACCATCACGATGCCTTCGGTCTGCGGGTCTTCCTGGAAGAGCGCGAGGACGTCGATGAAGTTCAGGCCGCGCACCGGATCACCGCCGATGCCAACGCAGGTGCTCTGACCGAGACCGTTGTTGGTGGTCTGGAATACGGTTTCGTAGGTGAGCGTGCCCGAGCGCGAGACGATGCCGACGCAGCCGGCCTTGTGAATGAAGCCCGGCATGATGCCGATCTTGCATTCACCCGGCGTGATGATGCCCGGGCAGTTCGGCCCGATGAGACGCGAACGAGTGCCGGCGAGCGCGGCTTTCACGCGCACCATGTCGTTGACCGGAATGCCTTCGGTGATGCAGACAATGAGCTCGATGCCGGCATCGGCAGCCTCGAGAATGGCATCAGCCGCATAGCCTGCGGGCACGTAGATCATGCTCGCGTTGGCACCGGTGGCGGCAACGGCGTCGTGCACCGTGTCGAAGACCGGGCGCCCAAGATGCGTGTCACCGCCGCGACCCGGCGTGACGCCACCGACGACCTGCGTGCCGTAAGCGATGCATTGTTCGGAATGAAAGGTGCCCTGCTTGCCGGTGAAGCCCTGGCAGATCACTTTCGTGTTCTTGTCGACGAGAATGCTCATGAACGAATCCTGCGAGTGAATGGCGTGATGGAGGTGGGCGCGATGCGTTACTTAGCCGCTGCCACAACCTTCTGCGCGGCATCAGTGAGATCCGATGCAGCGATGACTTTGAGTCCGCTCTGCGCGAGCAGATCACGGGCCTTCTCGGCGTTCGTACCCTCGAGTCGCACCACCACCGGCACCTTGACGCCGACGTTCTTCACGGCGGTGATGACGCCCTCGGCGATCAGATCGCAGCGGACGATGCCACCAAAAATATTGACGAGGATCGCGCGAACTTTCGGGTTCGACAGGATGAGGTTGAACGCCACCGTGACGCGCTCGGCCGTCGCGCCACCACCCACATCGAGGAAGTTCGCCGGCGAACCGCCATGCAATTTGATGAGATCCATCGTCGCCATCGCCAGACCCGCACCATTGACCATGCATGCGATGTCGCCATCGAGCGAGACGTAGTTGAGGTCGTGCCGGCTCGCCTCGACCTCCATCTGATCTTCCTGCGAGGTGTCGCGCAGCGCCGCCAGCGCCTTCTGCCGGTAGATCGCGTTAGCGTCGATGTTGATTTTCGCATCGAGCGCGATGAGCTTGCCGTCCTTGGTGACGATCAGCGGATTCACCTCGAGCAGGCTTGCGTCCTTGTCGAGGTAGAGCTGGTAGAGCGCCATCGCGATCTGCTGGAACTCGGCGATCTGCGCACCCTTGAACCCGAGCGCGAAAGCCATGCGGCGACATTGGTTCGGCTGCAAGCCCGCAGCCGGATGGATGTTGACCGTGGTGATCTTCTCCGGCGAGTGCTCGGCCACTTCCTCGATGTCCATGCCGCCTGCCGCGGAACCGACCATGGCGATGCGCCCCTTCTCGCGATTGAGCGTGAGCGAGAGATAGATCTCCCGCTCGATCTGCGAACCCTGCTCCACGTAGACCTTGTCGACCGGCAAGCCTTCAGGACCGGTCTGCTTGGTGGCGAGCCGTGTGCCGAGCATCGCCTGTGCGGCTGCGCGCACGCCCTCGACATCCCGCGCAAGCTTCACGCCGCCCGCCTTGCCGCGACCACCCGCATGCACCTGAGCCTTGACGACCCACACCGAGCCACCGAGCGCGTTCGCCGCGCTCACGGCCTCCTCAGCAGTGGCCGCCACGCGGCCAGCCGGCACTGGAATGCCGTATGCGGAAAAGACTTCTTTTGCTTGATATTCGTGAAGATTCAC
The DNA here is from genome assembly GCA_903885195.1 of uncultured Pseudomonadota bacterium. Classification (GTDB taxonomy): domain Bacteria; phylum Pseudomonadota; class Gammaproteobacteria; order Steroidobacterales; family Steroidobacteraceae; genus UBA964. Next base: position 3,564 of record CAISHQ010000116.1, on the reverse strand, counting down.
CGAGACCCCCGACTACGCTGGACTACACTCGCATTTTGACTAAAACCAGCGACTTAGGGAACCTCAAACGACGATGTTTTCGCTGCCCGTGAATCTGCCGCTCGCTGCCGAGCACGCCGCATCGCCGTGGTTAATCGGCGCGGTGGGCCTCGTTGGACTACTGGTGGGCAGCTTCCTCAACACCGTCATCCATCGACTGCCTCGCATGCTCGAGCGGGCGTGGCGAGCCGAGTGCGCTGCACTCGAGGGTCGTGAACACAGCGACGATCAGACGTACAACCTCGCCGTGCCGCGCTCGCACTGTCCGCACTGCGCGGCACCCGTGCGGGTGCAGCACCTCGTGCCACTGCTGTCGTGGCTGTGGCTCAAAGGTCGCTGCGCGGACTGCGGCGCGTCGATCTCGGCGCGCTACCCAGCCACCGAGGCGCTCACGGCGGTGCTGTTTGCAGTGTGTGCGTGGCGTTTTGGTGCCGATATTTCTTTGTTTGCCGCGCTCGTGCTGACCGGTTTTCTGGTCGCGCTCGCCTGCATCGATTTCGAGACCCATTATTTGCCCGATCAACTCACGCTACCGCTGCTGTGGATCGGGCTCGCATTCAGCCTCGTCGGTGACGGCGAGCCCTTTCCGCTCGGGCCGCGCGACGCACTACTCGGTGCCATCGTCGGCTATCTGTCGCTGTGGATCGTTCATCATCTATTCAAACGCTTCACGGGCAAGGACGGCATGGGATACGGCGACTTCAAGCTGCTCGCTGCACTCGGTGCCTGGCTCGGCCTGCAGGCGCTGCTGCCGATCATTTTTTTGGCGGCGCTCGCCGGAGCCGTCGTTGGTCTCGTGCTCATCATGGCGTTCGGGCGTGCGCGCGAGGCGCCGATCGCTTTTGGTCCTTACCTCGCGCTGTTCGGCTGGCTGTTGCTGGTCGTTGGCGGACGGGGCTGAAGGAGCACAACTTATGCTGCGCATCGGGCTGACCGGAGGCATCGCGAGCGGCAAATCGACGGTCGAGCGCCTGTTCGCCGCACACGACGTACCCATCATCGACAGCGACGTCATCGCCCGCGAGGTCGTTGCCTCAGGCACGCCCGGCCTCGCCCAAGTTCGAGCCCGGTTCGGCGATGAAGTGCTGCTGGCAGACGGCAGTCTCGATCGGCGCGCACTGCGCCGCCTCGTCTTTGCGGACCCGGCGGCGCGTCGCGATCTCGAGGCCATCGTCCACCCCCTGATCCGCTCAGGCATGGCCGAGCGGTCGGCGGCAGTCGGTGGCCCCTACCAAATCAACGTGATTCCGTTGCTCGTCGAGGGCGGGCGTCGGGCAACGCTTGATCGAGTGCTCGTGGTCGATTGCCCGGAGGCGCTGCAGATCGAGCGGGTGATGCAGCGCGACCAAGTTACGGAGGCCGAAGCCCGAGCCATTCTCGCCGCCCAGGTCAGCCGCAGCGAGCGGCTGGCGGCGGCCGACGATGTGATCGTCAATGACGGCGATGCGGCCGCGCTACAGGCACAGGTCGACGCGCTGCATGCGAAATATTTGCATTTGGCGGTTTACGGCCGCAAAGAGCCTGCGACAGAATAGCCGCATGACCGAGGAAGCCCCCCAGCTGGAGGCTCCAGTGCCCGCGGCGGGCGCGGAACCCCTGGTGTTCGAGCAACCGCTCAACGAGCGGATGCGGGCGTACCTGCGAATCGACTTTCTATACAACCAGGCCTTATTCCACTCGCACTCGAAGAGTCAGTGGGGCAGTCGTGCAGCCATCAGCAGTTTGCTCGACGTGCTGGCCATCATCAGTCGCAGCGACACGCGGGCCGATGTGCTCAAGGAACTCGAGCGACAGATCAGCATGTACACGGAGATGCAGCGCCGCCCCAATATCGACATCGATCGGCTGCAAGCCCTAGTCGCCAATCTCGTGCGGCTGCGCACGGATCTGCTCGGGGCGGGCTCCGCATTCCTGCAACCGTTGCGCGACTCGACCTTCCTCGCTGCCGTGCGTCATCGCAGCACGATCCCGGGCGGCACCTGCGATTTCGATCTGCCCGATTTCTCGTTCTGGCTGAGTCTGCCGAGTAGCGATCGCGAAGCAACGCTCGCGCAATGGCTCGGCCTGCTTCGCCCATTGTGCGATTCAATCGCCGAACTGCTGTGGCTCACGCGCCAAAGCGGCCGCGTGCGTACCGAGACCGCCGTCAACGGCGTGTTCCACATCACCTTCGAGCGCAACAATCCCGTGCAGCTGCTCCGTATCGCCATTGCCCCGGACATGGGGATCTTCCCGGAGATCAGCGGCAGCCACTATCGGGCGAGCGTCCGCTTCGTCGAATGGCAAGGCGCCAACGAACGCGCGCGGCAGGTGGAGCAGGACATTCCTTTCGACATCATCTGCTGCAACTGACGAACCGCGGCAACTGATGAAACTGTACGACAACGCCTTCGCCCCGAGTCCGCGACGAGTGCGTATGTTTCTCGCTGAAAAGGGTCTGCCCTTCGAACGGGTCGAGGTCGATATCGCCGCCGGCGCGACCGGCCAAGCGGACTTTCTCGCGATCAATGCACTTGGCGAAGTGCCGGTTCTGGAACTCGACGATGGCACCCGTCTCACCGAGTCGCTCGCCATCTGCCGTTACCTCGAGTCTCTGCACCCGCAGCCGCCGCTGCTCGGCACCTCGCCACTCGAGCAAGCGCGGATCGAGTCGATGGTGCTCAGCGTGATGTTTCGCCTCTACGTGCCGACGACGCATGTATTTCGTCATACCCATAAATTCTGGCAAGGCCGCCTCACCCAGATCCCCTCCTACGGCGAACTCGCCCGTCAACAGGTGCTCGACGAGTGGCAGCGGCTCGACGTTCACCTCGGCAGCTCGAGTTTCATGGCGGGCGAGCGTTTCAGCCTTGCGGACATCGTTGCCTTCACGACGCTCGAGTTTGGCAAGGTGGCGGGTATCCGTGTGCAGCCCGCGCAGAGTCGTCTCGCGCGCTGGCGCGACTCGATCGCCGCCCGGCCTAGCGCGAGCGCCTGAGGTGGAGGCGCGGTTCTGGCACGACCGCTGGGAGCGCGGGGAAATCGGCTTCCACATGCCGAGGCCCCACGTAGCGCTTGATCGTCATTGGAGTTCACTGTCCTTACCGCCGGGCGCGAGGGTATTCGTGCCGCTCGCCGGCAAGAGTCTCGATCTGCTTTGGCTGGCTGAGCGCGGTCATGCCGTGGTGGGTATCGAATTGTCACAGCTCGCCGTGCGCGAATTCTTCGAGGAGCATCCCGGGGCGAGCGGCGTCGATCTGCGTTGCGGGGATCTTTTTGAGCTGACCCCGACGGGGCTGGGCGCCATCGATGCGATTTTCGATCGCGCCTCGCTGGTCGCTTTGCCCCCCGCGATGCGCGCGGACTATGCGGCGCATTTGACGCACTTGTCGCCACCCGGCACGCAGACGCTGCTCGTCACCATGGAATACGATCAGCGCCAGATGCGCGGCCCGCCGCATGCCGTCATGCCGGACGAGGTGCACGCCCTGTTCGGTGCCCACCACGACATCACCGAACTCGACGAACTGACCGCACTCGAGGACT
>CAISHQ010000115.1 GCA_903885195.1 uncultured Pseudomonadota bacterium | reverse complement strand
TTCCAGATCGGCTCCGAACCCAAAGTCGCCACGCAGTTGTACCTGCCGTTCGGCGACGCGGCGCGCTGGTTCGTGATGCCCGAGGCTCGATTCGATGCGCGCAACGTGCCGGTGCTGGCTGATGATCGGCGTATCGCCGAGTACCGGCTGCGCACGACCGAGTACGGCATCGACGTCGGACGCGAGATCGGCAACGTCGCCGAGGTACGCGCTGGCATACGGCGCGTCACGGGCCACACGCGGTTACGTCTCGGCAATCCCGTGCCCGGCACTGAGACCGATTTTGACGTTCGCGAATGGTTCGGGCGCTTTTCCTACGATGTGCTCGACAACCGCAATTTCCCCCGGCGTGGTCAGTATCTGCTGGCCGAGTGGCGCGGTGAGCGCACGGATCTCGGCTCGGACGGCACCGCGGACTTGCTCAGTGTCGATGGATTGATCGCCCGCTCACGCGGCCGCGACACCGGTGTGGCCTGGGTGTCGTTGGGCACCAGTGCCGATTCGCAGCCGGGCAGTGTCCGGGCACTGTTTCCGCTCGGCGGGTTTCTGAATCTCTCGGGCCTCGCGCCCGATTCGATCTCGGGACGCCATTTCGCGATCGCACGCCTCATGTACTACCGGCAAATCGGGCGAGGCGGGGAGGGTTTCCTCAACGTGCCAGCCTATGCGGGTCTGTCTTTCGAGGCTGGCAACGTCTGGGATCGCCGTGGCGACATCAGCTTCGGCTCGGCTCGCAAACAGGGCAGCGTTTTTTTCGGTTTCGACACGGTGTTCGGCCCGGTCTACCTCGGCACCGGTTTCGGTGAGGACCGAACGGCGTTCTACCTTTTTCTCGGGCGAACGTTCTGAACTTTTTCGTAGACGAGCGCGGGCTGATCCCCGGGCCGCGAGAATTCGTGCTTGCGGCTCATTTCGAGTAGCGCCGCATCGCGCTCCTCGGCCGAGGCGAACCAGTGGGTACGGCTCCAGTCGGCACCGAGCAGCGTTCGGAACGGATCGTCCAGGCGTAGCGAGACGCGAACGCCATAGGCGCGCTCGGTCTCGTCGGGCGCTGAGCGCAAGTTATGGGCATGACACACACTCATGCGCCAAGGGTAACCCAAACCCCGTCCCAACTTGAACTTGCGGGGCGCGAACGACAGACTTGTGCCATGGCTCTCTTCAAACGAAAAAGCGAACTCGTCAGTGCCGCGGAAGCCTTGCCGGGGCGCGCTCACTCCATGCCCGTCCCTGCGGCGCACTTCGTGAACGGGGCGCCGCTGCGTCCTCCTTTTGCGCCCGGCATCGTCGAGGCGGTATTCGGCATGGGCTGTTTCTGGGGCGCCGAACGCCTGTTCTGGCAGATCCCGGGAGTCGTGTCGACGTCGGTCGGGTACGCCGGCGGCTACACGCCGAATCCGACGTACGAGGAAGTCTGCTCCGGTCAGACGGGACACGCGGAAGTCGTCAGGGTGTTTTTCGATCCTGCCGTCGTCAGCTACGCCGCGCTGCTGCGAGCGTTCTGGGAGCGACATGATCCGACCCAAGGCATGCGGCAGGGCAACGATCTCGGCACACAGTATCGTTCGGTGATCTACTGCACCTCGGCCGAGCAACTCGAGCAGGCGCAGCAGAGCCTGGTGCGCTATCAGGCCGAACTGCAGTCGCGGGGTTTTGCCGGCATCACCACCGAGGTGCGCGCGGCGCCGGAGTTCTACTATGCCGAAGACTACCACCAGCAATACTTGGCCAAGAATCCGGCCGGTTACTGCGGTCTCGGTGGCACGGGAGTGTCCTGCCCGCTTTGAGTTGACCCGCCGATGATCGACGATCCGCTCGCGGCAGTGCTTACCTTGCTCGCGGCCGCGGTGCTCGTGGTGGCTTTGGCACGTCGCGTCGGGCTACCTGCCATCCTCGGCTATCTTGCCGTGGGGGCGCTGCTCGGGCCGCATGCACTGGCTCTGACGAGCGGCTCCGATACGACCCGGCTGCTCGCCGAACTCGGCGTCGTGTTCCTGCTCTTCACCCTCGGCCTCGAGTTTTCATGGCCGCGTATGGTGGCGATGCGGCGCGAAGTGTTCGGCGTGGGCGCCGCACAGATGGCGCTCACCGCGGGTGTCGGCGCCGCGGCCTTTGCGCTGCTCGATGTGCCGCTGCTTGCGGCGATCGCCCTCGGCGGGGCGGTGGCGGGGAGTTCGACAGCCATCGTCGAGCAACAGCTGACCGAACAGGTCGAGATCAATCGAACCCACGGGCGCATGGCCTTTAGCGTACTGCTGATCCAAGATCTCGCCTTCGAGCCGTTTCTCGTCCTCGCGGGCGCGCTCGCTTCGGGCAGAGCGGAGTTCACGGCCTCGGGCATCGCTGCCGCGGTGGGTGCGGGTGTGTTGGCTCTCGCCGTGGTGTTGCTCGCCGGGCGTTATGCGCTGCGTCCGCTGCTCTACGAGATCGCGCACAGTCGTTTGCGTGAGCTCTTTACCCTCGCCGTGCTTCTGGTCGCGCTCGGTTCGGCGTGGGTGTCGCACCTGGCGGGCGTATCCATGGCTACTGGGGCATTCCTTGCCGGCGTGATGCTGGCGGAGACGGAGTATCGCCACCAGGTCGAAGCTGTCATCAGACCCTTTCGCGACATCCTGCTGGGATTGTTCTTCATTTCGGTCGGCATGTTGCTCGACCTGCGCGTGCTCTACGACGAGTGGTTGGTGGTGCTCGGTATCCTGCTGGCGATGACGCTCATCAAAGCCTTGTTGATGACGGGCGTCGCGCTCCTCTTCGGCTTGCCGAGGTTCAAGGCGGTGCGCACCGGCCTCGTGCTATCGGTGGCGGGTGAGTTCGGTGTGGCCATCCTCACCATCCTCATCCAGGGCGAGGTGGTCGATCAGACCATCACGCAGCCGTTGTTGGTGGCGATCGTACTGAGTATGGTCAGTGCGCCGCTGCTGCTGCGCCACAATCGGAATATTGCTCGGCTGGTGCTGCGAGAGCGACGGCGCAACGAGCGCGTGTCGCCTGTCGCCGGCGATGCGAATGATCCGCTGCTGCAGGGCATTGCGGCCCGCGAGCACGTACTGCTCTGCGGCTTTGGTCGCGTCGGGCAGAATCTGGCGCGGGTACTCGAGTCGCAGGGCATCGAGTTCCTCGCGATGGATCTCGATCCCGCGCGAGTGCGCGCGGCACGCGCCGCGGGGCTGCCAGCGATGTATGGGGATGCCGCAGACGAGGAGCTGCTGCAGCGTGTCGGTGTCGATTCGGCGAGTGCCGTGGTCGTGACGTTCTCCGATCCGGACATCGCGCTTGGCATCGTGCGCGCCATCCGACGCTTCAGCACGGATCTGCCGATCCTCGTGCGCACGCAGGACGACAGTCGCCTCGAGGAACTGCGGGCGGCGGGTGCAACCGAGGTGGTACCCGAAACCTTCGAGGCCAGCTTGATGCTGGCCTCACACGCTTTGCTGGCGCTTAAAACACCCGTGTCCCGCGTCGTGCGCACCATTGGCAGCATCCGTAACGATCGCTACCAGAGTCTGCGCGGTCTGGTTCGCGGAGAACTCGACCTGCCTGAGGCCGATGCCCCGCAGGACAGCGAGGAACTGGCCAGTGTCGTACTGCCACCGGGCGCCGCCGGAATTGGGCAAAAGATCGAAACCTTGGCACCGACGCTCGGTGCCGTACGCATCGATCGGGTGGTGCGCCGCGATCGGGTGCTGCGCGCACCCTGCGATCACGTGTTGCTCGAACAGGGTGATCAGATCGTGCTCTGTGGCACGCCCGAGGCGCTCGAGCACGCCGAGCAAGTGCTGCTCGCTGGCTAAGTGCACGCCGAGCGCCGCGTCGGCGGCGATCGAGGCGGCACGCTCAGTTCAGTGCAGCAGTCGCTCGCAGCGATTCGCGCAAGGCTTCGACGGCGTCGCGAACCTCGCGCTCGCTCGAGATGAACGGCGGCGCGAGGGCCAGCGTTTCTCCCGTGAAGCGCAACATCAGGCCGCGGTTCAGTGCCTGTTCGAACACCTGGAAGGCGCGCAATGCCGGTTTGCCAGCGATCGGCGCCACGTCGATGGCCGCAGCGAGACCCAGGTTACGGATATCGGTGACCAGCGGTTCGCCACGCAGGCTGTGGATGGCGTCCTCGAGCACGGGAGTGAGCGCCGCCGCCTGCCCGATGAGGCCTGCGTTGGGCGCGGCGCCTGTCGGTGCGAGTTCGTCGAGCGTGGCGTGTGCGGCGGCGATGCCGAGCGGGTGACCCGAGTAGGTGTAGCCGTGAAAGAACTCGATCAGGTGCTCGGGGCCGTTCATGAACGCGTCGTGGATGGACTCATCGACCATGACGCCGCCGAGCGGTACAGCCGCATTGTTGACGGCTTTGGCAAAAGTGATCATGTCCGGCTTGACGTCAAAGAAATCGGCTGCGAATGGCGTGCCGAGACGCCCGAAGCCCGTGATGACCTCGTCGAAAATCAGCAGGATGCCATGCTTGCTGCAGATTTCGCGCAAGCGGGCGAGGTAACCCTTTGGCGGCACGATCACGCCGGTCGACCCCTGCATCGGCTCGACGATGACCGCGGCGATGTTGCTCGCATCGTGCAGGGCGACGATGCGCTCGAGTTCGTCCGCCAGATGCAGGCCCCAGTCGGGCTGGCCACGTGAATAGCCCATCTTGCTCGTGTCGAAGGTGTGAGGCAGATGATCCACGCCCGGGATCATCAGCGGCGCGAACATCTTGCGGTTGGCCGGAATGCCGCCCACCGAAATGCCACCCATACCGACGCCGTGGTAGGCGCGCTCACGGCCGATGATGCGTGTACGCGAGGCCTCGCCACGAGCACGGTGGTAAGCGACCGCAACCTTGAGCGCGGTGTCTACGGCCTCCGAGCCCGAGTTCACGAAGAACACCCGATCGCGCGGCCGACCCGCCAGCTTCACGAGTCGACTGGCCAAAGAAAACGCCGCCGGATGACCCATCTGGAAGCTCGGTGCGAAATCGAGTGTAGCGACCTGCTCTTGCACCGCCTTGACCACGCCGGCGGGCGAGTGGCCGAGCGGGCAACACCACAGTCCCGACAGGCCGTCGAACACCCGGCGGCCATCGACCAGCGAGTAATAGGCGCCGGAAGCCGAGGCGATCAGACGCGGGTGAGCCTTGAAGTAACGATTGTGGGTGAAGGGCATCCACCAGGCGCGCAGGGCCTCTTCTCCGCCCTCGGCGATCATGGAAGGTGAGGCGTTCATCGACGCAACTCCGTGGCAAGTGATGTGGCGAGGTAATCGATAGTGCTCGGGCTGACCCCTGCGACGTTGATGCGCGCATCGGGCGTCATGTAGATGTGGTGCTGATCGCGTACCTTCGCCACCTGTTCGGGCGACAGCGGCAGGCGCGAGAACATGCCGCGCTGCTGTTTGATCCAGCCGAAGTCCGTGTCGGTGGCTGCGCTCAGCTTGTCGGCCAGCAGAGTGCGCAGACCGTTGATGCGCTGGGCCATGTGGGTGAGCTCGGTCATCCAGTCCTGACGCAACTCGGGCTGGGACAGCACGCGGTCGACGATGGCTGCGCCGGAATCGGGTGGCATGGACCACAGCGTTCGGGCGGCTCGGCCGAGGTGGCCGGTGACGATGCCGGCCTGCGCCGAGCCGTGACACAGCACTGCTAGCAGGCCCGTGCGTTCGCGGTAGATACCGAAGTTCTTCGAGCAGGACACGGCGATCAGCAGTTCGGGCACGGCCTTGGCGATGAGCCTGACGGAGGCGGCATCGCGATCGAGGTCTTCGCCTAGCCCGTGATAGGCCATGTCGAGGAAGGGGATCAGTCGACGCCGCGCGAGCACCTCGGCGACGGCGGCCCACTGCGAGGGATCGAGATCCTGACCGGTCGGGTTGTGACAGCAGGCGTGTAGCAGCACGACTTCGCCGGCTGGCAACGAGTCGAGGCTCTTCATCATGCCTTCGAAATCGAGGGCGTTGCGCTCGGCCGAGTAGTACGGGTAGGTGGCGAGCTTCAAGCCCGCACCGCCGAGCAACGGGATGTGGTTGGCCCAAGTGGGGTCGCTGACGTGAACCGTGGATCCTGGACGCGCCAGTTGCAGCAGGCTCGCCCCGAGCCGCAGTGCGCCGCTGCCCCCCGGCGCCTGCGCTAGCGCGAGTTCGCCCCTCCGACCCGCCAGATCCGAACCCAGCGTGAGTTCGGCCACCTGGGCGTTGAAACCGGGATGGCCCACCGGACTGAGATAGGACTTGGTGCTCTGGGCCGCCAGAAGTTCCTGCTCGGCCCGCTTCACCGCACGCGGGATGGGCGTCTTGCCCGCTTCGTCCTTGTACACGCCGACCCCAAGGTCGATTTTCAGCGGCGAATTGTCTTTCTGGAAGGCGGCGCTAACGCCGAGGATCGGATCTGGAGGAACAGCGCTGAGTGTTTCGAGCATGCGTGGACCTGCGAGCAAAGGGGCTGACGAACGCCCGGCATTATCGCAGCCCGCGCTCCGGCGCGCGACCCGTGGGGAAAAAGAACTTGCGCACGGTCAACCTGAGGTTGCGACCGAGCGGATCAAGCAGATCGGGTTGGAAATTTACCGGTGTACTGCCATCGGCACGGCGAACTTGTGGCTTGTCGTCAAGCATGTTGTTGACCACGAGCGACACCCGAACGCCGCGCATCCAGGGATGTTCGCGAGCGAGCGGCTGCAGACCGAGGTCTGCGAACAGCCGCAGATTGACGGTGGTGAAGTCGGCGAACTCAAGGTCGCTGCCCGCACTGCGCGCGCGCGCCGCTTCTCGCCACTGGACGATCAGTCGACCGCCGAAGCCGTTGCGGGCGCCGCCGAACTGCAGTTCCCATTCCTGTTTCGGCAGGGCGGTCGACTCGCTCAGCACGTCGCCATTCAGCAGATCGAGCGATCGCTGGCCTGCGGCGAGCCTCGCGGTATCGCTCAGGCGCAGGGTGTGCGCGAGCGACAGTTGCAGATTGCCGCGACGCGCAAAGCCCAGCATGCGGGCGCCCATCGCTTCCATCCGGGCGCGCCGCGCGGCTTCATCGACCGCGCTCGCCTGCGCGGGAGGTGCACTTGCAGAGGCTGTCGCTCCGGCAGCGGGAGGCGCGCCAGCCGCGGGAGGCGGACCTGCAGCGGGTGTGATTCCTGCGGGACGCTGACCTCGGTTGCCAAACGGGGGCTCCGGCTGCGGTCCCCAAGGCAAGCTGAAACTCAGCGTGGTCCGCAGGTCTTCACGCTCACGCTCTGCCAAGTTGATCGGGCGCGAATCGACCACGAGCAATCGACCGCTCGCATCACGTACGAAGCGCTCGGGAAACGCGGCTGCCACCTCTGCAGTCGCCTGGGGTAGGTTGCTGATGCTGTCCTGCAGCGTCGAGCGCAGATAGGTGGAGGTCAGGGTCACGTCGCGGCTGTCGAACGGACGCAGCGTCAAGGCGAGTTTGCTCACCTCGCGACGGTCCGCGCGCAGCAGCGGGTTGCCGCCGTCGATGAGCGCAACCTGCACGGTCTCACCGCGCAGGTAATCGAATACACGCACGCCGGGTGTGGTGAGCACGGGCGCCGCCAGTTGCCGCGTCTCAGGCGCGCCATCCTCGATCGAGTGGGACGCGAGCAGTCGAAAGCGATCGAGCGGCGCCCAGCTGATTCCCGCACCGCGCGTATCCTGGGCGGAATAGTCGGAGAGCCACTCGCGTGCGGCATTGACGTTGAGCGACAGATTGCCGAGCCGTGGCGCGTCGGCGCGACGCGTCAGCGGCATATCGAGGCTGGCGCGCAGGTCCTGTCGATCGCGTGTCAGTGCCGTTTCGCGATCGATTCCTGCACGGCGCGAGGTCGAGGTGACGTCCTGGGTGTCGAGGCCCAGTCGGGTATTGAGCAGCGCTTCGCCCGCGGGGAGTGTGAAGGCCGTTCCCGTCACGAGCAGTTCCGCCGATGCTTCGTCGTTGCGTTGTCGAGACGTATTGCCGCCCTCGATGCGCGTCAGGGTGGTGACGTCGCGGCGATCGGCGTTGACGATGGCCGACCAGCGCCAGCCGCCTGTGGCGCCATTGACCAAGCCACCGAGGTGCAGATCTTGGGTTTCGGTCGTGCGCCGAATAGCCTGCGCAAGTGGCGCGGGTGACAGTCCCAACAGCGAGTCGCGCTCGGCGGCATCCAGCGTTGCATTGAGGGTCACCGTCAAGCCTTCGCGCAGCGGCTTCGCCCACACCGCATTGGCGCTCCACTGCTCGACGGCGGGAAGCAGCGTGCGGTCTGCGCCAGTTCCCGTAGCGTCCGGGGCTGTCGACACTTGTTGGACGTTGCGTTGGCTCTCGAGCAACTCGTCGCTCCGTTGCAGTTTCAAATCGAGTTGCAGTCGATCGTCGCGTTGCACGCGCAGCAGTCCGCCTGAGAGATCTGCGCCATCGCGCCCGCCAGCACTTGAACTTTGCGCACCGGCTTCGGCAGTTATCGATCGGAACCGAGGTCGCAGCACGATATTCACCACGCGTTGCGTTGCGCGGTAGCCGTATTTGAGGGCCACCTCCTCGGGCAGGATGTCGGTGCGTAAGATAGCTTCGGACGGCAGATCGCGGATCTCGTTGAACCCGCTGATGCGGGCGCCGTTCAGCAGCACCACAGGTCGCTCGCCGCCGCGACCCTGCGAGGTGCCGAGGACGGGCGCGAGTGCCTGCAGCAGTTCGCTGACGTTACTGACACCGAGTGCGCGGATTTCCTGGGCCGACAACTGCACGTCGGGGGGTATGTCGCCGACCACCGCACCGGGTTGTCGTTGGCCGCTGATCACGACCTCTTCGAGTTCCGTCTCCTGCGCTTTGCCGGGCGCGGCGATAGCGGCTGCGATGACGCAGCTGATGAGGGTGATCGGGCGCAGCATGCTAGATCCCGGCGAGACGCGCGTAGCGGTCGCGATGATGGCTGCTTGTCCCATACAGCGTCTCAAGCACGCGCGCGCGCTTCAGAAACAAGCCGCTGTCGTGCACGTCGGTCATGCCGATGCCCCCGTGCAGCTGCACGGTCTCATTCGACACATCGTGCAAGGCGTCGCCGCAGAGCGCTTTGCAGAGCGAGGCCAGTCGATGCAGGCGCGGGTCTGCAGTCACGTGTCCGCGAGCATCGAGTTCGTCGAGTGCGCCCGTGACGGCGGCACGCGCCAGCTGCAGATCCACATGCAGCCGCGCGACGCGATGCTGCAAGGATTGAAAGCTGCCGATCAGCTGGCCGAACTGAGTGCGGGTCTTCAGATGGTCGAGAGTCAGCGCGAGCGCTGCTTCCGCTGAGCCCTGCATGGTGCTCGCGAGGGCAATGCAGGCGACATCGAGAACATCCTGCCACGACGTCGGGCTTGCCGTGCCCAGTGCTGCATCCGCGCCGAGGTCAACCGCGGCGAACTCGATGTCGGCAAAGCCTTCGCCATCGACGGTGTGAAGACGTTGACGTGTGACGCCCGCCGTTGCGGACGGCACCAGAAACCAGCGCAACGCGTCGGACTCGGCGCCCGCCGTGTCGATGCGTGCCAGCGTCAGTAGCAGTGAGGCGCTGTCGCCGTCGGCGACGAAACGCTTGCGTCCATTGAGCACCCAACCGCCATCGACGTGTCGGGCGACCGTGCGGGTGTTTTCCGGGTGGTGATGTGGCGTTTCATCCACCGCCAAGGCCAGCGTGAGTTCGCCCATAGCGATGCGCGGCAGCAGGCTCGCCTGCTGCGCTGCGCTGCCGTGTCGCAGCACGGCCGCCGCCCCGATGAAGCTGCTCTGCAGCAGTGGCGAGGCACACAGCGTACGGCCCGCGGCCTCGAGCACAAGGCCGAGTCCACGATAGCCGATACCTGAGCCACCGTGGCTTTCCGGGATGAGCGCGCCGGAGAACCCGAGTTCACCGATCTGCTGCCAGAGGGTGGGATCGAACGAGCGTCCGGCGGTCCGGTTGGCGCGCACTGCGCCCGGAGGCGATCGCTCGGCAAAGAATTGCCGCGCAGTGTCTTCGAGCATTTGCTGGTCTGGGGTCATCGACATGACGTGAACTCCTGCTCAGACCGGATCCGGCAGGCCCAGCACCCGCTTGGCGATCACGTTGAGGTTAATTTCGGTCGTGCCGCCCTCGATGGAGTTGCCCTTGGAGCGCAGCCAATGGCGAGTCGCTCGCAAGGCGTCGGTCGAGAATCCTTCGCCCTCCCAGCCAAGGCCCTCGTGACCGAGGCACTCGAGAAGCAGCTCGCAGCGCTCCTGATTGAGCGACGCGGCGGCGACCTTGAAGCTTGAGGCGAGGGCTGAGGTTGCGGCACTGCTGCTGCGCCCGTGCCCCGTTCGCGCCTGTTGCACCGCGAGTCGAAAGGCTTCGTCACGCATGCGGTGGCGTGCAATGCGTGCACGCAGGTCTGTGTTGGCCAGCACGCCCTCGCGCAAGCCCACAAACTGCCGGGCCGTCTCGATGAGATCGAGTCCCGCCGCGTTGCCGAACGCTTCGGCGGAAATATTGGTCCGCTCGTGCATCAACAGACGTTTGGCGATCTCCCAGCCGCCGTTGAGCGGTCCGATGAGCTGGTCTTTCGGTACGCGCACGTCGGTCAGAAACGTTTCGCAGAACGGCGAGTCGCCCGAGATCAGGCGAATAGGTCGTGTTTCCACGCCCGCCGTGCGCATGTCAAACACGACGAAGGAGATGCCGCCATGTTTGGTGCGCGTGTCGGTGCGCACGAGACAGAACATCCAGTCGGCGAGATTGGCGTAACTCGTCCAGATCTTCTGGCCGTTGATCAGGAAATGCTCGCCGTGGTCTTCGCATCGTGTGGCGAGCGAGGCCAGATCCGATCCTGCGCCCGGCTCTGAGTAGCCCTGGCACCAGCGAGTTTCGCCGCGAACGATCGGTGGAAGGAATCGTTGTTTCTGTTCCTCGCTGCCGAACTCGAGCAGCACCGGGCCGAACATCCACAGTCCGAAAGAGTAGAGCGGCGGGCGCGCCTTGATGCGACGCAGTTCCTCCTGCAGCACGGCGTTTTGCTCCGCGGTCAGTCCGCCGCCGCCATAACTTCTGGGCCATGTGGGGGCCGTCCAGCCGCGCTCCCCCATGGCCTGCAGCCAGCGCTGCGCGTCGTCCGAGGGGAAGGTGGCGTTGCGCCCACCCCAAACGACTTCGCGCTCGGACATCGGCGTTCGCAGCGAGGCGGGGCAGTGGGTCTCGAGCCATTGCCGGGTCTCGAGACGGAATTCTTCGATGTTGCTCATGACTGCAGTATGCGAGTGCCTCGGGGCACGAACAAGTTGGTTACTTCCACCATGGCCTCACGCTTGCGTCATCCGCCGTTGCCGACGGCGGAACCAGAGCCACCCGCCAAGAATGGTGAGCGTCAAGAGCAGAGGGGGGAGGGCCGCCGGGAGGATCACGTTACGCAGCGCGTTGCGCGTCACCTGCTGCCGCGGATCGTAATCGGCGGGCATCGGCAACACGCCGTTGTCGCGCTCGAAGCGAGCGTAGGCCTCGATCATGGATCGATATTCGTCCGGGCGAGCAGCGCTGAGATCCACGGTTTCTCCGGGGTCGCGTGCGATGTCGTGTAGCCGCCAGCGGCCATCGCCCACCGGCGGCATGTTGCGCACCAGTTTGAGATCGCCTTTGAAGAGAGCGGCATTGCCTGCGAGTTCGTAGCCCAGTGGCTCGTCTACTGCTCGGTGACGCTCGGCCGCGCCTTGCAGCACCGGAAGCAGGCTGTGACCGGTGAGGCGCTCGGCGGGCGTGATGCTGGCCAGATCGAGCAGCGTGGGCGCGATGTCGGTGACGTGCGCAAAGCCGCGGTGAATGGTTCCCGCAGTGGCTCCGGCGACATTGCTAATGATGAGCGGTACGCGCAGCCCACCTTCGCCTGCGTAGAACTTGTGGGTCGCAAGTGGTGCCGCTGCGGCACTCGCCCAATTGGGCCCGATGCTCGCGTACGCGCCCCTCGCGCCCAGTTGCTCGCGTTCGTTGGTGTATTGAGTCATCAGCCAGAGGCGACCGAGGGTGAACTCGTAGGGGTCGGAGGCTTCGGCGCCGTTGTCCGACAAAAATACGAAGACTGTATTGTCGAACTCGCCGCTGCGGCGCAGATGCGCGACGAGTCGACCGAGATGATGGTCCATGGCGGTGGCCATGCCTGCATAGACTTCCATGCGCCGTGCATCGTAGGCCCGGCGATCGTCATCGAGCGTCGTCCAGTTTTCGAGGTTCGGCCAAGCCGCGAGTTTCGCCTCGGGCGGAATCAACCCGAGTTCGATGGCGCGACGATGCCGAGCTTCGCGCAACGTCGACCACCCTTCGTCGTACCTGCCACGATAGCGCTCAATGAATTCGCGCGGCGCCTGCAGGGGAATGTGGTTGGCCTGAAAGGCAAGGTACAGGAAAAACGGTTTGTCGCTCTGTTGATCCTGACGCAGGTAGTCGATCGCCTTGTCGACATAGAACTGCGAGGAGTAGAACTCCTTAGGCATGCGCGCCTCACGGCCGTCCTCGAACCAGTAGACCTTGTCGGTCAGGGCGAGATAGCGCTGTGCGGTCTGCCAGTTGTCCGATCCGCTGTCGGCCTGCACAAGCGAGCGGTCGAAGCCTCGAGCCGGTGGCAGATTGTGCGTCGCCTTGCCGACGTGCCACTTGCCGACCGCGTAGGTTCTGTAGCCCGACTGCTGCAGGCGTGAACTCACCGTGATCACTTCGGGCTTGAGCACGGTGAGGTATCCCGGTTTGCCGAGATGGCTTGTGGGCACGGTCTCGCGCATGGCACCGACGCCGGTCAGGTGACTGTTGAGTCCGGTCAGAAGCATGGCCCGAGTGGGTGAGCACTCGGCAGACACATGAAAACTTGAGAATCGAGTGCCGTTGGCCGCCAATGCATCGAGCGTGGGCGTGGCGATTTCACCGCCGAATGCACCGACGTCGGTGTAGCCCCAGTCGTCGGCGACAATCAAGACGATATTGGGTGGGCGCGGCGTCGATTGCGCGATCGCATTACTGTCGCCCGGGGTGAGATTGCTGGCGAGGGCAGTGCAGCCAAGCAGTGCTCCTGCGAAGACGCTCGCCGCGCGTAGTGCACGGGCGCGCCAGCCACCGCTCGGTGCGATGGTTTGCGGGCGTACGGGTCTGCCGGCTTGCATCATCAACCGATGCGCGGCGGCAGATGCCGGGATAGTTCGTATTTTGCGATCGCGTCGCGATGGACTTCGTCCGGTCCGTCCGCGAGCCGCAGCGTGCGCTGCGCGGCATACGCGTAGGCGAGCGGGAAGTCATCGCTGACGCCGCCGCCGCCATGCGCCTGAATCGCCCAGTCGAGAATGCGCGTGGACACCTGCGGCGCCACGACCTTGATCATGGCGATCTCGTTGCGTGCCACCTTGTTTCCGACCGTGTCCATCATCCACGCGGTCTTCAGCGTCAGCAGTCGCGCTTGCTCGATCAGCAGTCGCGACTCGGCGATTCGTTCCCGCCATACACCTTGGGTGGCGATTGGTTTGCCAAAGGCCACGCGCGTCGCCAGCCGCGTGCACATCAATTCCAACGCGCGCTCGGCGATGCCGATCGATCGCATGCAGTGGTGAATGCGCCCGGGCCCGAGGCGCCCCTGCGCGATTTCGAAGCCGCGACCTTCACCGAGCAGCAGATGATCGGCGGGAACGCGTACATCGGTCAGGCTGACTTCCATGTGGCCATGCGGCGCATCGTCATAGCCGAACACGGGCAGCGCTCGCTCGACGCGTATGCCCGGCGTATTCGCGGGCACGACGATCATGGACTGCTGCGTATGTCGGGGATGATCCGGGTTGCTGCGACCCATCACGATGTAGACCGCGCAGCGCGGATCCCCCGCGCCCGAGCTCCACCACTTTCGGCCGTTGATGACGTAGTGATCGCCGTCGCGCTCGATGCGGCAGGCGATGTTCGTGGCATCAGAGGAGGCGACGTCGGGCTCGGTCATGAGAAATGCCGAGCGAATCTCCCCGCGTAGCAGCGGCTCGAGCCAGCGCTCCTGGAGTGCGGGACTCGCGTAACGTTCGAGCACTTCCATGTTGCCCGTGTCCGGTGCGGAGCAGTTGAACACCTCCGGCGCGAACACGGAACGACCCATGACTTCACAGAGCGGTGCGTAGTCGAGGTTCGAGAGTCCCTGCGGAGCGCGTGGGCTGCGCGGCAAAAACAGGTTCCACAAACCCTCGGCCTGCGCCTTGAGTTTCAGCTCTTCGATCAGACGCAACGGTACCCAGGGGTTTCCTTGCGCGCGATTCGCCGCAATCTCCTGCAGGAACGCCCGCTCGTTTAGATAGATGTGTTGATCCATGAAGCGCAGCAAGCGTTTGAGCAAGGCGCGGGTGGTGTCGCTGTACTGAAACTCCATGCAGTGCTCCTCGAAGTGCCGCGTGCTACCAACGGCGTCGGCCGCCGGGCCATTCTGTTCAGTGGGACGCCGCGCCCGGGCTGCCGACGTAGTCCGCATTATGCTCGCCGAGCGCGGGCAGGGTCAGCCTGGCTACGCCCGGTTCGCGGGCAAACTTGATCGGGATCCCAATATGCTCGCGACCCTCCGCATCAAGCAGTCGCATCTGTCTCGCCTCAGCTTGCGGATCGTCAAAGGCCTCGCGCAGGTCGTGCACCGGGGCGAAGCTGACGTCCTTGCCAGCGAACCACTCGATCCATTCGGCCCGTGTGCGTGCGGCGAAAGTCTCGCGCAGGAAGGCGATCAAGGGTGCCTGGTGCGGCCCCGGTCCGCGTTCGCAGAGCTCGACGAACTCGGCCCTGCCAAGCGCCTGCAGCAGGTTGCGGACGAATTTGATCTCCTGCGCACCAAGCACGACGTGCTTGCCATCGCGGGTTCGATAGATGTTGTAGAACGCCGAGCCGCCAAGACTGCGTTCGTGCTTGACGATCGGCGGCCGCTTGTTCGCAAACACCTGACCCGTGATGTTGGGTGTCCAGGCCAGGATGGAGTCGAACATGGCGATGTCGAGGTAGTCGCCGAGTCCGGTTTTCTCGCGCCGGTAGAGGGCCATCAGTACGCCGCTGAGTGCGAGCATCGATGCAGCCATATCGGCGGCCGGGACGTGCGGCATCACCGGTTCGCCGTCGTTGCCAAGGTTCAGGCTCACGACCCCGGCAAGCGACTCGATGGCCAGATCATGCGCTGGCAGATCCCGATAGGGTCCCGTCTGGCCGAACGCAGAGATCGAGCAATAGACGATTCGCGGATTTCGTGCAGCGAGCGTGTCGTAGTCGACCCCGAGGCGCTTTACGACGCCGGGGCGGAACGCTTCGACGAACACGTCGGCGGTGTCGCAGAGGCGCAGCAGCGACTCGCGGTCCTCGGGATTCTTGAGATTGAGACAGACGCTCCTCTTGCCACGTTGCGTGTTGCGGAAGAACACGGTGTGCTCACCATCGCGCACGCCGATGTGGCGACCGGGTTCGCCCTCGCCCGGGGGTTCGATCTTGATCACCTCGGCACCTTGGTCGGCCATCATCAAGGTCAACTGCGGTCCCGGGAGAAACTGCGACAGGTCGATGACGCGCAGGCCCTCGAGCTTCATGTGATCCCCCGCTCGCGCAGCTGCGCGATCTCGTTTGCGTCGTAGCCGAGTTCCGCGAGTACGGCGTCGGTATCGGCACCGAGTGCAGGCCCACTGCGTGACGGCAGCCGCTGTCCATCGAGCTTGATGGGGTTCGCGAGCGCGCGAAAGTCGTCGCGCAGCGGGTGTGGCGTTCGGCGGACCATGCCCGTCGCGAGCGGGAAGGGGTTGTCGAGCGCTTGCGCCATATCGTTCACGGGCGCGGCGGGCAGCACACCTTGCAGGCGCTGCAGCCAACGCGCAGTGGTGTCGCCGCTGAAGATCTCATCGAGCAGCGGTGTCAGTTCGTCGCGGTGCTCGCGTCGCAGTGGCATGGTGGTGAAGCGCGGGTCGCTGGCGAGTGGTGGCTGACCGAGTACACGCATCAGTTCCTGCCAGAACTTTTCGGTCATGCACATGATGAAGATCCAGCCGTCGGCCGTGCGGAACAGCTGCACCGGCGTGGCGGTGGGGTGCGCGCTGCGCGGCGAGCGTCCGGTGACCAGCTTTTCGTTCAGATACCAGCTGCCGGGGTAAGACAACTGGTGCAGCGCGACGTCGAACAGGCTGACGTCCACGTCCCGGCCGACGCCTGTTCGCGCAGAGCCGAGCAGCGAGGAGACCAGCGCCAGTGCGGTGGTGATGCCAGTCATGAAATCGATGATCGACAGGCCCATTCGCGCGGGTGGTGAGCCCGGTTCGCCCGTCACATGCAGGAAGCCGGCCTCGGCCTGCATGAGATAGTCGTAGCCCGGCCAGGCGCGTCGTTCGTTGTCCCGGCCATAGGCGGATAGGTGTGCGCAGACGATGCGCGGATTGCTTTCGCGCAAGGCGGCGTAGGTCAACCCAAGCTTGTCCGGCTGATCACCGCGCAAGTTGTTGAGGACGGCATCGGAGCGCGCCACGAGGCGCTTGAACGCCTGCTGACCCTCTGCGGTCTTCAGGTCGAGGCACACGCTGCGCTTGTTGAAATTGAACGTCTGGAAGAAGTGCGAATCGTGCTCGCCGAGGAAGTAGGGGCCCATGCCGCGCGTGGCATCGCCGCCTTGTGCTCGATTTTCGATCTTGATGACCTCTGCGCCGAGGTCGGCCAAATACATGGAGCCGAAGGGGCCTGCCCCGAAGGCCTCGAAAGTGAGTATGCGGATGCCCTGCAGCGGCAGACCGAGTGCGACGGCAGCAGCCTCGCTCACAGCGGGTTCCTCTCGATGAGTTGGCGGGCGATTATGATTCGCTGCATTTCGTTGGTGCCTTCGCCGATACACATCAGCGGTGCATCGCGGTAATAGCGCTCGACGTCGAAGTCCGTCGAATAGCTGTAGCCGCCGAAGATCCGCATGGCTTCGAGACTGTTCTCAACGCCCGCCTCGGAGGCGAAGAGCTTGGCCATGCTCGACTCGAGGTCACAACGTTCGCCGGTGTCGTACTTGCGTGCGGCCTGCTCAATCAGCAGGCGTGAGGCCTCCACCCGAGTGGCCATGTCCGCGAGTTTCAGCTGAATGGCCTGGTGCTGGGCGATGGGCTTGCCGAAGGTCTGTCGTTCCTGCGCGTAGCGCAGGGCATCGCGCAGGGCTCCGGCCGCGATGCCGGCACCGCGTGCGGCGACGTTGATGCGTCCGAGTTCGAGTCCGCCGACAGCCTGCTGGAATCCGCGGCCCTCGACGCCGCCGATCAGCTGGTCGGCGGAGACCCGATGATCTTCGAAGACGAGCTCGGCGCTGTCGATCGACTTGTAGCCGAGCTTGCGGATTTTCTTCGAGGCCTTGAAACCTGCGCCCTTCTCGCAAAGGAACATGCTCATGCCCTTGTGGCGCGGTTGCGCCTCCGGGTCGGTCTTGACCAGCACGCCAAAGCAACTGCCGTACACGCCGTTGGTGATCCAGGTCTTCGTACCGTTGATGACGTAGCCGTTGCCGTCGCGCCGCGCCGTGGTCCTGATGCTTTGCAGGTCCGTACCCGCATTCGGCTCGGTGAGGCCGATGCCGCCGCGGATTTCGCCGCTCGCAAACTTGGGCAACCAGCGCTGCTTCTGTTCAGCCGTGCCATGCCTCTGCACGCAGGCCGCCATGATCAGGTGGGAGTTGAAGATGCCGACCGGGGCCATCCACACGGAGGCGATGGTCATGACGAGCCGTGCGTAAGTGGCGGCGCTCAGGCCGAGGCCGCCGTATTCCGGGTCGATCGTCGCTCCGAACAGACCGAGTTCCTTCATCTGCTCAACGATCGGCTCGGGGTACTCGTCCGCGTGGTCGAACTTCTTCGCCACGGGGCGCAGCTCGCGTTCGCACCAGCGCTCGATGCTGTCGATGATTTCGTTGTCTGCCGACATGCTCATGCTCCTGCTCGATCTTCGACGGCGTGGCCGCGTTTGGCGACGAGGATAGTGCGCTCGAAATCGCAGACCACCGTGCCTTGCTGGTTGCGGCCCAGCGTTCGCACCGTGACGAGTCCCGCGGTGGGGCGCGAGGCCGATTCGCGTTTGCCGAGTACCTCAGTCTCGGCATAGAGCGTGTCGCCCGCGAACACCGGTGCCGTCATGCGGATCTCTTTCCAGCCGAGGTTGGCGATGGCTTTCTGGCTTACGTCGGTGACGCTCATGCCGACGATAATCGCGAGCGTGAGCGGGGAGGCGACGATGCAGCGGCCGAATTCCGATTGCTTGGCATATTCAGCGTCGAAATGCAGCGGATGCGTGTTCATGGTGAGCAGCGTGAACCACGTGTTGTCGGTTTCAGTGAGCGTGCGACCGGGACGGTGCTCGTAAACGTCGCCGACCGTGAAATCTTCGTAGTAGCGACCAAAGGATTCGCGGTAGCGCTGCGGTCCGGTCTGCACGGGGGCGTGGCTCATGGAAACTCCCGAAAATTAATGTACGGACATTTCGAGCCTGCATGCTAAAATGTCCGGACATGTTGGTCAATCCGCCAAGATCGCAGCCTCGCTACCGGCGTCTCGCCGATGCCTTGCAGCAGGCCATCGGCGAATCCCGGTACGCCGTGGGCTCAACCTTGCCCGGGGAACTCGAGCTGATGAGCCGGTATCGTGTCAGTCGGCATACGGTGCGCGAAGCCCTGCGCTGCCTCGCCGAGCTCGGGCTGATCAGTCGCAACCGCGGCATCGGCACGGTGGTGACGGCGCGCGAGCCCTCGAGTGCGCACGTGCAGAAGCTGGGCTCTCCCGCCGGCTGGATGCGCTACGCCGAGGACAGTCGTCTGGAAGTCATCGGCAATGAGGCGCTACGCGTCGATGCGGAGCTTGCGCGGCGGCTCGAATGCCGGCGCGGTGCGCCTTGGCGTCGGGTCACGGCTTTGCGTCGCATGAGGGCAGATCGGGTGCTCATCGGGTGGAGCGACATCTATCTGCCCGAGGCTTATGCCGGTGTGGTCGGTGCCATGGGGCGTCGGGCGGGTCGGGTGTACGAACTCATCGAGTCCCGCTTCGGCGCGCGCGTGGCGCGGGTGGAGGTTGAGGTGACGGCAGATCTGTTCGATGCGCAGCGCGCCAGCGCTTTGGGTGTGCCTGTCAACAGCGCATCTCTCTGCGTCACGCGGCGCTACCGCGATGCGTCAGGGCAGGTTCTGCTGTTGTCGCAGACCCATCATCCCGCCGAGCGTTTCACCTATTCGTTCGACTTGCTGCGCGGCGGCGACGGTTCGGCCTGGCTGGCCGCCTGAGTGCGCGTCACCGCCTGACTGCGCGTCAGATCGAGCACCAGAATGCCGAGCACGATGAGTGCGATGCCCACCCACTGCCAGCCTGAGAGGCGCTCACCGAGCAAGAAAAACGCGAGAATCACGGTGGTGGGTGGCCCCACCGTCGACATCACCGCTCCGCGCTGCGCGCCGATCTGACGGACGCCCTCGGCCTGCAACTGGGCGGGCAAGAACATGCACACCACAGCGATTACAAATAGCAGGCCCCAGGCCGGCGCGCTGATCATGGGTAACTGCGCCGTTCCGCCGATGAACGCGAAATGCACAACTAGGCAGCTCGCCGAGGCCGTCATGGCGATGAGCGTGAAGCGCGCGCTGCCGATCAGCCGCGTGTATTTCTCGCTGATGATGAAGTACACCGCGTAGGTCAGCGCGGAGCCGATCACGAGCAATGCGCCGACGAGATTGGCGCGCAGCTCGACCATATCGAAACCGCCCATCGTGAAGAAGATCCCGAGGTAGGCGAGTGCGACCGCGCCGAGTACCCGTGCCGAGGGGCGCTGACGATCGCGCACCGAGGTGAACAGCACCACCATGGCCGGGTAACTGAAAATCAGCACACGTTCGATGCTGGCATCGATCATGGTCAGCGCATGGAAATCGAGCAGTGCGCCCACGTAGTAGCAGAGCGCACCTGCGATCACGGCGGCGAGTACGGCCGAGGGTGGCGTCTGGCGGATGACGGCGATCGGTTCGCGGCGCAGCGCGAGCCACCAGAATAACGGCACGGCGAGCGTCGCGCGGATGGTGACCAGCGCTTCGACGCTCACGCCCATTGAATAGAGCTGCTTCGCGAAGATGCCTTTGGTCGCGAACAGCATGGCAGCAGTTGCAGCCGCGATCGCTGCCAGTCGATCGCGCCGCGCGGTCTTGTCAGGACTCACGTGTTCGGTGCCGCTGCGTTCGATCGTCTATCGAGGCTGAATCGATCTAGCGCCCACAGGCACCCGCCCGCGATCAGGATCTCGCCGAAGTTATCAAGTTTGTAGTCGCGCAGTCCCGGCATGGCACTCGCCAGCATCAGGGCGCCACCGGCGAACATCCACGGGAAGCCGCGGCGCAGCGACAGTACGAGGCCGACACCAATGACGACGAAGCAGGTGAGAATCGAAGCGATCGGCGGCGAGGATTTGACCACGGTCTGTCCGGCGTAACACAGCGTGTCGGCGGAAACGGCGGTGGAGTAGCGAATCAGATCGAACTCGCACACGGGATGCAGGCTGTCACGCCAGAAGTGAGGCAGATCAAACATCATCAAGGCGACGGTCAGCGAGCAGAACATCACCAGGCTGCGCGCCGGGCGCATCCACGCAAACCCGGCGAGGCGCAGCGCTGAACCCGCGGCCACGATCAGCCAGGTGCCGAACAGCCAGTGCAGCCAGAAGCGGGGCCAGGACAGCGCTTCGAGCAGCGGGCCGAAGCCGATGAAGCGACCGAGTCCGACAATGAGGTTGTCCCACGCGAGCCCGAACTGCGGGATGAGCAGCAGGGCAGCGACCAGCAGTCCGCGTGTGCGCCACAGACGCCAGCACCACACCCACAAGACCGCCTGAAGGAGGCTCTGTGCGAGGAACAGTTCCGAGTACATGGGCGAAGCGTATCATCCTGATCGCATCGTTCCAGTCGATCGTACTGCAGGAGAGTAGAGATGCCGGGTCCGCTGCACGGAGTCAAAGTCGTCGAGATGACCAGCGTCGTGCTCGGGCCATGGGCCTGCCAGATGCTCGGCGACATGGGTGCCGAGATCATCAAGGTCGAGCAGCCGCGGGGCGACAGCAACCGATCGCTCGGTGCGGCCAACCACCCCGGCATGGCAGCGCTGTATCTCACCTGCAACCGCAACAAGCGCAGCATCGTGCTGGATCTGCGGCTGCCCGGCGCGCGTGATGCGCTGCTCGCCCTCGCGCGCGATGCCGACGTGTTCGTGCACAACAACCGACCGCAGGTGATGACCAAGCTCGGTCTCGAGTACGCGGACTTCAAGAAGGTCAATCCGCGAATCATTTATTGCGGTGCCTACGGTTACTCAAAGCGCGGGCCCTACGGGAAGCTCGGCGCACTCGACGATTCCATTCAGGCGGCGAGCGGCATCGCTATGCTCAATGAAATGGTACTCGGCGAACCGCGGTACCTGCCGACCATCGTCGCCGACAAGACCACGGCAATCACGGTGGTCTACGCCGTGCTCGCTGCGCTCTTTCATCGCGAGCGCAGCGGCGAGGGCCAGGAGATCGAGGTGCCGATGTTCGAGACGATGGTGAACTTCGTCATGGCCGAGCATCTCTGGGGCATGACCTTCGATCCGCCGAAGGGCAAGCCAGGGTACACGCGCCTCATGAGCAAGGATCGAAAGCCGTACAAGACGCTGGACGGGTATATCGGCGTGCTTCCGTATCTCAACGCGCATTGGGTGAAGTTCTGCGAGCTGACGGGTCATCCGGAACTCGCCACCGATCCGCGCTTCCTGACCTTGGCCGATCGAGTGCGCAACATCGACGCCACCAATCAGACGACGGCGCGCATCATCGCCACTCGTACCACAGCCGAGTGGCTGAAGGTCTTCGACGACTCGGGCATTCCGCACATCGTGGTCAACACGCTCGAGGGTCTGGCCGACGATCCACACCTCGTCGCCACTGGATTCTGGAAGTTCATGGATCACCCAAGCGAGGGGCGGCTGCGAATGGCGTCATTCCCGGTGAACTTTGCCTCGACCCCTGCGGATATCCGTCGACCGGCGCCGCGACTCGGCGAGCACACCGCTCAATTACTGCGCGAAGCGGGACTCGATGAGGCAACCATTGAGGCGCTGATGTCCTCTGGCGCAGCCATGAGCGAGGAGCAGGCCGCCCGATCCGTCACGGTTGGCGGCGACTGAGACGCGGGGGCCTGCGCGTTGCGCGGCCCCGAGCGTGCCGAGCGGCCGTGAGCGTCGGTCAGCTCTTGAGGCCGTACACGCGCAGCGCGTTGTCGCGCAGAAACTTACGCAGCGGTTCCGGCCGTAGATTCAGCGCGAGCACTTCGTCCATCGTCCGCCTGAAACCAAGCACTGGAAAGTCTGTGCCGAACATCACCTTGTCCTGCCCGTAGGAGTTGATGTATTTCACGAACGCCTCGGGCCAGTACTTCGGGCTGTGCGCATCCGAACCGATGAACACGTTCTCGTGCTTCCAAGCCATCGCGATCATCTCGTCGGTCCAGGGGATGCCTACGTGGATGCCGATGAGTTTCAGCTCCGGGAAGTCGCAGGCGATGCCATCGAGCAGGATCGGGCGACCGACGCTGCGCATCGGCGCCTCTTTGGCGTACACCATCGACTGACCGACCTGCATCTGGATGGGCACGCCGAGCTCCACGCACTTGGCGTAGAACGGGTAGTACTTGGCATGGTCCGGCGGCAGATCGAACCAGTGCGGATAGACGTGCGCACCGATGAACCCCATGTTCTTCACCGCATCCTCGAGGGCTCGCACGCCGTTCATGCCCTCGTAGGGATCGATGCCGGCCATCGCGTAAAACCGACCGGGGTACTTTTCGACCGCCCTGGCGATGACCTCGTACGGTAGGTGGAAGGATCCCGGCAGACCCCGCCGACCGACTTTGGGCGCGAACAATAAGGCTCGCTCGATCCCCGCATCGGCCATCTGCGCGAGCTGATCCTCGAGGCTGACACCCTGCATGTTGGTCTTGGACTTCATCTTCCCGGCGAAAAACTGCTCTTGCCAACCCGGACGGTAGGAGAGGGCTTCTTCAGTCCAGATACCGCTGACGATGTCGATGGCAGGGACAGGGGGTTGGGCGGCACTCACGGGTTCGGGTCTCCAACTTTAAATCCGAGAGCCATCATGCCGAAATTTGTCGGTGCCGATGCCGCCTGCGTGCCGGATCGGCCGTTTCGTGGAGGTTAGGAACCCCGGCATCTGTTGTAAATACGCCACATGATGGGGCCCCGCACCACGATTCGCGTTGCGCCCACGCCCGTCGCCACCGTAGACTGCCGTCGTTTTTTTCCCAACTCCAGACCTAAGGACAGACCCGGAGGGTTCATGTTGTATCGCAACCGGAAGCTTTCCCTGATCAGCGCGGCCGTCATCGCGGCCCTCACCGCTGCTCAGGCTGGTGCGCAGGAAGCGCAACTCGAAGAAATCGTCGTCACGGCCCGTCAGCGCGCAGAGCGCATCGAAGACGTGCCCGTGACCATCACCGCCTTCACCGCCAATGAAATCAAGGCGGCGGGCATCGAGCGCCCGCAGGACTTCATCGCCCTGACGTCGGGTGTCTCGGCCGTGCAGACCGCCGAAGCCGGCGATATGCAGGTCAACATCCGCGGCATCAACACCGGTCGCGACGCGGAGACCAACTTCGCGCTCGTCATCGACGGCGTGTTGCAGACCAACCCGAATGCGCTGAACCAGGAATTGGCCGGCGTTTCGCAGATCGAAATCCTCAAGGGCCCGCAGGGCGCCCTTTACGGTCGTAACGCCGTGGCCGGCGCGATGATCATCACTACCCGCAAGCCGGGCGATGCGGCCGCGTTCGATGTGAGCGGCGGCTATGGCTCGGACAACAGCTACAAGGCCAGCGTTTATGCCGGCGGTCCGATCGGCGACGGAATGAAGGGGTCGATCTCGGCCTACACGCGCAAGACCGACGGTCAGTGGGAAAACCTCGATCGTAACTGTGATGATTGCGTGGACTTCTACGAGGAGACGGGCGTCCAGGGTCGCATGCTGTTCGATGTGGGCGGCGGCGAAGTGGATATCAAGGCCAAGTACTCGAAGATCGACGCGGGCGCGATCAACTTCAACGCTTCGATCGCCCTGTCGGATGCGGCGGCGGGCTTGAACGCTCCGGCGTTCTACGAGGACCCGAACAAGCACAACTTCCGTTACCTCAACAACATCCTG
The DNA here is from genome assembly GCA_903885195.1 of uncultured Pseudomonadota bacterium. Classification (GTDB taxonomy): domain Bacteria; phylum Pseudomonadota; class Gammaproteobacteria; order Steroidobacterales; family Steroidobacteraceae; genus UBA964. The sequence continues at coordinate 11,459 of CAISHQ010000115.1, read as the reverse complement.
CCGCAGAACGAGCAGGAGAACGTGAACCTCTCCATCAAGGGCGAGTGGGAAGTTGGCGTTGGCACGTTGACGAGCTACGTCGCGTACAACGACCAGACCAACTACTTCCTCACCGATGGCACGAGCGCGGCGTTCCTGCTCTACGCGCTGAACCCGACCTGCCGTAGCAGCAACGATGCCAAGCTGAGCAAGCCTGGCTACGAAGCGCCGTTCTTCGGTATTCCCTCGAGCATCTGGCTGACTCCGGCTGGCAACAACGGTGCGGGCTTCACGCCGCCGTACGGCCCGAGCACTTGCGATGGTTACCAGTACCAGCAGCGTGACCAGAAGGACGCCAGCATCGAGCTCCGCCTGACCTCACCGGGCGATGAAGACGTGCGTTGGGTGGCCGGCATCTACGCCGCCGACATCAAGCGTCGCGTGGTTGTCTCGCAGGGTTCGGATCTCAACAAGGGTCTGACCGCCACGGCCTTCGTGCCGGCGAGCGGCCTCAACCCGACCGACCTGCTCTACGATGACAACTTCAAGAGCAACGTCTATGCGGCGTTCGGCCAGTTGGCCTTCGACGTCACCGACCAGCTCGAGCTCGCGCTTGCGCTGCGTTATGACAGCGAAGACCGCGCCGTCGACAATAACGTGCCGCGTTGTACGACGACCAACACGGCGATCTGCCGTGCGCAGACGCCGGACTTCAGCTTCTTCTCGAGGCCGTTCATTAACCCGGCTTACACCGTCAACCCGTCGTTCGCTACCAACGGCATCCCGAGCCGCTCGACGACCTTCAGTCAGCTGCAGCCGAAGTTCTCGGCCAACTGGAAGGCCAACGACGACTTCGCGGTTTACGCGTCCTACGGCTACGGTTTCCGCAGCGGTGGCTTCAACTCCTCGGGTAGCGCGGCCACGGTCAACACCAACTACGGTCGTGCGGGCAGCACGGTGCTGTGCTTGGGCGCTTCGTTCCTGCCGCCCACTTGCGGTGCGAACGCGGTCCTCAACATCACCGACGTGAACGACACCTACCGCAAGGAAGTGTCGAAGGCGGCGGAGCTTGGCTTCAAGTCGTTCTTCCTCGATCGCCGTCTGAGCGTGAACGCTGCCGTGTACCACACGAAGGTTGAAGACATGCAGTTCTTCAACTTCTTCGCGGGTCCGTTCGGTCTGCTGCGCGTTGTGACCAACATCGACGAAGTGACCATCAAGGGCTTCGAGCTCGATGGGCGCTGGCGCGTGAACAACAACGTGTCGGTGTTTGCGGCCTATTCGACGACCGATGGCAACATCGACAAGTACGTCGGCCGTCCGTACACGGCCGGCGGCGAAGTGCCGTACGCGCCGAAGTACACCGGCAACGCCGGCGTCGATTTCGAGCTGCCGTTTGGTGGTTCGGACTGGGTGGTCAATGCGCGCGTCGATGCGTCGTTCGTGGGTGAGACCTGGTTCCACCCGGTGCAGAAGCAGCGGTTGCCGAACCTGTTCACGTACTTCCAGTTCGGTCAGGGGACGTTCGACAAGATGAGCCGCGACGCCTACTACAGCGTCAACGCCCGTGTCGGCGTGAGCAACGGCAAGTTTGGCGTGACCGCTTGGGGTCGTAACATTACGGACGAGAACTACCTGCAGGAAATCATTCCGGCTCCGGAGTTCGGCGGTTCGTTCATCCACGACTCGCCGGGCGCTGCCTACGGCATCGATTTCACCTACTCGTTCCGCTAAGCGGGTGATCGACCAATCAGAGGCCGGGCGACGTGAGTCGCCCGGCCTTTGCTTTGGGCGGGTGTAAACTCTCGGCCGTGAATCGTACCGAAATCGATTTTCCACCCAAGCACGCGGCACTGCGTGACGACGTGCACATGCTCGGTGGCCTCGTCGGTGAGGTGCTGCGCGATCAGGGTGACGACGAGCTGTTCGAACTGGTCGAAGGCCTGCGGCGACTCTCCATCTCAGCTCGCCAGGGTAATGCTGCTGCAGCGGCCGAACTAGAACAGCACATCCGTGGGCGCGAACCTCATCAGGCGCGCGATCTCGAGCGCGCCTTTTCCATGTGGTTCCAGGCGGTCAATCTGGCCGAGCAGGTGCATCGCATACGCCGTCGTCGCGCGTATTTTCAGGACGATGCCGAGCGTCCACAGCCCGGGGGCGTGGGCGATGCCATTTCGCAGCTGAAGGCCGCTGGCCTCTCGCTCGAGCAGTTGCTCGAGTTGATCGGCTCCTTGCACATCGCGCCGGTGTTCATGTCGCACCCGACGGAGTCGACGCGACGCACCATCCTTCGCAAGCAGTTGCGATTGGCGCAGCTGCTCTACGATCGACTTAACCCGACGCTTTCGCCCTCCGAGCAGCAGGCTTCGATTGGTCGTATCCGCACCGAGCTCACCACCGGCTGGCAGACCGAGGATCATCCACGACAACGCCTGACGCTTGCCGACGAACGCGAGCACGTGCTGTTTTATCTCGCCGAGGTGCTGTATCGGGTCGTGCCGAATTTCTACGAGGAAATCGCCGACGCCATCGCTCGCCATTATGGTGTCGAGGCCGATTCGATCTCGTTGCCGACCATCATTCGCTTCGGCACATGGGTCGGCGGTGACATGGACGGTAACCCCGATGTCCACGCCAAGTCGATGCGCGAGACCCTCGCGCGGCAGCAGCGCGCCATCATCAATGCCTACTTCACCGAGGTACAGGATCTGGCCCAGGCGCTCTCGCAGAGCGGCAGTCGCGTGGGGATACTGCCAGCGCTGCAACAGCGCATCGACGAGTACGACACGTTGCTGCCGTCGAGCCGCTCGAGCGCACCCGCGCGTCACGACCGTATGCCGTACCGGGTGTTTCTGGGTCAGGTTGCCGAGCGTCTGCGCGCGACCTACGACGGTCGGCCTGCGGCCTACGAGGGTCCCGCCCAATTCCAGCGCGACGTCGATCTCATCGCGGAGAGTCTGCGGCGCCATCGCGGTCGGCACGCCGGTCTGTTCGCCATACGTCGGCTGCAGCGGCGCATCGCCACCTTCGGCTTTCACCTAGCGACGCTCGATATCCGCCAGCATGCCGCGGTGCATCATGGGGTGATCGCACGGGCGATCGATGAGCCGAACTGGCTGCAACTCGATCGCACGACGCGTCAGGCACGACTCAGCGAGTTGATCGCGAGGGATGCGAGCCCTGCAGTGGATCTTGATGCGCTCGGCAAGCGCAGCCTCTCGGTGTTCGAGGCAATGTTGCAGTGCCGACGGCGGTACGGTGCCGAGGCGATCGGCGCATACGTCGTCAACGGCACAGAGGGCGCCGACGACGTGTTGGCAACGCTGCTTCTTGCCCAGTGGGCCGAGGCCTACGACAAGAAAACCGCGACTATTGCCGTGGACATCGCGCCGATGTTCGTGTCGATCGAGGCTCTCGATCAGGCGGGCGCCACGTTGCAGAGCTTGCTCGCCGATGCCGTGTATCGGCGCCATCTCGACGCGCGAGGTCGACGTCAAATGGTGCTGGTCGGATATTCGGATGGCGCCAAACAACAGGGGCTCGTGGCCTCGCGCTTCGCGGTCTATCGCGCGCAGGCTGATATCCACCGCGCCGTGACGGCGGCGGATGAACGGGCGCTGATCATGCATGCGCGGGGTGGCAGCATTCCGCGCGGCGGTAGTCGCATCGATGCGCTCGTGCGCAACACGCCAGCGGTGGCCGTGGGCGGAGACTTGCGTCTGACCGAGCAGGGCGAGGGCATTCATCAGCACTACGGACTTGGCCCGATCGCTTTGCGTACGCTCGAGCGCGGCTTCGGAGCGCTCTCGCTCGCCGCTCAGGCACGACGCAGCGGGCGGCTGCGTGATGTCGATCCCGAATCACTCGCACTGGCAGCGCATCTTGCCGAACACAGCGCTGCCGCCTACTGCAAGGTGGTGGTCGATACCGCGGAGTTCATGGCCTACTTTCGCGCCGTGACGCCCATCGACGTCATCGAGCGGGTGCAGATCGGTGGTCGACCCATTTCGCGGCCGGGCGCTGAGGGCTTGCAGGGCCTACGCGTGGTGCCTTGGGTGTTCGCGTGGACGCAGAACCGCACCATGCTGCCCGGGTGGCTGGGTGCCGGTGCAGGATTGCACGCGACGTTGCAAAAGTTTGGCCTGCCAGCGTTGCAGGCGAGTTGCGCGAGTTGGCCGTTTCTCCGTAACTTGATCGATGACATCGAAGTGATGCTCGCGCATAGCGACTGGTCGATCACGACCCATTACCACCAACTCGCCGAAGGCAAGGGCGGAGAGATCTTCGCCGCACTCGGTGTCGATCATGATCTCGCCCGTACGGCGGTGCTCGACATCAAGCAGCAAAGCGAGCTGCTCGATGGCGATCGCACGCAGCAACGCGCGCTGCAACTGCGTAACCCCTATGTCGATCCGATGAATCTGATGCAGGTGGATTTGCTGCGGCGTTGGCGCGCAAGCAGTCGCGAGGATCGCGATCTCTTCGAGGCGTTGCTCGCGAGCCTAAACGGCATCGCACAAGGTTTGCAAAACACGGGGTGACATGATGCGTGACCAAGCCGGAAACAGGTTGTGGGTGTCTCTGGTGCTTGGGGTGGTCAGCGTTATGGGGCTTGCCAGCTCAGCGCGTGCTGATCTCACTCAGGTCGATCTGGAGGCGCTCGGTGGATGGCAGGGGCGCAATGTGGCTCAGGTGCCTAATGCGGCGCCTTCCACGCGTTTCTCGATCGATGACATCACGGGCAGCGGTCCGTTCCTGCAGCCGCGGCTGCAGTTGGCGGGCACTTTGGGCGAGCGCTCGGAGTGGCGGGTGCTGCTTGCGCCGCTCGGCGTCGATGAGCGCGGTCGGCTCGATCGACCCGTATCGTTTCAGGGCAGTGCTTTCGCCACCGGTGCAGTCGATGCCAAGTACGAGTTCAACTCCTGGCGTGCGAGCTGGCGTTACCGCTGGATCGAACGCGATGATCTGCAGGTTAAGGTGGGCTTCACGGCGAAGATTCGTGATGCGTCCATCCAGCTTCGGCAGGGTGCCGTGACGGCCCGCAAAGACAACACCGGCTTCGTCCCGTTGTTGCACGGCACGTTCGAGCGGCGCCTCGGTACCGACTGGCGGCTTGAGGGTGACATCGACGCCCTCGCCGGAGGGCCGGGATATGCGATCGATGCCGGAGTCCGGCTGTCGCGTCGCATGAGCGGTGACTGGCACGTTTACGGCACCGTGCGTTATCTCGATGGCGGTGCGAATAACGAGGAAGTCTACGCTTTCGCCCGTTTCACGAGCGTGGGTCTGGGTCTTTCTTGGCGTCCGCGCTAGGCGCCGGATCTTCTTCGAGTCTCGAATAGGTACATCACGCAGTCGCGTGCCGTTCACCTCGGCAGGGCGATCGACGTACCATGTGCCGCATGATCAACGCCCTGAATCGAAACTCATGGCTCGCAGTTCTGACGATGGCGAGTCAGTGCGTTGTAGCTCACGCGGCGCCCGCATCGGCTGCGCAAGCATCAGCCTCGCAGGCACCCGTTGCGGAGGTCAGGGCGCTGTTCGCTAATTGCGCGGCCTGCCACGGGCCAGATGGCGGCGGTGTCGCGGACGGCACGATCCCGGCGATCGGTGCGCAGCCTGCCAGCGTGGTCACGCAGCAGTTGCTGCGTTTTCGCAGCGGTGAGCGCAAGGATCTGCGCATGCAGCATTTTGCAGATGCCGAGCATCTGGCGGATCGGCAGCAGATCGATCTTGTCGCTCAGCATGTGGCGGGTCTGCGTCGGAGCACACCTGCTGCGCGCGGCGATGGGACGCAACTCGCGCTCGGGGCGCGGCGCTGGTCCGAGGGCTGCGCGGGTTGTCATGGGGCTTCGGCGGGCGCCGTCGCGACTCGCGGCATTGCGGCGCTCGCCGGGCAGCACGCGCCGTACATCGCACGCAAGCTGCGCGAGGAGAGCAACGGCATGCCGGGTGCCCCGACTTTGTCGCAGAGCCACGCTGCGTTCTTCAAAAGGCTTACGCCCGTAGATCGGGCTGCTTTGGCTGACTATCTGTCGCGGCTGCCGCCGCCCGAACCTTCGCCCTGAGGATTCAGCGCGAGCCTGTGGCCGATGCGTCGCCGATGCCGAGATCCAGGGTCATGCGCACGAGTTGCGCGACCGATCGGGCGCCCATTTTTTCCATGACTCGGGCGCGGTGGATTTCGATCGTACGTTGACTGAGCCCGAGATCGCCGGCCATGACCTTGTTGGCCCTGCCGTCCGTCACGAGCACGAGCACCTCCTGCTCGCGCGGGGTCAGCGATGCATAACGCTTGCGCAGCTCGTCGAGTTGACTGAGGGCCTGTCGGTTGCCGGCATCGGCCGCGAGCGCACGCTGGATGCGATCGATCAGATCCTGATCGCTGAACGGCTTTTGCAGAAAATCGAAAGCGCCATGCTGGATGGCCTCGACGGCCATGGGCACGTCGGCATGACCGCTGATGAAGATCACGGGAATGATCGCGCCGCGGCGATTGAGCTCTTCCTGCAGTTCAAGACCACTCATGCCGGGCATGCGGACATCGAGCACGAGACAACCAGGCTGGTCGGCTGTCCAGCCGGCGAGGAATTCTTGGGCCGAGGCGAACGCCGTGGTCGATAGACTCGCGGACTTGAGCAATAGTCGCAAGGAATTGCGTACGGCGTCGTCGTCATCGACCACGAACACGATGGGTTGTCGATTCATGCGGTTCTCCCCGACGGGCAGGGCAATTCGAGCACAAAGCAGGCGCCGCCGCCCGAGCGTCTTCGATACAGCAGTTTGCCACGATGCGCTTCGGCAATCGATCTGCTGATGGCGAGGCCGAGTCCGGTGCCTGTGGCCTTGGTGGTGCAGAAGGGGTCAAAGATACGATCAACGAGATCTGCGGGCACCCCGGGGCCGCGGTCGCTGACCTCGATGCGCAGCGTCTCGTTACCGTCGTGCCAGGTGGTTACGCGGATTTCCCGCTCAGCCGCTGGGCGTTCCGCGAGCGCCTCGATCGAGTTGCGTAACAAGTTGAGTACGACCTGCTGGATCTGGATCCGATCGAGCATGGCGATCGGTAGCGACGGGTCGAGCTCGCGCACGATGCGGACTTCATGCAATCGAGCGTCGCCCTGCGTGAAGCCGATGACCTCGTTGACGAGCTCGTTGACGTTGGCTGATTCATGCCGGGTTTCCCGGTTTTGGACTAGCGCGCGCAGCCGGCGGATGATCTCTCCGGCGCGCTGTGCCTGCTGACTGATCTGCTCCAGCGCGAGCGTGACGTCGCCTTCGGGGTCGATTTGCGCGATGCCTTGGGTCGCAGCGAGGCGCATCGCTGCATTCGCATAGTTCGCAATCGCCGCGAGCGGTTGGTTCAATTCATGGGCGATGCCGGCCGCCATTTCGCCCATGGTTGCAAGGCGCGATACCTGTGTGATGCGTTGTTGGGCGATAAAGGCGTCCTCGGCGGCACGCCGCGAGTCGGTGATGTCTTCGCCCGAGGCAAAGTAGCTGATCAGGCGGCCCTCCGCGTTGCGCATGGCGATGCAGCGCCAACCGATGAGCCGACGGCTGCCGTCGGCAGCGACAACATGGTGTTCGAAATAGCGCTCTGCAGCGGGAGCGTCGCCAACTGGTTCCGCATTCAGTTCCCGCAGTTCGGCGAGCACCGCGGCGCGCTGCTCCTCAGGCACGGCCACTTCCAACCAGTCGCGCCCGAGTAGGTCCATCTCGCGACGCTCGAGCGTGTCACAGCCCTTGCGATTGATCAGCTGGATGCGCTGGTCGGTCGACAGGGCCAGCAATATGACCTGCGCAATTTCCAGATACATGTTGGCCCGATCGCGCTCGCGGCGCAGCGCCGCCATCGCCTCACGTCGCAAGGTGATGTCATGCAGCAGGCCCACGAACCGCGGTGGGTCCACGCCGTGCACTTGTCCAACGGAGAGGAATACGGGAAAACGGCTGCCGTCCTTGCGCCGTGCATCGACTTCGCGGCCGATGCCGATGATATGCGGCACGCCTGTCGAGAGATACCGTGCCATGTACTCGTCATGGGCATTACGATCGGTGTCGGTCATCAAGACGCTGACATTGCGGCCGAGCAGTTCCCCCGCCGAATACCCGAACAGACGTTCGCCGGATCGATTGAAACTCTCGATATGCCCCTTCGCGTCAATGACGATCACCGCGTCGACCGTGGCGTCGAGCAGGGCCTGCAGTTCGGGCTGACTGAGTCTCGCGGGCGTCTCGTTTCGGTTCATGACAAGGCTGACAAACGCGGTCCCCGCATCCTAGCACGCGACAAGCTAGGTACTTTTCGCGATGGCAGGTGCCTGCTGCCCGGGCATACTATGCAGCACCCTCAATACCGCCTGGAGCGACCATGCAAGACACCGCCCAGATCCGCACCCGACTGCTTGCGCGTCGTGCTGAACTGATGGGTCGCAGCGAGGCCGTCGCGACCGACCTTCGGCATGAACGCGATCCTCTGGTCGCAGACTTCGCCGATCAGGCGATCCAACGCGAGAATGAGGAAGTCCTGCACGGCATCGACGAGTCCACACGGCATTTGCTTCAGCAGGTCGACGTGGCGCTCGCCCGCCTCGAGCGGGGCGAGTACTCCTGCTGCAGCCGTTGCGGGCAGGACATTGAGACAGAGCGCCTGCAGGCCATACCGGAGGCGGATCAATGCGCCTGCTGTGCCCGTCGGCACTCCGCTTGAGAGTGATGCCCGTCATACCCACAATTCGTCACCGAACAATTCGTCTTCGAAGATGAGTCCCCAACGCATCATTCTGGTTCTCGCCGATCGGTCCACCGAGGCGCAGTCCTCGTTGCACAAGGCGTCGGTCCTCGCGCGGCATCTGGATGCGTCCATCGACATCTTTCTCTGCGACACCGACCATGCCTGGGCTGTTCGCGAGCAGGCACACAGCAACGAGGCGCGGGCCGTCGTCGCCGCCTGCGACGCAGAAAACGAGCGATTCCTGCAGGCTTTGCGCGGCTCGATATCCGCCACGGACCTGCGTATCAACCTGAGTTTCGGCTGCGCTTTCGCGGTGCACGAGGGCCTTGCCGCGCGGGTCGAGCAACTGCGCCCAATGCTGGTGATCAAGAGTCTCGCCAACTCCCGCGAGGGCAGGGCGCGGCCGCCGCAACCGGCCGAGATGCAGATTATCCGCAGCTGCCCGGTGCCGTTGCTGTTGTCGCAGGGTCATCAATCGCAACCCGTGCCGCGGTTTTGCGTCGCGCTCGACCCCAACGCGCGCGACGAGGTGATGTCGCGCTCAATCTTGCTGACCACGGCCCAGTTGGCACGCGAGTGCCATGGCGTCTGGTCGGTGGGGCTGATGCGCGACCCGCAGGATCGACGTTCGGATCCCGAGCCGGGCGATATCCAGGCCAGGTGGCGCGATCTGGCGCCGCAGTCGGTGCATCAGGTGCCTGGCTCGCCGCTCGAGGGTGTGGTGGACCTTATTCGCGAGCAGCGGATCGACGTGCTGGTCCTCGGTGAGGGCACTCGCTTGTCACCGCGTGCGGGCCAGCCCAGCTTCGCTGAGCAGGTGGTGGGGCGCGTGACCTGCGACCTCATGGTGATTCCCCGCGACCCCAGCAGTCAGTGGTCGCGTGCTCGATCCTTGTAAATACGCCAAACCGTGAGTGCGCCGAAACTGCTCACCACGGTCACCAACACTAGCATCAACGTGCCCAGCCACCAGCCGACACGCCAGGCTTCGAGCAGTCCCCAGCCGACGCCAATCGGAGTGCTGACGAGTAAAAGAGGTTTGGCAGTGCGCATGACGGGCAGGGATGTTACGCGGTTTGCGCGCGTTGGCTGCGGCGGCTAGGCTTTCGCGCCATGAAATCTCTCGTTCGTTCGACTTCCTCGCTGGCCATGATGCTCGCGCTCACCGTGACCTCTGCCGCGGCAGGTCCATCCAGTTACTCGGCAGCCGACGAGGCGGTCTATCTTGAGCGCTTCGCGCGCTTGATGGACGCGTCGCGACTCGGCCTCGGGCTCGAAACCTACGAGCCGCTCGAGCCTGTGCCTGGAGCGCGTAACCCGGTGCCACTGGCGGGCGCAGCCGCCGGCAACACCCGAATCGCAGCGGCTGCCTTGCAGGCAGCAGAGCAGTACGCCGCCCGTAACAACTCCTCGGCATTCATGGTATGGCACGACGGAAAGATTGAAAAAGCCAGCTTTTTCAAGGGGATGAAGCCTGAAGATACATTCCCGTCGAGATCTCTCGCCAAGCCCATGACCGCCGTCGCTATCGGGCGCGCCCTCGCGCTCGGCAAGATCCGCTCGCTCGATCAGCCAGTGGCGGATTTCATCAGCGAGTGGCGCGGCGATCCACGCCGCTCGAAGATCCTGGTCCGCCACCTGCTCGACATGCGCTCCGGGTTCCTGCCGCAAGGGCCCGCCATGACCGCCGAGGACATACTCAATCGGGCCTACCTGCATCCGCGTCACGAGCAGATCATCATCCACGACTATCCGGTGGTGGATGAGCCGGGCGCACGTTACGAGTACAACAACGCGACCTCGGAGCTCGTCGCGGTGCTGATCGAACGGGCCACCGGCGTGCGCTACGGCGAGTGGCTCTCTCGCGAGGTGTTGCAACGGCTCGGTTCTCCGGGGGGCACGATCTGGGTCAACCGCCCGGGCGGTACGGCACACTCCGGTTGTTGTCTCATGCTTCCGGCCGAGGCCTGGCTGCGCCTCGGTGTGTTGCTGCTGCAGGATGGCGTCTGGGAGGGCAAGCGGCTTCTGCCGGCCGGGTACGTGCAGGCGATGCGCACCCCGACGGCTGAGAATCCGTACTACGGACTCGGCGTTTACGTCGCGGGGCGCTATATCGCGCGGCGCGGCTTCGCCAATCCGGCGCGCGACGCCGAGGCACGCCGCGTGCTGCACTCGGAGCCCTACCTCGCCGACGATGTGTTTCTGTTCGACGGCAATTCCAACCAAGTGGTGTTCATCATTCCGTCCCGCCGGCTCGTCGTTCTGCGGGTCGGCGACAATCCGCCGCGGGGAGCGGGTGGGGAGTGGGATAACAGCGCGCTGCCGAACCTTTTGATCCGCGGTTTACCTCAGGGGGGTTCTCCCCAGCCGCGTTGACTGCGTTATGGTGTTGTAGTCTAATATAACACTCAGGTTGTTCTCGTTGCAGTGCTGCGCCGTCACCGGCGTAGCGCTGTATCGACATCGTTCTTCACAAGGGTGCCCCGTCAATGAGCCGTCTGTCTTTGTCCTCCGTGCCACGCCCGATCCTTTGGACCCTCGCAGGCCTCATCGCGCTGACGTCGCTCGGATTGCTGCGTTTGTACTGGCCGTTCGGTGCGGCCGATTCAGCGGGCAGTCCCGTGCCACTCGTCACGACGATGAGCATCGCGCCCGTTGAAGTAGCCGACCGGGTGTCGTTCACCGGCGCCATCGGCGCGCGCGACGAGGCGGCACTGAGCGCGGAAGAGGGCGGCCGAGTATC
>CAISHQ010000114.1 GCA_903885195.1 uncultured Pseudomonadota bacterium | reverse complement strand
TCAATACGATGTGGCGCTGCTGCTTGCTGCAGCGGCAAGCATTGCGGCGGCGCTGTGGCCCGCCCGTGCGGCCTCGCGTATCGATCCCGTCGAAGCCATCTCCCAGTGACCGAAATATCCAAGGACGATTCCCCCATGAGCGCCACCACCACTGCCGCGATCCACAGCCTCGCCTCTGCGGCCGATGACGCGCCACTTCTGGAAGTGCGCGACATCCGCAAGATTTTCGTCGATCGCGACTTTCAGACGCCGGTGCTCAAGGGTGTGAACTTCACGCTGAACCGCGGCGAGATGGTCGCGATGCTTGGGCCCTCGGGCAGTGGCAAGAGCACGTTGCTGTCGATCCTCGGCACGCTGATGCGACCGACATCGGGGAGTTTCCGTATGCAGGGGCGTGAACTCACTGCCCTGCGCGAGGCTGAGCTCAGCGACTTTCGCAATCAACAGATCGGCTTCATCTTTCAGTACCACCACTTGCTGCCGGATTTCACCGCGCTCGAGAACGTGCTCTTTCCGCACGCGGGCCGCTTGTGGCGCGAGACGCGCGCAGGTCGCGAGCGGGCGGCCATGTTGCTCGAACGCGTCGGCTTACGTGATCGCATGAACTATCGGGCCACGCGACTCTCGGGCGGGCAGAAGCAACGCGTGGCCATCGCTCGCGCACTGATGAACCAGCCGGCCTTGGTGTTGGCAGACGAACCCACCGGCAATCTCGATCGTGAGAACGCGGATCAAGCCTTTGCGCTCATGACCGAGATTCAGCGCGAGACCGGAACGACCTTTCTGCTGTCGACCCACGATCGTGACTTGGCTGAGCGTTGCGAGCGACGGATCTACATCGCGGGCGGCGTGGTGGTCGATCAGCCACCGCGCGCCGAGCCCAGCTCCGCTGCGACACCATCGCGACCCTCGATGCGAGTGATCGCCGGAGACGTGCCTGTGGTCATCGATCACACCGGCAATGGTGGCAGCGACACCGACCGCCGCCGCGCCTGAGGGCCGACAAGGCGCGACGCGCGGCCCCGCAGGCGAGCCGCGATGAACCTCGCGCCCCGCTCAGCGCTCGATCATCTGCATCATGCGTTCGGTATAGCGCGCCCCGCTCGCGTTGCCGAGCGCATCGAGCGTGGCGAGTTCAGCTGCGCTGAGCATCAGGTAAGACGCTGCGACGTTGATCTCGAGATATGCGCGTCGCTTCGTCCCCGGAATTGGCACGATGTCTTCGCCACGGGCCAGCAACCAGGCGAGCGCCACCTGCGCGGGCTTCGCCTCGTGTTCCGCCGCAATCCGCTCGATGGCCTGCAGCAGCCGCTGGTTACGGGTGTAGTTCTCGCCCTGCATGCGCGGGTCGTGCTTGCGGTAGTCGGTGTCGGGCAGTGTGGCCGGGTCGGGCAGCGTGCCACCAAAGAAACCCCGCCCGAGTGGGCTGTAGGGCACGATGCCGATGCCGAGTTCACGGCAGGTCGCGACCACGCCCGGCGAGCCGTCGAGCCCCGGCTCCTCCAGGTTGCGCTCCCAAATCGAGTACTCGCTTTGCACCGCACTGATCGGGTGCACGGCGTGCGCCCGCCGGATGGTCTCGACGCCCATCTCCGAGAGACCCAGAAAGCGCACCTTGCCCGCCTTGACCTGCTCGGCCATGGCACCGACGGTCTCTTCGATCGGCACGCTGCGATCACGGCGGTGCTGATACCAGAGGTCAATGTAGTCGGTGCCTAGCCGTTGCAGACAGCCATCGAGCGCCTTGTGTACGTTCTCCGGACGACCATCGAGGCCGGCGATCTTGTTGTCGAGCGAGTACGTGAAACCGAACTTGGTGGCGATCACGGCCTCGTGTCGGCGACCCGCGAGTGCCTTGCCCAGTAGAATCTCGTTGGTGTACGGCCCGTAGACTTCAGCCGTATCAAAGAAATTGACGCCAAGATCGAGCGCACGGCGGATGGTTGCAATGCCTTCTGCCTCATCCGGCTCGCCGTACATGAGCGGCATACCGGCTACGCCGCTCATGCCCATGGTGCCGAGGCCGAGAGCGGAGACCTCGAGTCCCTGTGTGCCGAGCCGGCGTGTGCGCATCGAGCCCATGGTCAGACGCCTCCGAGGAAGTCCTGCTTGCCGAGCTCGACGCCGGCCTGACGCAGCAGCGCATACGTCGTGGTCAGGTGGAAGAAGAAGTTCGGTATCACCC
>CAISHQ010000113.1 GCA_903885195.1 uncultured Pseudomonadota bacterium | reverse complement strand
GCGCCGGGCCGCCACAATCCATCCTCGTTTTTAATCACCGCTTGGGCGATCACGCTCTGCGTGGCCACGTCGACGTCGGGCAGCAATCGACTGATCTGAGTCTCGACGCTGCGATCGTCAGTCAGGCGCTGCACGCGCACTCGCGAGCCCGCTCGAACGCGCTGGGCCATCTTGCCAAACACGCGCAGATCCACCTGCAGGCTGTCGGTGTTGGCTATTTCGAATAGCGGCGTATCCGCAACCGCTGCGCCGACCACAGCGTCATGCCGGATCAACGTGCCCGAAATCGGTGCCGTCAGCACGTAGGTGGACAGGCTCGCATTGCTTTCGATCGTGGCGAGCACGTTGCCCGCCGCCACGCGATCTCCGGCCCGCACCCTGACCGTCTTGACGACACCCGGAAACCTCGCGATGACTTTAGCGCTGGCCGATTCGCGCGGCCGGATGACACCGGGCGCCTCCACGGTCTCGAAAACAACGCCTCGGGCGAGCGGGGCTGTGACGATGCCGGCCTCCTTGGCCGTTGCCGGGTCGATGGTCACGCGACCCTCGAACGCATCGAATGACCACGAGAGATCCCGACCGGCCACACGGGCCATGACCTTGATCGAAAAGCTATGCGGTTCGCGTACGCCCACAGTGCCGGCGAAAGCCTCATCGCGAGTCACGAGTTCGAAGATCTCAGACTCACCACCCAGGCGCTCGGTTCGAACCGAAAGCCGCTCGACCGCGGCATTCGCAGACTTACCGCCCCGCGTGACCCAGGCGACGAAGCGAGGAGAGTTACGCGGTTCGTCGACGATCCGTAGTTCCACCGTCACATCGCCTTCGGTCAACAAGCGGCCCCCGTTTGGCCCCTCCGGTTCGTCCGCGTGGTCGTGCCCACCATGTCCGTGCGCATCATGGCCGTGATCGTCGTGCGCTGGCGCAGAACCCGATGACCCGCCGCATGCGCCGAGCAACACGCTGCACAACGCCATCACTGCTACCGTCACACGCATGGACTCACTCCGTTTCATCGCTCGGTAATCACAGGCTCGGCCGTCAGGCGCTGGATCTCGATCATCGATCGACGCCACTCGAGTTTGGCTTCGAGCGCGGCTTCGCCAGCCGATCGAACGGCACTCTGCACTTCCGACCACTCGACGTACGTGAGCGCCCCTGCGACATAGGCACGCTCGGCGCTCTCTGCAGCCTTGCGCAGTCGAGGCAGGATCTCCGACTCGAGCGCAGTCACACGCTCGACGGCTGAGTTCGCCCGCGACCATGCCTCGAGCAATGCTGCTTCCAGCTGCGCCTCAACAGATTCACGCTCGAGTTCAAGAGCCGCCCGCTCGGCACGCGCCGCGGAGCGCTCGAGTGCGGCACGACGCGACACACCCAGCGGGATGCTGGCTCCAGCGACCAGCGCGACGTCACCCGACCCCGCCAGATGCCGCACGCCCAGTTCCCAATCGATGTCGGCCGACGCATCGGCCACCGCCAGCCGCACCCGCGCATCGCGTATGCGGCTCTCCGTTGCAAAGCGCGCCAGCTCGGGCGAGGACGACAAGGCCTTGCGGAAGTCCTCGTAGTCCGGCAGCGGCGGCACCGCCGAAGGCAGAGGCACTGCCTCGAACGTTGCACCCGAACGATCACTCCACATCAGGGCGAGCTTGCGTGCGGCCGCAATCGTCGAGCCGCGGGTCGCGGCCAGAGCGGCTTTCGTTGCCGCAACATCCGCCTCGGCCTTCAGCGCCATGGCTTCCGGGGCGGCACCGATGGCGAAACGCTTGCGCGCTGCCTCCGCCATGCGCTCGCGCTGAGCCAGTTCTGCCTCGAGC
The DNA here is from genome assembly GCA_903885195.1 of uncultured Pseudomonadota bacterium. Lineage (GTDB taxonomy): Bacteria > Pseudomonadota > Gammaproteobacteria > Steroidobacterales > Steroidobacteraceae > UBA964. Next base: position 1,155 of record CAISHQ010000113.1, on the reverse strand, counting down.
AAGGGCTGACGCGCCTGCCACCCCACGACATCAAGATATCGGCGGGCCGTCTCCGCAAGAACGTCGAACTGCATCGCCGAGCGCTCGACACCCAACGCGTCGAATCGTGCCGCAGCCATGGCGCGCCGCGCTTCTCGCTTGCCGCCTCGTTCGATCAGGCCAGCGAGGGTCAGGGTGCTCTCGGCGGAGTCGAAGCCGCGGTAGTCGCCCGATCCCAGCGCGTTTTCGATCGAGAGCCCGAGCGACATTTCCGGGCGCAGGCTTGCGACAGCGCCCTCGGCTTCGAGAGCCTCGCTGCGCAAGGCAAAGCCTCGCAACTCGGGGTGAGACGCAATCACCTTGGCCAACGCTGCATCAAGCGTCAACGGAGCGGCGTACACCGCGGAACTCAACCACAGCAAAACCGCGGCAACCGTGCAGGCTCGGCAATGTTGCTTAAGATCAGGGCGGGTTGGAATCATCGCGCGGAACGGCGCCTCGGCAGGGATCATTAACTCGTCCAAAAATATACCAGAGCAGCTGATCGCACGCCGCGCGATCCCAAGGCCTCTCAACATCGAGAGCCGGCTGCGTTACAGTGTGACATGGCCCTTTATCGCATCGCTCTGGCCGCACTGATGGCCGTAAACGCAGTCCACGATGTGGCTGCCGAAATCAGCCCCCCGCACTCGCCGGTCGGTCGATGGCACACCATCGACGACAAGGACGGCAAGCCGCGCGGCATCATCGAAATCGTCGACAACAATGGCACCTTCGAAGGTCGCATCGCGGGCACACTGCGTCCGAACGAGCCCAACCAGGCCACCTGCGAGCGCTGCCCGGACGAACGTCGCGGCAAGAAGATGATGGGCCTCGTCATTCTCACCGGACTCAAGCAGCAGGGTCAGGGTACTTCCGCCGTCTGGACGGGTGGCAAGATCCTCGATCCCGACAGCGGCAAGATCTACGACGTCAAACTCGAACTCGCCGACGGCGGTCGCACACTGAACGTGCGCGGGTATCTGGGTATCGCACTGCTCGGTCGTACCCAGCGCTGGAAGCGCGCGCCCTGAACCATGAGACACGCTGCACCATGAACAAAGCACGCCACCTGCTCTTCCTGCTGCCGGTGACGCTGCCCTTTGCGAGCTATGCGTTGGCCGCGCGCAGCGGCGC
>CAISHQ010000112.1 GCA_903885195.1 uncultured Pseudomonadota bacterium | reverse complement strand
TCATGCCAACCCGTAGTCAGGTTCCAATGGTCGGGACGCCGAGATTTGAACTCGGGACCCCTTGCACCCCATGCAAGTGCGCTACCAGGCTGCGCCACGTCCCGACCGACCTTGAAACCTACGCGCGGATGATACCGCGTCTCGATCAGCGCCGCAGGATGCGCAGAATGTCCTCGAGTTCGATGCGCATCTGGCGCACGATCTGCTGACTCTGCGTGACATCACTGCGCGCTTCTTCGCCCTGCAACTTGTTGCGGGCACCGCCGATCGTGAAACCCTGTTCGTACAGCAGCGCCCGGATCTGGCGAATGATGATCACGTCCTGGCGCTGGTAATAGCGGCGGTTGCCTCGCCGCTTGACGGGCTTGAGCTGGGGGAACTCCTGTTCCCAATAGCGCAGCACGTGCGCCTTGACCCCGCACAACTCCGCCACCTCACCAATGGCGAAATACCGCTTGCCGGGAATCGCCGGCAGTTCGTCGTTATTCTTGGCTTCCAACATACGCTTCGACGCGTGCCTTCAACTTTTGCCCCGGACGGAACGTGACCACCCGTCGTGCGCTGATCGGTATCTCCTCACCGGTCTTCGGATTGCGACCGGGACGCTGATTCTTGTCCCGCAAATCGAAATTACCAAAGCCTGAGAGCTTGACCTGAGCGCCACTCGAGAGTGCGGCCCGGACCTCTTCGAAGAAGAGATCGACGAGTTCGCGCGCCTCACGCTTGTTCAAACCCAATTGGTTGAACAGCGCCTCGGCCATTTCTGCTTTCGTCAACGCCATTACGATGGTTTCTCTGTCTTATTCCCTGAACACCGCGCCGCAGGCTGCGCGCAGCGCTTCTCGAACTTGCGCCACGATGCGATCCGTTTCGTCATCAGTGAGCGTGCGGTCTTTATCCTGTAAAATCAATCCTAGCGCAATACTTTTTCGACCTGATTCGATGTTCGCTCCGCGATAAACGTCGAACACAAACAGGTGACGGAATCCCGACAGTTTTACGGACTCGACGACGTCCATGATTGCGCCCGCTGTAACGTTGTCATCGACGATAAACGCCAGATCCCGCCTGACCTGAGGGAACCGCGATGGCGCCTCAAACGGCGCGTATCGCACCGCTAGGGCGGGATCGACATCGATCTCGAACAGGCACGGCGGCGAAGCAAAGCCGAGCGAACGGACGAGTTCCGGGTGCAGTTCGCCGATCCAGCCTACGGTCTGGCCGTGCCGCGCAAGCCGCGCTGTGCGGCCGGGATGCAGGCAAGACAACGCGTCTGCAACGAATTCGAAGGCCGAACTATCACCCGTCAGCGACAACAGCGACTCGAGATCGGCGCGAAGATCGAAGATGTCCGACGCTTCGCGACCCCCACCCCACTGCTCGGGCCAGCGGCTGCCTACGACGACACCCGCGAGTCGACGGGTTTCCGCACCCTCAACCGGGAACACCACACCCTGCTCGAAGAGCTTGATGCGTGACTGCTGGCGGCGCTGGTTGTCGAGGGTGGCCTTGAGCAGGCCCGCCCACAGCGAAGTGCGCATCACAGCCAGCTCGCTGGAGATCGGATTGGCCAAGGCGTGAACGGGCACTCCAGGAAACAGCGCTGCCTGCAACGCGGGGTCCACGAAGGCGAAATGGATGCCTTCCATAAAGCCCCGCGCGACCAGCGTGTCGAGTACCCGCTGCTCCGGGATCACTTCGACCGGATGGGGACGGATCACCTGCAGACTGCGGGCCGGCGCCGCTTCGATACGCTCGTACCCCCACAGCCGCGCTACTTCCTCGATGAGGTCGCGCTCGATGCGCAGATCGAAGCGGTGCGAAGGAATCTCGAAGCGCCAGATGCCGGGTGTTGTGGTGGCCGACGAGTCGGCCACGAGCTTCAAGCCGAGGCGCTGCAACAGGCCCACAACGTGTTCGGCTGGAATGTCGGCTCCTAGCAGTCGGGTCACCGACGCGTGCCGCAAGGTCACAGCCGCCGTCTGCGGCAGCTGCGCTGCATCCTCGACGCACCAGATGGGCGAGTAGCGCCCGCCCGCGATGCGTTGCAGCAGCTGGCTTGCGCGCTCGATCGCCACGGCGCCAAGCTGCGGGTCCACCCCCCGTTCGAATCGCTGACTCGCATCGGTCGTCAAGCCGTGACGACGCCCGCGACCGGCAATCGACGAGGGCGAAAACCAAGCGACCTCGAACAGCACCCGCCGCGTTGAACTCGACACGGACGTGCGCGTGCCGCCCATCACGCCCGCAAGCGCCACGGCGCCTTCGGCGTCGGCGATGACGAGTTCGTCGTTTCGTAATGTGACGGTTTTGCCGTCGAGCAAATCGATCGTTTCGCCATCGCGCGCCCAACGCACCTGCGGTGGGCCACGGAGCAGGTCCGCGTCGTACGCGTGCATCGGCTGACCGAGTTCGTGGACGATCAGATTGGTGACATCGACCACCGGACTGATGCTGCGCATCCCGGCGCGGCGTAGCCGCTCGCGCAGCCACAGCGGCGATGCAGCGGTGTTATCGATATCGACGATGAGCCGCGAGTGAAACCGCGGGCAGGCGGCGGCCTCGTGCAAGGTCGCGCGTGCCGTCCCCTGCTCCGCAGCGAGCGCTGCATCGACGACGACCATCGGGTCCTGCGGCTCGCGCACGGGAACGCCGCAGAGCGCCGCAACCTCGCGGGCAATGCCGCGCGTCGACATGGCATCACCCCGGTTAGGCGTGACCGCGAGCTCCAGCACCATATCGTCGAGAGCCATGTACTCGCGCAGTGACTGACCTAACGGCGCATCCGCGGGCAACTCGAGGATGCCCTCGGAGGTTTCCGCGAGGCCCAGTTCCTTGGCCGAGCACAGCATGCCGGCCGACTCGACCCCACGCAGCTTGGCCGCCTTGATCTTGAGGGCGCCAGGTAACTCGGCACCCACCCTCGCCAGCGCCGTCTTCAGGCCGACACGTGCGTTCGCAGCGCCGCACACGATCTGCAATGCGCCCTCGACGCTACGACTCGCTGCATCGAACGCCACACGACAGACCTGAAGCTTGTCCGCCTGGGGATGACGGGTCGCCTCAATGATCTCGGCCACCACCACAGCGGAGAATGGTGGTGCGGCGTGCGTCAGACTCTCGAGCTCGAAGCCCGCCATCGTGAGTCGATCGCCGAGTTCGCGAGCGGCGATATCGAGTGGGACCCTCTCGCGCAGCGCGTTGATCGAGATCTTCATGCCGCACCAAACTGACGCAGGAAGCGCAGGTCGCTCTCGAAGAACAGGCGCAAATCATTGACGCCGTAGCGCAACATCGCGAGACGCTCGATGCCCATGCCAAAGGCATAACCGGTGTAGCGCTCGCTGTCGATTCCGGTCGCCTTGAACACGTTCGGGTGGACCATGCCGCAACCGGCAATCTCGAGCCAGCCGGTGTGCTTGCACACTCGACACCCGGCGCCGTCGCAAAACACACAGGACATGTCCACCTCGGCAGAAGGTTCGGTGAACGGGAAATAAGACGGCCGCAGCCGCATGCGCAGGTCCTTCTCGAAGAACGCTTGCAGAAACTGCTGCAGCGTCGCCTTGAGGTTGGCGAAGCTGACGTTCTCGTCGACCACGAGCCCCTCGACCTGATGAAACATGGGCGAGTGGGTCATGTCGTAATCGCAGCGATACACCCGCCCCGGCATGATCATGGCCAGAGGCAAGCGCCCCTTGCGCAACTCGCGGATCTGCACGGGCGAGGTGTGCGTGCGCAGCAATCGACCGTCGGGGAAATAGAACGTGTCGTGCATGGCGCGGGCCGGATGATCGGCCGGAATGTTCAGCGCCTCGAAATTATGGAAGTCGTCCTCGATCTCGGGACCCGCGGCCACCTCGAACCCTGCGTTGCGAAACAAGGTTTCGATACGCAGGCGCGCGCGCGTGACGGGATGAACGGCACCGCGCACCTCGCCGCGACCGGGCAGTGTCATGTCGAGCCGCCCCGCCGCAAGCTCCGCCTCGACGGCCTGGCGCGACAGAGCCTCCCCAGCAGCCTGCAACGCGGCTTCGACCTCTTGCTTGGCGGCGTTGATGCGCGAACCCGCAGCGGGCCTTTCCGCCGCGGGCAACGCACCCAAAGATTTGAGCTGCTCGGTCAGCAGCCCTTTTTTTCCGAGCCAGCGCACACGCACCTCGTCGAGGGCCGCAAGCGTTGAGCTTGCAGCGACCTCGTCGAGGGCTTGGCGGGTCAGGGTCGCAAGATCACCCACGACCGTGACTCAGGCGATGCCGAGAGCTGCCTTGACCTTGGTGGCGAGCGCGCCGAAGGCCGCCGCGTCGTGCACGGCAATATCGGCCAGCATCTTGCGATCGATCTCGATGTTCGCGAGTTTCAGGCCATTCATCATGCGGCTGTAGGACAGGCCCACTTCACGCGCCGCCGCGTTGATGCGCTGGATCCACAGAGCACGGTAGTCGCGCTTCTTGAGACGACGACCCTTGTAGGCGTACTGGCCGGCCTTGATGACCGCCTGCTTGGCTGTGCGATAGACCTTGCGGCGGGCGTTGTAGTAACCCTTCGCCTTGCCGAGAACTTTCTTGTGACGACGACCCGCGGTCACGCCACGTTTGACTCTTGCCATGTTCGATTACCTCGGAGTGTCTGTTAGGCGTTCGGCAGCAACTGGGCCAAACGGCCGACGTCGCTCTCGTGAACGAGACTGGACCCGCCCGAGCGCAGCTGGCGCTTGGTCTTGCGGGGCTTGTGTCCGAGGTTGTGGCGGCGGCCGGCCGAGTAGGACTTGAAGCCCTTGGCCGTTTTGCGAAAACGCTTCGCTGCCGCCCGGTTGCTTTTCAGCTTGGGCATTGCTCATCTCCTTGTTGTGGCCCCGTTCACAGGGTTCTTGCGAACCCGCTACGGGCGGAGGTGCCGGCCTTGCGCCAACCCACCATGGGTTGGCTACTCGGCTCAGCGCCTCACTTCTTCTTCGGCGCAAATACCATGACCATTTGCCGACCCTCCATCAGCGGGTTCTGCTCGACCATCGCCTGTGCGGCGAGGTCTTGAACCAACCGATCGAGAAGACGGCGCCCGATCTCTTGGTGCGCCATTTCTCGGCCGCGGAACCTCAGGGTTACCTTGGCCTTGTCACCCTCGGTCAGGAAGCGGGTGAGATTACGCAGTTTGACTTGGTAATCCGCCTCTTCCGTACCGGGACGAAACTTCACTTCCTTGATTTGCTGCTGCTTCTGCTTCTTCTGCGCGGAGTGGGTTTTCTTCTTCTGTTCGAAGAGGAACTTCCCGAAGTCCATGATGCGCACCACCGGCGGCTCGGCCATCGGCGAGACTTCGACCAGGTCCAGTTCACTGGACTGTGCGAGTTGCAGAGCCTCAAACCGCGTCATGATCCCCGCTTGGGATCCATCTGCCGCGATCACACGCACCTGCGGCGCCGTGATGTCCTCATTGCGCCGTATGCGCTTCGTTGCAGTCGAGATACGTCAATCCTCCAAAGTTCGGCGCCCGCGGCTCTCGAGTTCGACGCCCAGCCGCTCAATGAAGGCTTGCGGGGACATCTGACCCAGATCCTTGCCGCTGCGGGTACGCACGGACAACTGTTGCGCCGCTACTTCCTTGTCGCCCGCCACCAATAGGTATGGCACGCGTTGCAGCGTGTGTTCGCGAATCTTAAAGCCGATCTTTTCGTTACGCAAGTCAGTTTCAACCCGAAGCCCCTGATTTTTAAGGACTTCGGCAACTTCATTGAGGTACGCGTCCTGCCGCTCGGTAATGCTGAGCAGGACCACCTGCGTCGGCGCCAACCAAGTGGGCAGTTTCCCGGCGTGGTGTTCGAGCAAAATGCCGAAAAACCGCTCCAGACTGCCGAAAATCGCTCTGTGGAGCATCACCGGCGTTTGTCGCTGACTGTGCTCGTCGATGTAGTGCGCGCCGAGACGTCCGGGCAGGTTCAGATCCACCTGCAGGGTGCCGCACTGCCAGTCGCGCCCGATCGCATCGCGCAGCACGAATTCGAGCTTGGGCCCGTAGAACGCGCCCTCGCCCGGATTGAGGGTGTAGTCGATGCCGGCCACGCGCGCGGCCTCCTTGAGCGCGGCCTCGGCCTTGTCCCAGATGTCATCGGACCCGACCCGCTTTTCGGGGCGGTCGGAGAACTTGATACGCACGTCGTCGAAACCGAAGTCACTGTAGATGTCGAGGATCAGCCGAGTCACGGCCACGGACTCGGCCGTGATCTGCTCCGGACTCACGAAGATGTGCGCGTCGTCCTGGGTGAAGGCCCGCACCCGCATCAGCCCGTGCAGCGCGCCCGAGGGCTCGTAGCGGTGCACCTTGCCGAACTCGGCGTAGCGGATCGGCAGATCGCGGTAACTGCGCAGTCCCTGACGGAAGATCTGCACATGGCCCGGGCAGTTCATCGGCTTGATGGCGTAGACGCGCTCGTCGGGCGTCTGCGTCGTGAACATGTTCTCGCCGAACTTCTCCCAGTGCCCCGAGGCTTCCCACAGGCTTCGATCCATCAACTCAGGACCGTTGACCTCCTGGAAGCCCGCAGCGCGCTGCTTGTCGCGCATGTAACCGATGAGCGACTGAAACACGCTCCAGCCCTTCGGATGCCAGAACACGGCTCCCGGCGCCTCTTCCTGCATGTGGAAGAGATCGAGCTCGCGGCCGATGCGACGATGGTCGCGCTTCTCGGCCTCCTCGAGGCGGTGCAGGTAGTCCTTGAGGTCTTTGTCGTTCGTCCACGCTGTTCCGTAGATGCGCTGCAGCATCTCGTTGCGCGAATCGCCGCGCCAATAGGCGCCCGCGACCTTCATGAGCTTGAATACTTTGAGCTTGCCCGTGCTCGGCACGTGCGGACCGCGGCACAGATCGACCCAACCGCCCTGCCCATAGAGACTGATGGGTTCGTTGGACGGGATGCTGGCGATGATCTCGGCCTTGTAGTGCTCGCCGAGACCCTTGAAAAAGCCCACCGCCTCATCACGCGGCATCTCGCGCCGAGTCACGCCGAGATCGGCCGCCGCGAGCTCCTGCATCTTCGCCTCGATGGCGGCAAGATCTTCAGGCGTGAACGGCCGCTTGTACGAGAAGTCGTAATAAAACCCGTCGTCGATCACGGGCCCGATGGTGACCTGGGCCTCAGGAAAGAGCGCCTGCACTGCCTGAGCCAGCAGGTGCGCGGTTGAGTGACGGATCACTTCAAGCGCATCGGGGTGCTTGTCGGTGACGATCTCGAGCGGCGCGTCCGCGACAATTGGGAACGAGGTATCGACCAACTTGCCGGCCACCTTGCCCGCAAGTGCGGCGCGCGCGAGGCCAGCGCCGATGCTCGCGGCCACCTCGGCCACCGTTACGGTCCGATCGTAAGTTCGTTGGCTGCCATCCGGCAGCGTGATCACAGGCATGGTCGCAGCGCTCCCAACGGGCTTCCCGCATCGCAAAAGGGGCGCTTCCGCGACGCGAAAACGCCCCCTGTCGAATTGGTAGGCGCGAGTGGGATCGAACCACCGACCACCACCATGTCAAGGTGGTGCTCTACCACTGAGCTACGCGCCTGCACAAAGGCCGCGAACGATACCCTAGGCACCGATCAGCGGCAACCTGCGATTCCGTCGACCCGTCAGGGCGGCCAGGGCGTTGGCAACGGCGGGGGCGACCGGAGGCAGCCCAGGCTCGCCGACGCCGCCCGGTGGCTCCCCGTTCGGCATGATCCAGGTCTCGATGGTTGGCGTATCCGCGAGGCGCAGCGCCGGGTAGGTATCGAAGTTGCCCTGCTCGACCGAGCCGTCCTTGAACGTGATCTGCCCGTAGAGGGCTGCCGAGAGCCCGTAGATGATCGAACTCTCCATCTGCTGGGTGACGAGCGCCGGATTCACCACCTGCCCGCAATCGATGGCGGTGACGATTCGATGCACCCGGGGGCGCCCCTCCGGGCTCAGGGACACCTCGGCCACCACAGCCACAATGCTGCCGAAGGAGGCATGCAGGGCGAGACCGCGGCCCACGCGGGCGCCATCGGCCGTCTCGATCGGGCGCCCTGCCCAATCCGCTTTTTCGGCCGCAAACCGCAGCACCTTCAGGTGACGCGGCTGCTTCTGCAAATGCGCGATGCGAAACGCCAACGGATCGGCCTGCGCCACGGTGGCGAGCTCGTCGATGAAGCACTCGTTGAAAAATGCCGTGTACGAATGACCGACCGCGCGCCAGAAGCCGACGGGCACCGGCAAATCCACCGCCTGATGTGCGACCTGCAGGTTCGGGATGTCATACGGCTGATCGAACGCGCCCTCGACGGTGGTCTTGTCGGGACCCATCGCGTTCATGCCGAAACTGCGCGGCATGACCTGCGCAACGATCGACTGACCCGCGGAGGTGGCTTGCCAGGCATCGATGCGACCTTGCGCGTCCAGGCAGCCGCGCAGCCGAACGCGGGCAGCAGGTCGGTAGAAGTCGTAGCGCATGTCATCCTCGCGCCGCCACTGCAACTGCAAGAGTCGACCGGGCACCTTCGCCGCCAACGCGGCTGCGATGGCGACGAAATCGTTATCGAGTCGCCGACCGAACGCTCCGCCAAGATAGGTCGGCACCAGCGTCACTTGCTCTTCGGCCAGGCCCAAGGCCTGCGCTGCGGCCTTGCGCGCCAGATCGTTGACCTGCACGCCGGCCCACACGGTCGCGGCCGTCCCGGTGTATTTCACTGCACAGCACACGGGCTCCATCGCCGCGTGAGCGAGGTACGGCACCTCGTAATCGGCGCGTACGACGGCGGCCGCCCGAGACAGCGCCGAATCGGCATTGCCGGTGTCGCGGTAAACGTGCGCATCAGTCGACTCGATGGCCGTCGCGAGCGTCTTCTGGATGAGGCTTTGGTCAAACAGGCCCGCCGGGCCCGCCACCCACTGCGGAAACTGCGCATCGAGCGCGCGCCGCGCGCGCCAGCGCTGATCGGCGATTACGGCCACGCAGGCGGCGGCACCCCAGAGCGGCGGCAGCTGCACCAGCTCCACGACGCCCGGCATGCCGCGCGCTGCCGAATCGTCCCAGGCCTGCAGTTGCCCATCACGCTGCGGGGCAAACTGGATCTCTGCGTACAGCATGTCGGGCTCGTGCACGTCGGCGGCGAAAACCGCCTTGCCCGACACCTTCTCACGCGAATCGATGCGTCTTAGCGGCTGGCCGATGAGCGTGAACTGCTCGCGCGTCTTCAACACGTACTCATCGACGATCGGCAAGTCGGCTCCGGCCGCCGCAACGACTTCACCAAATCGCAACTGCCGACCGCTGGCGTGCGAGATCACGCCACGTGCAACGCCGCACTCCCCGGCGGGCACCCCCCACTGTTTGGCGGCGGCCTGCACCAGCGAGGCACGGGCCATGGCGCCGGCCTCCCGCAACGGCTGCCACAGATCACGAATGCTGCTCGAGCCACCGGTCATCATCACGCCGAACTCGCGAACCACGCGCCCCACGACGTGCTCAGTCGCATCACGCAGTAGGCCCTGCTGATCCGGGCGAAACGGCAGCCCATCGACGACAGCAGCCAGATTGTTGTACACGCTATCGATGGGGGCAGCGGCGATGCGCACCGCCGCCGGCTCGCAATCAAGCTCCTCGGCAAGCAGCATCAACAGACCCGTGTGCGTCCCCTGCCCCATCTCGGCACGCGGCATGTACAGCGTGACCGTGTCATCGGCGCCGATGCGTACCCAGGCATTGGGCTCGAACAGCTGCGCAGTGGAGTTCTCCCCGTCGCGTCGATGCAGGCGCTGGCGCACCGGCCACGCGGCCCAACCGACGGCGAGCCCCGCTAACGCGCCCACCGTACCGACGGTCGCCCAAAGAAATGTCCTGCGTTTCATACTGCGCGTGCCCCCGGCAAACCGAATGCGGATCGTTTGAGTTGCTCGATCTCGTCGCGCAGCCGCGCCGCCTCCTCGAACTCGAGGTTGCGAGCCCGCTTGAACATTTCCGCTTCAAGCTGCTTCATGCGGCGCATCGCCTGCTCGGGCGCGAGCGCGACCGGCGCGTTTGCAGCAGAGCCTGCGCGACCGGCCACGCGGCCGTCGGCCGCCGAGCGACCCGCCGACTTGCCGCCCTGCCCGGTGCCCCGCCCCGACAGCGCAGCCGCGAACCCCTGGCTGCGCGCGCCCTCCATGACATCGACCACTTGTTTGACGATACCCCGCGGCACGATGCCATGAACCTCGTTGAACTCGAGCTGCTTGCGTCGCCGGCGAGCCGTCTCCTCCATCGCCCGCTGCATCGACCCGGTGACTCGGTCGGCATAGAGAATGGCGCGGCCGTTGAGGTTGCGCGCCGCGCGCCCGATGGTCTGGATCAATGAATTCTCCGAGCGCAGAAATCCTTCCTTGTCGGCATCGAGGATCGCCACAAGCGCGACCTCGGGCATGTCGAGCCCCTCACGCAGCAGATTGATGCCAATCAGCACGTCAAAAACGCCAAGCCGCAGATCACGAATGATCTCGCTACGCTCGACCGTCTCAATGTCCGAGTGCAAGTAGCGAACTTTGATGCCGTGCTCATCGAGGTACTCGCTCAGATCCTCCGCCATGCGCTTGGTCAGTGTGGTGATCAGCACACGCTCGCCGCGCTCGACGCACTGGCGGATCTCCGAGAGCACATCATCCACCTGGGTGCGCACCGGCCGCACTTCAACCTGCGGATCGACGAGCCCCGTGGGACGCACCACCTGCTCTACCACCTGGGATGCATGCCTCGCCTCGTAGTCGCCGGGCGTGGCCGAAACGAAAATCATCTGCGGTGCAAGGCGCTCCCATTCCTCGAACTTCAACGGTCGATTGTCGAGTGCCGAGGGCAGGCGAAAACCGTACTCGACGAGCGTCTCCTTGCGCGAACGATCACCCTTGTACATGGCGCCTAGTTGCGGCAGCGTTTGATGACTCTCGTCGACCACGAGCAGCGAATTCGGCGGCAAGTAATCGTACAAACAGGGCGGCGGCTCTCCCGGCTCGCGCCCCGAGAGGTAGCGCGAATAGTTTTCGATGCCGGCGCAGTAACCGACCTCTTTCATCATCTCCATATCGAACATTGTGCGCTGCTCGAGGCGCTGCGCCTCGACGAGCTTGTCCGCGGCGCGCAATTCCGTAAGCCGCTCGCGCAGTTCGTCGCGGATCAGATCGATGGCCCCGATCAGCCGATCCTTGGGCGTGACAAAGTGGGTGCCGGGGTACACCGTGTACCGAGGCACCTTGCGCAGGACGTTGCCCGTCAGCGGATCGAACACCGCGAGCGATTCGATGGTCTCGTCGAACAACTCGACCCGAATCGCCTCGCGCTCGGACTCGGCCGGGAAGATGTCGACGATGTCGCCTCGCACGCGGAAGGTGCCTTGGCTGAAATCGATTTCGTTGCGCGTGTACTGCATGTCGGCCAAACGCCGCAGCAGCTTGCGCTGATCGAGAATCTCGCCACGCACGAGATGCAGCACCATCGCAAGGTAAGCCTGCGGATCACCGAGGCCATAGATCGACGAGACCGTTGCGACAATGATGGCATCGGGCCGCTCGAGCAGTGCCTTGGTTGCCGAGAGGCGCATCTGTTCGATGTGCTCGTTGATCGAGGCATCCTTCTCGATGAAGGTGTCGCTCGAGGGTACGTAGGCTTCGGGCTGGTAGTAGTCGTAATACGAGACGAAATACTCGACCGCGTTGTCGGGAAAAAACTCGCGAAACTCACCGTATAGCTGTGCCGCGAGAGTCTTGTTATGCGCCAGCACGAGTGTGGGGCGCTGTATTGCCTGAATGACGTTGGCGATCGTGAAGGTCTTGCCACTGCCCGTCACGCCAAGCAGCGTCTGATGCGCAAGCCCCGTTTGCAGCCCCTCGACGAGCGAAGTGATGGCAGCCGGCTGATCGCCCGCGGGGGTGTACTCGGAATGCAGACGAAAGGCAGTCATGGCTTCGGCTACTATAAACCCCGAACCTCATTCCCCCCAGCCCCGAAGCAGGCGGAGTACCTCGCGGTGTCGATCCAGCTTTCTCGTCGCGTGCAACGCGTCAAACCCTCCCCCACGATGGCAGCGACCGCACGCGCGGCGCGTCTCAAGGCGGAAGGCCGCGACATCATCAGCCTCACGGCCGGCGAACCCGATTTCGCGACTCCGGTCGAGGCGGCCGAGGCGGGTATCGCCGCCATCCGCGACGGTGCCACGCGATACACCGACGTGGGCGGCACGGCTGAGCTCAAGCAGGCGATCTGCGACAAGTTCGCCGCCGATAATCATCTGCACTACAGCCGCGCGCAGATTCTCGTCTCCTGCGGAGCCAAGCAAACGCTGTTCAACCTGTGCATGGCGGTGCTCGATCCGGACGACGAAGTGATCATTCCAGCGCCCTACTGGGTGTCCTACCCCGACATGGTGCGCCTGGCCGATGCGACCCCCGTGATCGTCGACACCACGATCGAGTCGGGCTACAAGCTCACACCGCAACAACTGGCAGCCGCCATCACCCCGGCGACCCGTCTGCTGCTCATCAACTCACCGTGTAACCCGACCGGTGCCGCCTACTCGCGCCTCGAGTGGCAGCAACTCGGTGAGGTACTGGCGGCGCACCCGCGCGTGCTCATCGGCACCGATGACATCTACGAGAAGATCTGGTGGGCGGATGAGCCCTTCAGCACACTCGCCGAAGTGTGCCCCGCGCTCTACGAGCGGACCATCACCATCAACGGCGTCTCGAAGAGCCACGCGATGACCGGCTGGCGTATCGGCTACTGCGGGGGACCCGCGGAAATCATCACGGCGATGGCGACCATCCAGGGACAGAGCACCTCGAACCCCTCCAGCGTGTCGCAGCGCGCGGCACTGGCCGCGCTGCGCGGCGATCAGCGCTGCGTCGCCGACATGAACGCCGAGTATCAGCGTCGGCACGACTTCTTCATCCCGGCTCTGGCCGCCCTACCCGGTTTCGAGTGCCGGCGAGCCGAGGGCAGTTTCTACGCTTTCGTACGCATCACGGGCGCGCTGCAGCGTCTTGGGCTGCCCGACGATCAGGTGTTTTGCGACCGGTTACTCGAGGCAGAGGGTCTGGCGCTCGTGCCGGGCAGTGGCTTTGGCGCGCCCGGCCACGTCAGATTGTCGTTCGCCACGAGTCGCGCACAGCTCGAGGCCGCCTTGGAGCGTCTCGGACGCTTTTTGCGCTCCGCTTGACGTCACCCGGCGCTTTCTTGAGAATGCGCGCCTTCTTTCTGCCGCCCGTTCCCCGGTAGCTCAGTCGGTAGAGCGTCGGACTGTTAATCCGCAGGTCGTTGGTTCGAGTCCAACCCGGGGAGCCACTTCAGAAGTGCGGTTTGTCCGTCGAGGCGTTAAATCGTTCGACGGCTTCACCAATGATTCGTCGCGCCTGCTCGGCATCACCCCAGCCACTGATCTTCACCCACTTGCCGGGCTCGAGATCCTTGTAGTGCTGAAAAAAGTGGCCGATGCGCTCGAGCCAGTGCTTGGACACCTGTCCGATGTCGTGCACGTGCGTATAGCCCGAGAAGACCTTGTCGATGGGCACGGCGAGCAGCTTTTCGTCAGAGCCCGCTTCATCCTGCATCATCATGACACCAACCGGTCGGCAACGGATCACCGAGCCTGGCACCAGAGGCAGCGGCAAAATCACCAGCACGTCCGCGGGGTCGCCATCGCCACAGAGCGTGTGCGGGATGTAGCCGTAGTTGCAGGGATAGCGCATCGGCGTCGAGAGAATGCGATCGACGAAGATCGCCCCCGTGGCCTTATCAACCTCGTACTTGACGGGGTCCGCATCCTTCGGAATCTCGACGATCACGTTGACGTCGTTCGGCACGTCCCTGCCGGTGGGTACGAGATCAAGCGCCATGCTGCGTGCCTCCTTGGCTTTTGCAGTTCAAACTTCGCGAAAAATCGCGCCCCTACACGGAGCGCGAAATCAGTTCCTTCATGATTTCGTTGGTGCCGCCGTAGATGCGTTGCACCCGTGAATCCACGTACATGCGGCAGACCAGATACTCGTTCATGTAGCCGTAACCGCCATGCAGCTGCACGCACTCGTCGAGCACTTGCTGCTGCATGTCGGTCACCCAGTACTTGGCCATCGAGGCCGTCTCGGTATCGAGTTTACCCTGCAGCAATTTCTGGATGCAGTCATCGACGAACACCCGTGCCACGCGGGTCAGGGTCGCGCACTCGGCGAGCTTGAAGCGAATGTGCTGCATCTGACCGATCACCTGACCGAATGCCTTGCGCTCCTTCACGTACTTGGAGGTTTCGGCCAACGCACCTTCCATCGCGCCGACACCGCAGAGCGCAATGACCAGCCTCTCGTAGGGCAGATCGCCCATCAGCTGGTACATGCCGAGGCCCTCTTCGCCGCCGAGACGACAGTCCGCCGGCACTCGTACGTCTTCGAAGAAAAGCTCCGCCGTGTCCTGAGCCGGCATACCCATCTTGTCGAGGACCCGACCGACACGGTAACCCGGCAGATTCTCGGTCTCCACCATGATGAGCGATAGACCGCGCTTGCGATCATCCGGGTTGGTCCGCGTCACCAGCATCAGCAGCGAGGCCTGCCCACCATTGGTGATGAAGATCTTCGAGCCGTTGATGCGGTAGTGATCGCCCTCGAGCACCGCTCGAGTGCGCACGCCCTGCAGATCCGAGCCCGCGCCGGGCTCGGTCATGGCGATCGCGCCGATGAGTTCGCCCCGGGCCATGCGCGGCAACCAGCGCTGCTTCTGCGCCTCGGTGCCATAGTTATAGACGTAGTGGGCACACATGCTGTGCACGCCCTGGCCGAACCCGGAAAGACCCCGGCGGGCAAGTTCCTCGTAGAGCACGGCCTCGTGCCGGAAGTCCCCGCCCCCGCAACCGTATTCAGCCGGCAGATCGAGGCACAGCAACCCCATGTCCCCTGCCTGGCGCCAGATGTCCTTGCCGACCCCGTGCTGCGCACGCCAACGCGCGTCGTTGGGCACCATCTCGGCCTCGAGGAAACGCGCCACCGTCTCGCGAAAGGTACGCAGGTCATCATCCATCCATGGTGATTCGTAGGGCAGCATGAGCAGGGAACTCCGGCAATCAGGATCGTTCGACCAAGGCAAAAACGATAGCATTTGGCTCGCCTTCTTCCCATCGCTGCGGTCACAATTCGGCAGTCATGACTCGTCGTTTTGCCACTCTCGTTCTACTCGCCGTGGGCTGCGTCGCCTCGATTGCCGTGCCGGCGACCGACGGACTAGAGCCGCTTCAGTCCGCATCTACCGCGGGCAAGACCTGTCTCGTGCTGAGCGGGGGCGGCGCCCGCGGTGTCGCCCACATCGGTGTACTGCGCGTCCTAGAGGAGCTGCGCGTGCCGGTCGATTGCGTCGTCGGCACCAGCATGGGCTCGATCGTCGGTGCAGCCTGGGTTTCGGGGCGCAGCCCCGCGGAAATGGAATCGGTAGTTCGTAACGCCCGCTGGGATGTGGTGCTCGGCGATGAGCCCGAGCGGCCGCGGCGCTCCTGGCGCAGCAAGGATCGGGAGCGGGATCGGGTGGTCGGTGCCGAGATCGGCATCGGTCGTAGCGGCGCCCTGCTGCCCGGCGGCGCGGTCATCGGTCAACAACTCGAGGGATTCCTGCAGTCGCTCCTCGGCCCCCCGGTCACTCGGGAGTCGTTCGATGAGTTTGCGATCCCATTCCGCGCGATTGCCACCGACATCGAGTCGGGGCGAATGAAGGTGCTCGACGAGGGCATCCTCAATGCGGCTGTCCGAGCGAGCATGTCGGTCCCTGGCGTGTTCGCGCCGCAGGAGATCGACGGTCGGCTGTACGTCGATGGCGGGCTCGTACGCAACCTTGGCATCGACGTCGCGCGCGACATGGGAGCCACACGAATCATTGCGGTGAATCTCGGCACGAGTCTCGCCTCGCGCGACGAGGTCAACTCGCTGTTCGGTGTAGCAGGCCAGATGATCAACATCCTGACCGACCAGAACGTGAACGTGTCGCTCGGCCAGCTGCGTCCGGGCGACGTACTCATCCAGCCTGCGCTCGGCAGTTTCAGCGCGGCCAATTTCGCCGAGTCATGGACCACGATCGAACTCGGCGAACGCGCCGCGCGCGAGGCGATCCCACAACTGGCGCCGCTGCGTGTATCGGCCGAGCGCTGGGCCGCATGGCAGGCGGCGCGGCGTGAAGCGGCGAGCGCAACCCGCTCGATCGTCAGCGTGAACGTCAATACGGACGATCTGCGCACGGTCGCACCCACCTTCGTTAAGACCGTGGTGGAGGACGTGCGCCAGAGCGTGTCACCGGAGCAGTTTGTCGATGCAGCGGTCGAGGCTCTGTTCGCGACCGACGACTTCCAGCAAGTCACCCTTCGGGCAGAAAGCCTGCCGCAGGGTGATGCCATCGTCATCGAACCGAAGGAAAAATCCTGGGGCCCGAACTATCTGCGCTTTGGCACAACCCTCAGCACCAATCTCGAGGGTCAGAGTGGCTTCTCGATCTTCGGGAGCCTGCGCTCCACGTGGCTCAACGCTCGCGGACTCGAATGGCAAACAAGCTTCGCGCTCGGCGACACCATGCGGCTGCGCTCCGAACTCTTCCAGCCGCTCGAGCAACGCCAACGCTGGCTGGCGGGCGTATTCATCGATTCGAAGAATCGCATCGACACATTGTTCATCGACGAGGAGCCTTACGCCGAGTACGACAATGGCCTGTTCCGAGCTGGGTTCGAGTTGCGCAGTCGCCATGCTACAGATCAAGAACTGCGCCTCGGCGTGCAGCGCAGCTGGTATCGGGTTCGTCGCGAGAGCGGCGTGCCCTTCGCCACCGTCAAACAGGATGCCAGCGGCGCGTTCTTCCGCTACGCCTACGATCGACTCGACGATTGGGATTTTCCGCGTTCGGGCCTCTATTCGCTGCTCAGTTACGAACAGTCGTTCGACGCGCTGGGCGGAGAAACCATTTACCGCAAGGCCGAGTGGGAATTACAGCGAGCCTTTGGGAGCGACCGTCACAGCCTTTCCTTGCTCGGTCGCTATGGCAGCTCGCTCGGCACTGACTTGCCGCTCGTCGAGGGCTTCTCACTCGGCGGCTTCCAGAATCTCTCGGGGTATGCCGACCGACAGATCATCGCCAATCGCGCGGGCTTCGGGCGCGCCGTCTACGCCTGGCGACTCGGAGGCGCGGGACCCGTGGCGAGCAGCTTCTATCTCGGCGGTTCATTCGAGGTGGGCCAAATCCGCGGTCGCATCAATTCTGTCGCCGCGCCCACAAACCAGCGCCTCGGCAGTCGAATCGACGACGTTCTGCTGGCTTCTTCGGTGTTCTTCGCCGCCGATACGGCGCTCGGCCCGCTCTATCTTGCCCTGGGCTTTGGCGAAGGTGGCGAGCGCGCGGCCTACCTTTTCCTCGGTCGCCCCTGAGCCGATCGCTTCGGCTGAGCCGCGGATCTCCCCTCACCCGCCGAGACCACTCGGCGTAAATGGGCCCGAAACTCGGACCCAAGCTGCGGGTGCGCAAGTGCGTAAGCGACGGTCGCTTGCAGATACCCGAGTTTGCTGCCGCAGTCGAAGCGCTGGCCGCTGAATCGATGCGCGTACACGGCCTCCTCGCCCAGCAACCGCGCGATACCGTCGGTGAGCTGGATCTCGCCACCCGCCCCTTTGCCGATGCGCTCAAGGTGATCGAAGATCGCCGGCGAGAGCAGGTAGCGACCGACCACCGCCAGATTGGAAGGCGCCTGGGCAGGCTTGGGCTTCTCGACGATGCTGCGGATGCGCGCGGTCGTGCCACGGGCTTCGACCTCGACGATGCCGTATTTGTCCGTCTCGCTGCGGGGCACGACTTCGCAGCCGATGACGCTCGCGCGTTTGGCCGAATACACCTCCGCCATTTGGCTGAGGCAACCGGGCTCCGCCGTAATCAGATCGTCAGCCAAATGCACGAAGAACGGCTCGTTGCCCACCGCAGGACGCGCACAGAGCACCGCATGACCAAGACCGAGTGGCGCCGGTTGGCGGATGTAGATGCAGGTGGCGTAACTCGGCAACACGCTGTGGAGTTGCTTGACGAGTTCCGACTTGCCCTGCGACTTGAGCAAACTTTCGAGTTCCCGATCGGAGTCGAAGTGATCTTCGATGGCGCGCTTCGATGCCCCCGTGATGAACACCAGACGCCGCGCGCCTGCTGCGAGGGCCTCCTCGACGGCGTACTGGATCAGCGGCTTGTCGACCACTGGCAGCATTTCTTTGGGGCTTGCCTTGGTGGCGGGCAAAAACCGCGTGCCGCGGCCGGCCACCGGAAAGACGGCCGTTTCGATAAGGGGGCGTTTGGTCATGTACGAATAATAAACCAAACGCCCCAGGACTCAGCGTGATCGACCTGCGGTACTCCCGGCACCCGAAGAGGCCGATGAACCGGGCTTCGCCGTGGCGCGGGCCGGCGCCGCGGCGCGGGCCGGCGCCTTGGCGCCACCCGAACCCGTGGCTGCCGAGGCCGCAGGACCGACTCGCAGGCGCGAACGGTTGAGCTCGAGCGTCTTCGGGCCGATGCCCTTCACGAGCGCGAGTTCGTCGATCGAGCGGAACGCGCCGTTGCGCGTGCGGTGCTCGACGATGGCTCGGGCCTTGGACTCACCGATGCCCTCGAGATCGCGGGCGAGCGTTGCCGCATCGGCCGTATTGAGATTGACGAGAGTCTGCGCAGCACCGGCGAGCGGCAGCAATGTGAGTAGCAGCAACAACACATGTTTGATGGTCATGGAAGCCTCCTTGGGTTGGACCCAGGCAGGCTAGAGGCGCACCGAGCGTGCGGGCGAGAACTCAAAGCGTGGAAAAAACCCGCAAAGACGCGGATTAGGGAGCGAGCAATCGCGACTAGTCGCGGATCGGGTGCACGATGCTGTCGTTGACGCGCTCGCGCAAATCTTTGCCCGGTTTGAAATGCGGGACGTACTTGCCGGACAGGGCGACAGCCTCGCCGGTCTTCGGGTTTCGACCCTGACGCGGCGGCCGAAAATGCAGGGAGAAACTGCCAAAGCCGCGAATCTCGATGCGCTCGCCCGCCGCCAAAGCATCGCTCATGATCTCGAGCATTTGCTTCAAGGCAAGCTCGACATCCTTAGCCGGCAGATGCTTCTGCTTGGCAGTGATGAGTTCGATGAGTTCCGACTTCGTCATGACAGCCCCGTGACGTCGTCGGACGAGGATGCGGAACCCAAGCCCCGCACCCTCGCCCAAATTCCCTAACCCTTAGCCGCGATCGCGATCCGAGTTGATCTGCGCCTTGAGCAGCTCGCCGAGACTCGTACCCGCGGTCGGGCCCGTCTGCTCGGAACGGTAGCTCTGCACGGCCTCGGCTTCCTCGTGGGCTTCCTTGGCCTTGATCGACAGCGAGATCGAGCGGGTCTTGCGATCGACGCCCATGAACTTGGCATCGATCTCGTCGCCGACCTTCAGGAACTGGCGAGCATCCTCGACGCGGTCCCGGCCGAGTTCCGAAGCCCGCAGCTGACCTTCGATTCCGTTGCCGAGATCGATGATCGCCCCGCGCGCGTCTACTTCCCTGACGACACCGCGGACGATGCTGCCCTTCGGGTTGTCGGCGATGTAGCCCGCGAACGGGTCCTTCGCCAACTGCTTGATGCCGAGGCTGATGCGCTCGCGTTCAGGGTCGATGGCAAGGACCATCGCCTCGACCGTCTGGCCCTTCTGGAAGTTGCGCACGGCTTCCTCGCCAGGCACATCCCAGGAGATGTCCGAGAGGTGCACGAGGCCGTCGATGTTGCCCGACAAGCCGATGAAGATGCCGAAGTCGGTGATCGATTTGATCTGACCCGACACCTTGTCGCCGCGGTTGTAGTTCTCGGAGAACTCACGCCACGGGTTGGCCGCGCACTGCTTGAGGCCGAGGCTGATGCGGCGACGCTCTTCGTCGCAATCGAGCACCATGACTTCGACTTCCTGGCCGGTCTGCACGACCTTGGCCGGATTGACGTTCTTGTTCGTCCAGTCCATCTCGGAGACGTGTACGAGACCCTCGACACCGTCCTCGATCTCGACGAACGCGCCGTAGTCGGCAATGTTGGTGACCTTGCCGAACACGCGGGTGTTGGGCGGGTAGCGACGCGAGATGCTCTCCCACGGATCGGCACCCAGCTGCTTGAGGCCGAGGCTGACGCGCGAGCGCTCGCGATCGAACTTCAGGATGCGCACCTCGACCTCATCGCCCACCTTGACGACTTCCGAGGGGTGCTTGACGCGCTTCCACGCCATGTCGGTGATGTGCAGCAGGCCGTCGATGCCGCCGAGGTCAACGAACGCACCGTAATCGGTGAGGTTCTTGACCGAGCCGCGTACGACCGCGCCTTCCTGCAGGTTGTCCATAAGCGCCGTGCGCTCGGCCGAGAACTCCTGTTCCACGACGGCGCGACGCGAGACGACGACGTTGTTGCGCTTCTGGTCGAGCTTGATGACCTTGAACTCGAGCGGCTTGTTCTCAAGGTAGGCAGTGTCGCGAACCGGCCGCACATCGACGAGCGAACCGGGGAGGAACGCGCGGACGTGTTCGATCTCGACAGTGAAACCACCCTTGACGCGACCGGTGATGATGCCGACGACGATCTCGGCTTTGGAGAACGCATCTTCGAGTCGGGTCCAGGTGCGGGCGCGCTTGGCCTTCTCGCGCGACAGGCGGGTCTCGCCGGTGCCGTCCTCGACGGAATCGAGGGCCACTTCGACCATGTCGCCGGCCTTGACTTCGATCTCGCCGCGCTCGTTCTTGAACTGCTCGACTGGGATGACCGCTTCGGACTTCAGGCCAACGTTGACGATGACCATGTCATCGCCGACATCCACCACGAGACCCGAGAGAATTTGCCCGGGGCGAATCCGCTGGCTCGCCAGGCTCTGCTCGAACAGTTGCGCAAAACTTTCAGTCATGTTGTCACTCATGCGGTGCAAAGGGCACCGCGCCGTAAATCCGAGCCGCCACGCTCCGTGGACACCCGGGGTTGCCAAACAAGCCACGCATCCTTGCGCAGCCACCTTCAAACCGGATCGAATGATTTCGTAGGGTTCAGCGCCACAAGGCGCGCGTGCGTCCGAGTTCGATCACCCGTTCGACCACCACCTCAACCGGCACACCGGTCGAATCGATGACGAACGCGTCGGACGCAGGCCTGAGCGGTGCCACGCTGCGGGTTGAATCCCGCAGGTCGCGCTCGGCGATCTCCCGCGAAAGGGCGGCAAGACTAACAGCGGGATCCTTATCTTTCAACTGCTTATACCGCCTCAGGGCCCTCTCCTCGGCGCTCGCGGTGAGGAATACCTTGAGCGGTGCGTCGGTGAAAACCACGGTTCCCATATCCCGCCCATCGGCGATCAGACCCGGGGACTCAGCGAATCGACGCTGACGGTCGAACAGGGCCTCGCGCACCGCAGGCCATGCTGCCACCCGCGAAGCGCCCTGCCCCGTGCGCTCGTCGCGAACGCCTGCCGTGACGTCCATACCGGCGAGCCGGATGCACTCGCCGCCATCCGCCGAAACTGTAAACGCGACATCCATCGAGCGGGCGAGGCCCGCATGACCTTCGACGTCATCGGCCGAGAGCCCTGCTCGCTGCCCGGCCAAGGCCACGAGGCGGTACAGCGCGCCGCTATCGAGCAAGTGCCAACCGAGAGTTTGGGCGAGTCGGCGGCACACAGTGCCCTTGCCGGACCCGGAAGGACCATCCACTGCCACCACCGCCACCGGCGCGGCGGGGCCGAGATCCGTCAAGATTCCTCCAACTCGAAGCCGCAGCTGCGGGCGAGTTCGGCAAAGCCCGGAAAGGAGGTGGCAACGTTGGCCGTGTTCAACACCTCGATCGGGGCCGCGGCCTGCAGCGAAGCCATGGCGAAGGCCATGGCGACCCGATGATCACCACCGCTGTCGACGGTGCCGCCCGCGAACGCGGGCCCGGCGGCCTTGCGGCCTTCGATCAACATGCCATCGGGCAATACACGATGCCGCACGCCGAGCGCGGTCAGACCACGTGACATCACGGCGATGCGGTCGGTCTCCTTGACGCGCAGTTCTTCGGCACCGCGCAGGATCGAGGGCCCCTCTGCGCAGGCCGCAGCGATGAAGAACGCCGGAAATTCGTCGATGGCGCGCGGCACAAGCTCGAGGGGCACCTCGATGCCACGCAGCGAAGCCGGCCGAACCACCAGGTCCGCCACTGGCTCGGGACCGTGGGTTGACAGGCCCTCGACGGCAATGTCCGCACCCATGGCGCTCAAAATCTCGAGCAGCCCGGTACGCGTCGGGTTCATGCCGACATTGCGCAGCCGCAGGGTACCGGAGCGCGCGATGCTGCCGCCCACCAGGAAAAACGCGGCCGACGAAAAGTCAGCGGGGACGTCGATGCGGGTGCCGCGCAGTCGCTGCACCGGCTTGACCGCAATCGTCGTGCCATCGTGGCGCAGTGGCACCCCGAAGGCCTTGAGCATGCGTTCCGTGTGATCGCGCGAGGTCGACGGTTCGGTGATGCGTGTCTCGCCGCTCGCCCGCAAGCCCGCGAGCAACAGCGCCGACTTGACCTGTGCGCTCGCCATCGGGCTCTTGTAGGGAATGCCGCGCAGGCGATCCCAGCCGCGCACGATCACCGGAGGAGTCCCCTCGCGTGTCTCGATGCGTGCGCCCATCATGCGCAGTGGCAAGGCGACGCGCTCCATCGGCCGTTTCATTAGCGATGCATCGCCGACCAGCGTCGCGTCGAACTTTTGCCAGGACAGCAAGCCGATGAGCAGGCGCATCGCCGTGCCCGAATTGCCCAGATCGAGCGGGGCACTCGGCGCCTGCAAAGAAAACAAGCCGCCACCGCGCACACGAACCGACTGTTCGCCCTCCTGCTGGATGCGCACGCCCATGCTGCGCAGTGCCTCAAGGGTACGAAGACAGTCCTCGCTCTCCAAGAAACCTTCGATTTCGGTCAGACCCTCGGCGATGGCTCCCAACAGCAGTGCCCGATGGGAGATCGACTTGTCGCCCGGCACGGTAACTTCGCCCTCGACGGCGTCGACGGGCGACACTCGCCAGCGGGCGGGGGTTTCGGTTTCGGAGGCAGGGCCGGCCATAATCCCGCCTGAGTTTACAGAACTGCGCGGGGATAGGAACCCAGCACCCTGTAAAGGGAGGCCCGGGTCTTCAACCGAGCCAGGGCTTTGGCGACCGGCGGGTCGTCGATATGCCCCTCGAGGTCGATGAAAAACACGTAGTCCCACTTGCGCCGCTGCGAGGGCCGCGACTCGATCCGCGACAGACTGACTTTATTACGGGCCAGGGGCTCGAGCAGCCGATGCAACGCCCCGGGCGCCTCAGTGTGGCCCGTCGACACCAACAGGGTCGTCCGGTCGTGACCGCTCGGGCCAAACATCCGTCGCCCGATGACCAGGAAACGGGTCGTGTTGTCGGGGCGATCTTCAATATCCGCACACAGGACGGTCAGACCATAGACCTCGGCAGCCGTCTCACCGGCAATGGCGGCGGTCCCCTTCTCGTCTCGGGCCCGCCGGGCGGCCTCTGCGTTGCTCGACTCGGGGATCAGCTCAACGTCCGGCAGGTTCGCCTGCAGCCACTGCCGGCACTGGGCCAGCGACTGAGGATGACTGCAGACTCGCTTGATCTCCCGCAGCGACTTCAGCTTGCCCATCAGGTTCTGGCGGATGCGCAGCTCCACCTCACCACAGATGTGCAGCGGTGAGGAGAGAAACCGATCGAGGGTGTGGTTGACGCTGCCCTCGGTGGAATTTTCGATGGGCACGACCCCGAAGTCTGCATTGCCGGCCTCTACCTCGTGGAAGACCTCGTCGATGGTCGACAACGGCAATGCGCGTGCCGAATGCCCGAAATGTTTGTACACGGCCGATTGCGAAAAGGTGCCCTCCGGCCCAAGAAAACCGATCTTCAGGGGTTCTTCCTGCGCCAGACAGGCGGACATGATCTCGCGGAACAGGCGCACGATTTCCTCGTCGCGCAGCGCAGCGCCGCTCTCGGTCGGCTCTCGTGCCGCGGCCCGACTCGCAGCCCGCGCCTGCACGTTGCGCTCGAGCGCCATGCGCAGCACCTGCGCCTCTCGCTCCGGGCGATAGAAATCGACCAGACGTCCCTGCTTGCTCTTGGAAATGCCGACTTGACGCGCCAGGGCCGCCCGTTCGTTGAGCAGCGTATGCAATTGCCGGTCGACCGAATCGATGCGACCGCGCAAGTCGGCGATCGGCGGTGCCGCGGCGGAGCGAGCTTTACCCCGAACGGTCTTTTTGCTGGACTTCCTGCTGGCCACCCCTACCCCCTTCACGACACCCGAGCGGAGAGTACGCGATCGATCACGCGAATTCGACCGGGCAGACTCGCACCAACCAAACTGCGCGTGATCTGGATGCGACAGCGCACGCGCACTACTCAGCGGTGGCGTTGCTGAAAGTCGCGCATGAACGCGATCAGCGCCTCGACGCCTTGCAACGGCATTGCGTTGTAGATCGAAGCGCGCATGCCGCCCACCAGACGATGCCCTTCGAGGTTGGCGAGACCCGCAGCGAGGGCCTCGCTGCAAAACATCTTCTCCAGCGCCGGATCGGGAATGGTGAACGGCACGTTCATCCAGGAGCGCGCGTTGCGCGCGACTGGACTGCGGTAATAGCCCGACGCATCGATGAAGTCGTAGAGCAGCGCTGCCTTGCGGCGATTGCGCTCGCCGATCACTTCGAGGCCGCCCTCACGCTTCAGCCACTCGAAGATCAGTCCCGCGATGTAAATGCCGAATGTCGGCGGGGTGTTGAGCATCGACCCCTCCCTTGCCATCACCGCGTAGTCCCAGATCGGTGGAGTCTGCGGCCTCGCCCGCCCCAGCAGATCCTCGCGCACGATCACGAGCACGAGACCCGATGGACCGATGTTCTTCTGGGCACCGGCGTAGATGAGCCCAAAACGACTGACGTCGATGGGGCGCGACAAGATCGTCGAGGACATGTCGGCGACAAGCGGCACCGAACCTGTGTCGGGAACGTAGTTGAACTCCACACCGCCGATGGTTTCGTTCGGCGTGTAATGCACGTAGGTCGCCCCGGGACTGACCGTCCAGCTGCCCGCCGCGGGCACCGTGCTGTAGCGGCTCGCGGCCTCATCGGCCACTACGTTTACTGTGCAGTAGCGTCGTGCTTCGGTGATTGCTTTTTGCGACCAGGTGCCGGTGTTGAGGTAGTCCACCACAGCGCCCGGTGCCGAGAGATTGAGCGGAATTGCGGTGAACTGCCCCGTCGCGCCGCCCTGCAGAAACAATACTTTGTAGTTCGACGGGATCCGCATCAACTCGCGCAGATCCTGCTCCGCCTGCTCGACCACGGCCACGAAGGCCTTGCTGCGATGGCTGATCTCCATCACTGACATCCCGCTACCTTGCCAATCGGTCATTTCACGACTGGCTTGCTCGAGCACTGGTAGCGGCAGAGTCGCTGGACCCGCGGCAAAATTGAATACGCGCATGTGAGAGCCCAACCCTGAGTGCGGCGACAATTTGAGTGCGGCGACGACTAGTGAGGTAGCGGCCCACCCGAGTCGGTTCGCGGCGGCTCCGCCGGAGATTCTGCGGGAGTCTCGCC
Source organism: uncultured Pseudomonadota bacterium (assembly GCA_903885195.1). Taxonomy (GTDB): domain Bacteria; phylum Pseudomonadota; class Gammaproteobacteria; order Steroidobacterales; family Steroidobacteraceae; genus UBA964. The sequence goes on along the minus strand of CAISHQ010000112.1, from coordinate 32,383 downwards.
CATCCCCTCGCCCATCCCCTCGGCCGTCTCGTCCGCCTCGCCCGCCAATAGACCGATGCCCTCAACGCCCGCGAGTCGTTCGCCGTCATCGAGACGGATCAGTCGCACACCCTGGGTGTTGCGACCCACGATCGACACCTGCGCCACCGGCGTGCGCACCAGGGTGCCGCTTGAGCTGATGAGCATGATCTCCTGATCGGTGGTCACCTGCAGTGCGGCGACCGTCGAGCCATTGCGCTCGGTGGTCTGCAGCGCGATCACGCCCTGCCCCCCGCGCCCGTGCAACGGAAAATCTTCGAGCGGCGTGAGCTTGCCGTAGCCGTTCTCGGAGGCGGTGAGAACGAGCCCTTCGCCGACGACGACGAGCGAAATGACTTCCTGACCCTCGGCGAGCTTGATGCCGCGAACGCCCGTGGCATCGCGCCCCATCGGGCGAACCTCGGACTCGTTGAAGCGAATGGCCTTGCCGCCGTTCGAACACAGGATGATGTCGTGCGAACCGTCGGTCAGCCCGACACCGACCAGACGATCGCCGTCGCGCAGATCCACCGCGATGATGCCCGAGGGGCGCGGACGCGAGTACGCCGACAGCGGCGTCTTCTTGACCGTGCCGTGACTCGTGGCCATGAACACGAAGTGCTCGTCGTCGAATTGTTTGACCGCGAGCACCGCGTTGATCTTCTCGCCCTCTTCGAGCGGCATCAAATTCACGAGCGGCTTGCCGCGTGCATTGCGGCCGGCTTGCGGCAACTCGAACACCCGAAGCCAATAGACGCGGCCGCGATTCGAGAAACACAGCAGCGTATCGTGGGTATGCGCGACGAAGAGCTTCTCGACGAAATCCTCGTCCTTGACGGCTGTGGCAGCCTTGCCGCGACCGCCGCGCCGCTGCGTCTGGTACTCGGTGAGCGGCTGGCTCTTCGCGTAGCCGGAATGGGAAATCGTCACGACCACGTCCTGCGGCTCGATCAGATCCTCGGTGGCCAGATCGATGTGGTCGCGGTTGATTTCAGTGCGCCGCGCATCGCCGTACTCTTCGCGGATGGCGAGCAGCTCGGCGCGCACGACCTCAGTGAGCCGCTCGTCGCGTGCGAGGATGTCCGAGAGATCGATGATCTCCGACAGCAAGGTCGCGTACTCACCGACGATCTTGTCTTGTTCGAGTCCCGTCAACCGGTTCAGCCGCATGTCGAGGATGGCCTGCGCCTGCACCTCGCTCAGCCGATAACCGCTGCCATCGCTCTGCAAACCGACCGCCGCAGCCAGATCCTTCGGGCGGGTGGACACGTTGTTGGCGCGCGCGAGCATTTCGGGCACAGCGCCCGAGGACCACGCACGCTCGACGAGTGCCACCTTCGCCTCGGCCGGCGTCGGCGAGCGCTTGATGAGAGCGATAACCTCGTCGATGTTGGCGAGTGCCACCGCAAGGCCTTCGAGCACGTGGGCCCGATCGCGCGCCTTGGCCAGATCGAACACGGTGCGGCGAGTGACCACCTCACGCCGATGGCGGAGGAAGGCCTCGAGCATTTCCTTGAGCGACAGGAGGCGCGGCTGCCCGTCGACCAAGGCCACCATGTTGATGCCGAACACGGTCTCGAGCGGCGTCTGCGCGTAGAGGTTGTTGAGCACGACCTCGGCGTTCTCGCCTCGACGCAACTCGATGACGATGCGCATGCCGTCCTTGTCGGACTCGTCGCGAAGGCCGTCGTTGGCGATCCCTTCGATCTGCTTCTCGCGCACCAGATCGGCGATGCGCTCGATCAGCCGTGCCTTGTTGACCTGATACGGCAGCTCGGTGACCACGATGGCCTGGCGATCACCGCGACCCACTTCCTCGAAATGCGTGCGCGCACGGATCGACAAGCGACCGCGTCCGGACTTGTAGGCCGTGACGATTTCCTGGGCGCCGTTGATGATGCCTGAGGTCGGAAAGTCGGGGCCGGGCACGTACTGCATCAACCCGGCGAGCGTGATGTCCGGATCTTCAATGACCGCGAGGCAGGCGTTGACGACCTCGGTCAAGTTGTGTGGCGGGATGTTGGTGGCCATGCCCACCGCGATGCCCGAGGACCCGTTGACGAGCAGGTTCGGGATGCGCGAGGGCATCACCGCAGGCTCGGTCAAAGATTCGTCGTAGTTCGGGACGAAGTCGACGGTTTCCCGATCGATGTCGGCGAGCAGCTCGCCCGCCATCTTCGACATGCGAACTTCGGTGTAACGCATGGCCGCCGGCATGTCGCCATCGACCGAGCCGAAGTTGCCTTGGCCGTCGACCAGCAGGTAACGCATGGAGAACGGCTGTGCCATACGCACGATGGCGTCGTATACCGCCGAATCGCCGTGCGGGTGATATTTACCGATGACGTCGCCGACGACGCGCGCGGACTTTTTGTAGGGTTTGTTGTAGTCGTTGCCGAGTTCGCGCATCGCGAAGAGAACGCGGCGATGCACCGGTTTAAGGCCGTCGCGGACATCCGGGAGGGCTCGACCTACGATTACGCTCATCGCGTAATCGAGGTACGACTGACGCATCTCGTCTTCGAGATTGACTGGCAGTACTTCGCGTGCGATTTCGCTCATTCGGCAGGTCGATTCCGCAGTCGAAACTAAGACGGAAATAGTACCATAGACCCCCGCTTCCGGCCCGAGTCCCGACGCCATGCTGCACGCCACCACCGACCCTGCAGAACTCGCCAAATTCGATGCGATCGCCCATCGCTTCTGGGACGAGCAGGGTGAGTTTCGGCCGCTGCACATCCTGAACCCCGTGCGCACGGCTTTCGTCGCCGAACGCTGCCAGCTCGCTGGCGCCACCGTCGTGGATGTCGGCTGTGGAGGCGGCCTGCTGGCCGAAAGCCTCGCCCGCGCAGGCGCCCGGGTCACGGCCATCGACCTCGCCCCCACCATGATCGACGTCGCGCGGCTGCATGCAACGGGCGCCGGTCTCGACATCGACTACCGCTTGCAGTCGGTCGAGACGCTGGCCGACGAGCGCGAGGGCAGTTTCGATGTCGTCACCTGCATGGAGATGCTCGAACATCTGCCCGAGCCCGCCGGCGCTGTCGATGCCCTCGCCCGTCTGCTGCGGCCGGGCGGGTCGCTCTTCGTATCGACCATCAATCGCAACCTGCGTTCTTTCGTCGTCGCGATCGTGGGGGCCGAGTACGTGACGCGCCTCGTGCCAGCGGGAACGCACGAATACGAACGACTGATCCGCCCCTCGGAGCTGGCGGCCTGGGCGCGCGGCGCTGGGCTTGAGGCGCAGGAGATTGCCGGGCTCGAGTTCAACCCGGTCACCTCGCTCTGCCGACTCACCGCCGATCCTTCGGTCAATTACCTGCTGCACCTGCGCAAGCCTGCCGTGCCGTGATTACGCTCGATCGCGAGCTCGTGCAACGGTTCACGCCGTCGCCGCAGCGCCCTGCTCTGGTCGCCCTGCTCAGCATCGAGAAAGAAGCCCTCGATACGCTGCGTCCGGGGCTGGAGCACGCCGTGAGTCATGCCAAACTCGGCTGGTGGACCGAAGAGCTTGAGCGGCTCGTCGTCGATGAGCCCAGACATCCCGCCGCGGTCACAGTGAGGCGTGCGGCACGCGAGCGTCGCCGCAGTGCGCCGGATCTTCGGGCGCTCGCCGAGCATGCGAGCGAGGCGCTCGCCTGCCTCGCATTCGTCGATCGTGCGGAGCTCGACACCCATGTGCGGCTGTGGTCGAGCAGCGTGTTCCGCGAACTCGCCGTGTCTTGCGCAGCGCAGATCGAAGCACCCGTGGCGCCAGCCGAACGCTTTGCTGAACGCGCTGGCCCGTTAATCCGCGAAGTCGAGTTGCTCTTCAATTTCGAGGTCCATGCCTGGGCGGGACGCGTGTACACGCCGATCGAACCCGAGCAGGCCTCGCTCTGGACGGCGCAGCCCATGGCTCACGCGCAGCGACTTCAGCTGAACGAGCGACTGACGCACCTCGAGGTGCAGCTCGATGCTGCCGTGGCCGACATACCCACCGAGGCCCGTGCCGCACTCTCGAGCACCATCGTCTGGGCGCGGCTCGCCCAGCGAACCGCTCGCCTCGCCCGGCGCACGGCCCGGTTGCGCGGCGAACTCGGACGCACCGAGCCGCTGCGTCGTACCATTCACGCATGGCAGGTCGCCGTCCGCGCCTTGCAGGGAGCCGCATGAACGACATCAGTTTCGATCCAAGACGGATCGCGTTGGAGCCCGATGAACTCGCGGGCCGGGTCATCGCCATAACAGGGCCAACGAGCGGCATAGGCCGGGCGCTGGCACTCGAATGCGCACGCCGCGGCGCCGAGGTGCTTCTGCTCGGTCGCAACGTCAAGAAGCTCGAAGCTGTCTACGACGAGATCGTTGCGCTGCGCCGATCTGACGGCAGCGCGGTGGCTGAGCCGCTCATTGCGCCGCTCGATCTCGAAAAGGCGGTCGCCGGTGACTACGACGCCATCGCCACGGCCATCGAGAAGCGCTGGGGTCGACTCGACGGACTGGTGCACAACGCGGGACTCCTCGGCATTCTGAGCCCGATCGAGCACTTCGATGTGCCGACCTGGGTCAAGGTCATGCACGTCAACGTCACGGCGATGTTCGCCCTGACACAGGTGCTGCTGCCGGCACTTCGTGCCTCAAGCGATGCCTCGGTGATCTGCACCTCGAGCGGCGTCGGCCGACGCGGCCGTGCGTACTGGGGCGCCTACTCGGTATCGAAGTTCGCGCTCGAAGGATTCGTGCAGGTGCTCGCAGACGAGCTCGAGAAGACTTCCGTGCGAGTGAATTCGGTCGACCCCGGTCGCTGCCGCACCCCGATGCGGCGTCAGGCCTATCCGTCGGAAAATCCCGATACGCTGCCCGCGCCCGAGACCATCGTCGATCCCTTCGTCGCGCTGCTCGGGCCTCGTTCGCGAGGCGTCAGCGGTCGGGCGTTTTCGGCGCAGTAGCGACGCGTTTCGAGCTGCGCAGCAGCGCTGCTTCCTCGGACGTGAGCGCCCGGAACTGACCGCGATTCAGATCGCGCGTCAGCGCCAGAGGCCCGAGCGCCGTGCGCTGCACGCGACTCACGAGTGCGCCTTGGCGTTCGAACAACTGCCTGACGTCCTTGCCGCTCGCACCCGTGATACGAACGCGATACCAACGATTGCTGATCTCGGCCTCTTCCTCCGAGCCCTCGAGAGATTCGACAGCCAGCGCGCGACCATCGTCGAGTTCGCCGCGAAGAATCGCGGCCTGATGCGGCTCATCGAGTTCGCCGCGGATCCGCACCAGAAACTCTACCGGCCACTCGCGCACCAAGCGTTGCAGGCGCGCTGCCAGCGCACCATCACTCGTCATCAGCTCAAGCCCACCGTCGATACGCGGCATGGGCGAAACGGCGAGAAAACGCTTACCGGCGCGCCGTGGCAGGCGCGGCACCAGCTCCTCGGCGAGCGACTGGCCGGTGGATCTGTGGCAGAGAAAGACGGTGTCTTCGGCGCCGAGTTTACTGGCGTCGCGGCTGCGCCGAACCACCCGGCCATCGACGCGTATTTCGTCCCGCCCGCTGACCCGCTGTCCAAGCACGGCCGGTGAGCCGTTGACCGTCACCCGCCCGCGGGTGATCCAGACTTCGGCCTCACGGCGAGAGGCAAGCCCCGCCTGCGCCAGCACTTTTTGCAGACGCTCGCCGGATGGATCAGACGTAGACGGTTTCATCGCCCGGGCCCGGCAGCCCCTCGGGCAGCGGTTCGCTCGCCGGCGAAGCGGCAACCGCGACGCCTTCGGCATCGCCTTCCGCCACGGGCACGAGTACGCCCGACTCGTCGGCGAGCGCTGGCAGTGCGAGCTGCGGGTTGATGTCGCTCATCGCCTTGAGCTCGGCGAGCGGCGGCAACTCGTCAATGCTGCGCAGCCCGAAGTAATCGAGAAACTCGCGCGTGGTTCCGAGCAGCTCCGGATGACCGGGTACGTCGCGATGCCCCACCACGCGCACCCAGTCGCGCTCCATCAGTGTCTTGATGATGTTGGGGTTCACGGCCACACCGCGCACCGACTCGATCTCGGCGCGGGTGATCGGCTGTCGATAGGCGACCAAGGCGAGCGTCTCGAGCAGCGCGCGCGAATACTTCTGCGCCCGCTCCGGCCACAGCCGACCAATCTCGCGACCGTAGGCCGTGCGGATTTGCACGCGCCATCCACTCGCCGTTTCCTTCAGTTCGATACCGCGATCGGCGTACTCGGTTTCGAGCGCGCGCAGGCCCTCGACGATCTGCTCCTTCTCCGGTCGAGCTTCTTCGTCGAACAGCTGCGCGATTTCAGCCACCTGCAGCGGCTTTCCGCCGGCCAGCAACGCAGCCTCGATGACATTGCGGATGTGATTCTCACTCATTCGGGTTGGCCGTCCTCGTTATCGATGGCGAGGCGCACCGGCGGATTGTGCGCACCGCGTACATGCAATGGGCCGTAGGGCTCGGTCTGCACGAGATCCAGCAAGCCTTCTCGCACCAACTCCAGAATGGCCATGAAAGTCACGGTGACCCCCATGCGCCCCTCCTCCGGTCGGAACAACTTGAGGAACTCCACGAACCCACCGCCCTCGACCGCGACCAGCACGTCGGTCATGCGCGCACGCACCGACAGGCGCTCGCGCTGCACATGATGGTGCTGGAACATCGCCGCGCGGACCACTACCTCGCGGAACGCGACAATCATTTCCTGCAGCGTGACGGTCGGCAATTGGGTCACCGGTCGACGGGCCGTATTCTCCGCCCGTGCCAGCCACACGTCGCGCTCGAGGCGCGGCAGGCGATCGACGCTTTCGGCCGCCTGCTTGAACCGCTCGTACTCCTGCAGGCGACGCACCAGATCGGCGCGCGGGTCGCTCTCCTCGGCCTGCGCCTCGCTCGAGCGCGGCAGCAGCATGCGCGATTTGATCTCCGCAAGCGTCGCAGCCATCACCAGGTATTCACCCGCCAGTTCGAGCTGCATCTCGTTCATCAACTCGATGTAGTTCATGTACTGACGCGTGATGTCCGCGAGGGGAATGTCGAGGATGTCGAGATTCTGCCGGCGGATCAGATACAAGAGCAGATCGAGCGGGCCCTCGAACGCCTCGAGAAACACCTCGAGCGCCTGCGGCGGGATGTAGAGATCGCGGGGCAACTGCGTAACAGGCTCACCTTGCACCACCGCAAAGGGCATCTCCGCCTGCGCTGGGGTCAGCAAGTCGGCCGGCTCGGCAGGCGGTTGGACCAATCGCAAATCAGCTTTGGCCATCGGCTCAGTCCCCACGCAGGTGCATCGCGCGACGAACCTCATCGAGGGTCTCGCGGGCCGCATCGCGGGCCTTCTCGCAACCCTCGGTGAGGATCGCGCGAACGAGTTCAGGGTTGTTTTCGTACTCCTCGGCCCGCTTGCGCATGGCGGTCGACTCCTCGACCACCCGATCGATCAGCGGCTTCTTGCATTCGAGGCAGCCGATGCCGGCACTGCGACAACCGGCGGCCGCCCAGTCGCGCGTGGCTTGATCGGAGTACACCTGGTGCAACGACCACACCGGACATTTGTCCGGATCGCCCGCGTCACTGCGACGAACCCGCGCGGGGTCGGTCTGCATTGTCTTAAGCTTTTTCGCGACGGAGTCGGGATCCTCGCGCAGTCCGATGGTGTTGCCGTAAGACTTCGACATTTTGCGGCCATCGAGTCCGGGTAACTTCGGAGTCGGTGTCAGCAACACCTGCGGCTCAGGCAGGATCGCCACGCTCGAGCCTTCGAGATAGCCAAGCAGACGCTCCCGGTCGGCGACGGTGATGCGCGTGTTGCCGGTGACCAGGGCGCGCGCTTTCTCGAGCGACTCGGCGTCGCCCGTCTCCTGAAACTTCTTGCGCATCTGGCGATAGAGGCTGCTGTTGCGGCCTCCAAGTTCGGACACGGCCTTTTCCGCCTTGTTCTCGAAATCCGCCTCGCGACCAAACAGGTGGTTGAAGCGCCGTGCCACCTCACGGGTGATTTCAACGTGCGCGACCTGATCCTCGCCGACGGGCACGTAGCCCGGCCGGTACAGCAGGATGTCGGCCGACTGCAGCAACGGGTATCCCAGAAAGCCGTAGGTGGCCAGATCCTTCTCCGCGAGCTCGGCCTGCTGGTCCTTGTAGGTTGGAACGCGCTCGAGCCAGGAGAGCGGCGTGATCATCGACAACAGCAGATGCAGTTCCGCGTGCTCGGGCACGTGCGACTGCACGAACAGGGTCGCGACGCCAGGATTGAGTCCGGCGGCGAGCCAGTCGATGACCATCTCGTGCGTGTACTCGGGCAGCTTGCTCGTGTCCTCGTAGCCGGTGGTCAGGGCATGCCAGTCGGCGACGAAGAAAAAGCACGGATACTGGTACTGCAGGTCGACCCAGTTGCGCAGCGCACCGTGGTAGTTACCCAGGTGCAATTGACCGGTCGGACGCATGCCCGAGAGCACGCGATTTGACTGTGAAACATTACTCAATCAGCGCAACCCTTTGTTTTATCAGTGTTTGTTATATTTTAAGATGATACGCGTCGGTTCGACCGAGGCCGACGCAGTATACCGGAGGCCGACCCCCGCACGCGCGCCCTCACAGACCGAACGGCTCAATGGACCCGCGCCCCTGACGCACCACGACGGCCGGCTTCGCCGCCAGATCCACCACCGTGGTGGGCTCAAGCCCGCATGACCCGCTGTCGAGCAAGGCGTCGAGGTCACGCGCGAGGCGCGAAGCGATTTCCACGCCGTCGTTCAGCGGAAACTCATCCCCCGGCAACATCAGCGTCGAACTCATGATCGGTTCACCCAGTTCGGCGAGCAGCATCTGCGGAACGGGGTGATCGGGCACGCGAATGCCGATGGTCCGGCGTTTCTCGTGCTGCAGCCGCCGGGGCGTCTCGCGGGTGGCCTCGAGGATAAAGGTGTAGGGACCCGGCGTGCAGGCCTTGAGCAGACGGAATTGCCAGGTGTCGACCTTGGCATAGCGGGCGATCTCGGTGAGGTCTCGACACACCAAGGTGAAGTGGTGGTGACGATCGGCCTGGCGCAGACGGCGAATCCGTTCGAGGGCGTCCTTATCGCCGATGTGGCACCCGAGTGCGTAACACGAATCCGTCGGGTACGCGATCAAGCCGCCCTCGCGGACGATGTTCGCGGCCTGACGGATCAATCGCAGTTGCGGGTTGAGCGGATGCAGTTCGAAGTGTTGCACGGGGGACGTATCATACGCGGCATGACCGATACCCCACGCCTTGAGCGCCTGCGCGCCTCTCTACAGTCGGCCCTGGAGCCGGATCTGCTGGAGATCCGCGACGACAGTGCGCTGCATGCGGGCCACGCTGGAGCTCGCGAAGGCGGCCACTTCCACGTACTCATCCGCAGCGCCCAATTCGTCGGACTCGCCCCCCTCGCCCGCCATCGCCTCGTGTACGCAGCCGTGGCGCCACTGATGGGCAGAGACATCCACGCCCTGTCCATCGATGCCCGCTTGCCCTCATAATTCGCCCCTTCCACTGTGACCATGAGATCTGCCGACATGAAAACCCTGCGCTTTGTGACCCTGGCCACGGCCAGCCTCCTGCTTGCCGCCTGCCAGGCCAAGACCGATGCAGCCGGCGCGGCCGACGATCCGGCCAACAAGCCCGTTGCCACGGTGGCGGGAAAGCCCATTACCCAGGGAGTGTTCGACACATACGTCAAAAGCGCGACCGGTCGCTCGGTGGCGGACCTCGAGCCGGAGCTGAAGCAGCGCGCGCTCGATTCGCTGATCAGCATGCATGTGCTGTCAGCCCAGGCCGAGAAAGACGGTCTCGACAAGGAGGCCGACATGGCCTCGCGCCTGCAGCTCGATCGCATGAACATGCTGCAGCAGGCGCTCGCTGAAAAGTATCTGAAGGACAAGACGCCGACCGAGCAGGAACTGCGTGCCGAATACGACACGCAGGTCGCCCAGCTCTCGCGCAACGAGTACCGCGCGCGGCACATCCTCGTGCCCACGGAGATCGCGGCCACCCAGATCCTCGAGCGTCTGCGCAAGGGCGAGAAGTTCGAGACCCTGGCCAAAGATTCGCTCGATGCCTCGCGTGATCGCGGTGGCGATCTCGGCTGGTTCAGCCCGAGCAGCATGGTGAAGCCGTTCGCCGAAGCCGTGGTGGCGCTCAAGAAAGGCGAAACCATTGCCAAGCCCGTGCAGACGCAGTTTGGCTGGCACATCATCCGTGTTGATGACGTCCGCGAAGTCCAGCCGCCGCCGTTCGAGCAGGTCAAGGAACAGCTGAACCAGGCGGTGCTCGCGAAGAAGCTGCGCACCTACAGCGACGAGCTCGCCAAAGCAGCCAAGGTCGAAAAGAAAATCTGATCCAGCCGCGTTAGCGGCACAGAACGACGGCCGCCGGCCTCAGGTCGGCGGCCGTTTTGTTTCCAGAACGCGCTGCAGTGCGGCCTCATCGAGGATCGGCACTCCAAGATCGCTCGCCTTGCGCAGCTTCGATCCGGCATCCCGCCCGGCGATGAGATAACTCGTTTTCGCAGAGACGCTGCCGCTCGCCTTCGCCCCTAGGGCACGCAACGCATCCTCGGCTGCTTCGCGCGCCATGGATTCGAGCGTCCCAGTGAGCACGAAAGTCAGACCCGCGAGCGGAGCCCCGTCCGCCGCGATCACACGGGGTGCAGGCCAATTGACTCCCGCTGCCTGCAGACGCTCGAGCACTTCGCGATTGGCAGGGTCGGCGAAGAACTCCACCACCCGCGCTGCGATCACGGGCCCCACGTCCGGCGCCTGCTGTACCCGATGCAGATCGGCCTGCATCAACGCCTCGAGCGAACCAAAGTGGGCCGCGAGATTTGCTGCCGTCGCCTCGCCCACGTCGCGGATGCCGAGCGCGAACAGGAAGCGTGCGAACGTGGTGTGCTTGGCTCGCTCGATGGCGCGCAAGAGATTATCGGCACTCTTCTCGCCCATACGGTCAAGCTCCGCGAGTGACTGCTGCGAGAGCACAAAGATATCCGCGGGTGACTGCGCAAGACCCGCATCGACCAGCTGTTCGACCAACTTCTCGCCAAGCCCCTCGATGTCGAGCGCGCGACGCGAAGCAAAATGTCGCAGCCGCTCCTTACGCTGCGCGCTGCATCGATAGCCGCCGGTGCAGCGCGCCACGGCCTCGTCGCCCTCGCGTTGCACGGGCGAGGCGCAAACGGGACAGGCCGCAGGCATCACGATTGGCCGTGCATCCGCCGGTCGACGCTCGAGCATGACCCGCGCTACTTCGGGGATGACGTCACCCGCGCGGCGCACGACTACGGTATCGCCGATACGCACATCCTTGCGCAGCACCTCGTCCATGTTGTGCAAGGTGGCATTGCTGACGGTGACGCCGCCCACGAACACCGGCTCGAGTCTCGCGACCGGTGTCAGCGCTCCGGTTCGTCCGACCTGAAACTCCACATCGCGCAGCCGAGTCAGAGCCTCCTCGGCCGGGAACTTGTGCGCTACAGCCCAGCGCGGTGCGCGCGCGACGAAACCGAGTGTGGCCTGCGCGGCAAGCTCGTCGACCTTGTAGACCACACCGTCGATCTGATACGCGAGTGAGGCGCGACGTGCGCCGATCTGGCGGTAATAGTCAAGGCAACCCTCGGCGCCCTCGACCACCCTTGTCTCGGCACAGACGCGCAGCCCCCACTCCGCAAGTAGCGCGAGAATCTCGCTGTGCCTAACAGGAAGATCGAGACCCTCCTGAGCACCGAGACCATAAAAGAAAATTTCCAGCGGTCGAGTGGCCGTCACCTGCGGGTCGAGTTGCCGCAGACTGCCCGCCGCAGCATTGCGCGGGTTGACGAACGTCTTCTCACCTCGAGCTGCCGCCTCGGCGTTGAGTCGCTCGAAACCGGCGACCGGCATGAAGACTTCGCCGCGCGCCTCCACGAGGGCGGGTACGGCGCCGCGCAGCCGTAGCGGCATCGAGCGGATGGTGCGCACGTTCGACGTGACATCTTCACCGGTCGCGCCATCGCCGCGCGTCGCGGCACGCACGAAAACACCGTGCTCGAAAATCACCGAGATTGCGAGCCCATCGAGCTTGGGCTCGGCCGAGTAGCGCACAGCGCCCTCACGTCCGAGACGCTCACGTACCCGTCGATCAAAATTCAGTACATCGTCGGCGGTAAACGCGTTGTCGAGCGACAGCATCGGCACGCGATGGCGCACCTCGGCGAACTCGTCGGCCGGCGCCGTGCCGACGCGCTGCGTCGGCGAGTCGACCGTCACCCACTCTGGATGTGCCGCCTCCAACTCGCGCAGTTGCTGCATGAGCCGGTCGTACTCGGCGTCCGGCACTTGCGGCTCATCGAGGATGTAGTAGCGGTAGTTGTGTTGCTCGATCTCGCGCCGCAGTTCAGCGAAGCGCCGCTGCAACTCAGCCTCGGCGGCGGTTGCCGTGTCCATAACTTAGCGTGGGTCGGCGGTTGCGGCCTCGCGCCGCATGTCGGCGAGGCGCGCCTCGCTCAGCGCTTCGCCACGCCCATCGAGCAACTCGCCGCGTAGGCGACGCGCCAAGGTGTGACCTGCCGTCAGCAATTTATCGACCGTGTCCTTGCCGGCGAGTGGCCCGGGCAACACGGCGAACAGATTCAAACCAAGGTAGAGTCCCGAATCCATGGTGGCCAGATCGAAGCTACCGGGCCGCGTCAGGCTCGCGGCGCTCAGGATGACCTGTCCATCGCCCTGAGCGCGATGGAAAATCTCCATGTCACCGTGGACGAAGCCCTCCCCGAGCAGAGCCTGCCGCAGACTTGCGCCCGTGAAACGCTCGCCGTTGCGGGCCACCACACGCAGGCTGACGATGACTCGCTGCTCTTCAGAGGGCCACTCGACGCGTGGCGTGGCAGAGCTATCACTGCCGGCTGCGTCTGAGCCGGCGGCGGTTGGCTCGGCGCCGCTTGGCTCGGCCGCAGTGGGTCCGGCCGCAGTGGGTCCGGCTGCCACTGCAGCGGGTTCGACGGCGGCCGACGCCGTCTCTGTGGCCATCGGCACCGACTCCACCACCGGAATGGTGCCACCACGCGCATCGATGCTGCGGGCCGACTCGAGATCGACCAACGGAGGATCCGGAATGCGCTCGCGGATCGGCATGTCCGCCATCCCGAGCGTAGGCTCTCGACGCTCCTCGCCACGTCGCGACGGCTGAGGCCGGGATGCGAACAGCGGATCGTCGGACGTCGCGGCCGAAAACTCCGTCGTGGGCTCACGCGGCTGACCGAGGGGGCCTGCGCGGTGAACGGCATCCGCGCGGCGCGCGCGTCGTCGCTGAACCAGCTCCCAAACGACGATCCCGAGCACGAGCAGACCGCCAAGCAGCAGCAAGGACAGCCGCAAGTCTCCGCCGAGCGCTTGCAACACCCCGTCCATCAGACTCAGCTCGCTGCGAGGCGGACGGCCTCGTCGACATCGACTGCCACCAGACGCGACACGCCGGGCTCATTCATGGTGACGCCGAGCAATTGCGATGCCAGCTCCATCGTGACCTTGTTGTGTGTGATGAAGATGAACTGCACCTGCTTGGCCATCTCGCGCACGATGTCGCAGAAACGACCGACGTTATTTTCGTCGAGCGGCGCATCGACTTCGTCGAGCAGACAGAACGGCGCGGGGTTCAGATCGAAGATTGAGAACACGAGCGCCACCGCAGTGAGTGCCTTCTCACCGCCCGAGAGCTGCGAAATCGTCACGTTGCGCTTGCCCGGCGGGCGCGCCATCACCGATACACCGGCCGCCAGAGGATCCTCGCCGACCAGTTCGAGATAGGCGTGACCGCCGCCGAACAGCCGCGGGAATTTTTCCTGCAGACCCGCGTTGATCTTGTTGAAGGTATCCTCGAAGCGGGTCCGAGTTTCCTTGTCGATCTTGTGCATCGCCTCCTCGAGCGTGTCGAGCGCCGAAGTGAGGTCGGCGTGCTGGCGATCGAGGTATTCCTTGCGCTCCGTGTTCTCTTTCAACTCGTCGATGGCCGCGAGATTGACCTGCCCGAGTCGCTCGATGTCGGCGCGAACCTCGCCCAACTGCGTCTCCCAGGCTGGTACTTCTGCACCCTCGGCGAGTGTTTGCAGCACTTCGGTGAGCACGAACTGCGTGGCAGCGAACTGCTCGGCGATCGACTCACGTCGAACGCGAGTTTCCTGGGCGGCGAGCTTCGCTTCTTCCATGGCCTCGCGCGCCTCGCCCACACGCCGCTCAGCCGCTTGCCGCCGCTCATCGAGCGAGCGCAACTCCGCGTCGGCTTGTTCGAGGACGCGCCGAGCTTGTGCCAAATCACCCTCCACCTCGAGGCGTCGGGACAGCAGACCATCGAGTACGCCCTGCAGTTCAAGGATGGGCGACTCGCCGCCGGCGAGTTCCATCTCGAGCTGCGCGGCCCGCGACTGCAACGCACCACGCTGCTCGGCCGCGCGCTGCAAGCCTACGCCCATGGACGACTGAGCAGTGCGACGACCCTCGGCCCGGACGAGCAGATCGCGCGCCGCAAGCTGCGCGGCCTGCGCCGCAGCGCGGGCACGGGTGAGCTCGTCGCGCGCCTGCTCACGTGCCGCATCGAGTTCGGGTCGACGCGCATCGAGATCGCCCACGCGGACAAGACCACGCTCGAGTTCGCCCCGCGCTCGAGTGATCGCCTCCTCAGCCACGCCGATCTCGCGAGCCACCTCGGCCGACTCTTCTTCCAGCCGCTCGCGCCGCAGCGTCGACTCCTGCGCCCGGGCGCGCGAGGCCTCGAGCTGACCAAGCAGATCGGCGTGCTGCCGATGCGCCTGCTGGATGCGTCCCTGCACGGTGTCTCGCGACCCCTCGGCCACCGTCAGTGCCGTGCGGGCTGCCTGCAACGCCGCCTCGCTGTCGCGCACGCGAGCTTCGGCTTGTGCGAATTCGCCACGCAGGGTTTTGAGGCGCTGCTCGCGTTCAAGCACGCCGGCATGATCATCGCCACCGCGTGCGACGCGAATCCAGCCACGACCGAGCCACTCGCCGCTGCGCGTAACGACCGACTCACCCGCCTGCAGCGTCCGTCGCAGCACGAGCGCTTCGCCCAGACTTGCAGCGACGCGCACGGGGGCAAGCCACTCGCGCACCGAATCCGGTCCCGTGACCTTGCTGGCCAGACTGCCCTCAGCCGAGGCAATGCCACCCGCCGAATGCTCGAAGATGGCGACGTTCGTGCCTTCGACGCGGCCTAGCGAATCGGCGAGTTCATCGAGTCCGTCGACGCAGACCGCCTCGAGGTAATCGCCTAGTACCGTCTCCACCGCACGCTCGTAGCTAGGGTCCACCACGATGGCCTCGGCGACGCGAGGCCGCGACGACAAGCCGGCTGAACGCAGCCACTCGCCCGCTCGGGCGTCGGCCTGGCCGAGGGCGGCGCGTTGCAGCGCCTCCACCGACATCACTTCGGCACGCGCCCGTTCCCGGTCTGACCGCACACCCTCGAGCCGCTCCTCTGCGGCAAACTGTTCGCCGCGCAGTCGCTGAACATCGGCAAGGGCTGCTGCGAGACCACGCGCCAGTTCCTCGGCGGTGCTGCGGGCCTGCGATTCCCGTTCGCCCAGTTCGAACAACTGACCCTGGCTTTCCTGGGCCACCAGCGCATCGCGCTCGACGTCCAGCCGATCGCGCTGCGTGCGCAAGCGACGCAATTGATTCTCTAACTGCTCGATGCGGGCGCGCTCGACCTGCACGGTCTGATTCGCTGCACCCACGTCGTGATTGAAAATCTCCCACTGCTGCTGCCAATGGGACTGCGCCGTCTCGGCGCCCTCGAGACCCGCTGCGGCGCCACGCTCAGTCGCCTGCGCCTGCTCGAGCTCGGGAGCGAGCCGTGCGAGCTCCTCGCGGATCTGCACGAGTTCCTGCTCGTCGCGGGCGATCTGTGCCGCGAGCGACTCCAGGGTCAGACGCGACTGGTCAAGATCGTTGCGCTTGCGATCACGCGTCTCACGCGCGAACTGGATCTGCTGCTCCGTGCGCGAGATGTCCGCGCCCACCGCGTAGTAGCGGCCTTGGATCTGCGAGACGACCTCAGTCTGCTCACCATGGAACTGGCGTTGCGTCTCGATGGCCGCCTCCGCCGAGCGCAAATCCGCGAGCGCGGCCTGCATGGCGAGCTCGCGTTCACGTACGGCCGAATCGTGCACCTCGGCGCCGCTGTCGAGATCCCGCAGACGCAGTGCCAGCAGTTCAGCAGTCAACCGCCGCTCCTGTTCCTTCAGCGTCTGATATCGGCGGGCGGTGGCCGCTTGACGCTGCAGATGTCGGATCTGCTTGTCGATTTCGTCACGCAGGTCCTGCAATCGCTCCAGATTTTCGCGCGTATCGGCGATGCGGCTTTCCGTCTCCTTGCGGCGCTCCTTGTACTTGGAGATGCCGGCGGCCTCCTCGACGAAGGCCCGCATGTCGTCGGACTTCGCTTCGATCAGGCGCGAGATCATGCCCTGCTCGATGATCGCGTAACTGCGCGAACCGAGCCCGGTACCGAGGAACAACTGCGTGATGTCCTTGCGACGGCAGCGCGCACCATTGATGTAGTACGCGCTCGACCCGTCACGCGAGACTTCGCGCCGCAGAGACACCTCGGCGAATGCGGCATAGTTGCCGGAAATCTTGCCGTCGGAGTTGTCGAACACGAGCTCGACCGACGCCTTGCCCACAGGCTTGCGCGCGCTCGAGCCATTGAACACGACGTCAGCCATCGACTCGCCGCGCAGGTGCTTGGCGGACAATTCGCCCATCACCCAACGGACGGCGTCGATGACGTTGGATTTGCCGCAGCCGTTGGGGCCAACGACACCGGTGAGATTGCTGGGGAAGGACACTGTGGTCGGATCCACGAAGGACTTGAAGCCCGCCAGCTTGATTTTGGTGAGACGCATCGCTTGGAAATTTCTCCACGGCGGAATGCCCGCCGACTGTCCGCTAGTGTAAATTATCCGGCCCAGTAACGCCCTCCTTGCGACACCTCACATGCCCTCCCAACCGACCACGCAACTCGACACGTTTCCGAACCCCAAGCCGGAGATCGACTACACCATCCGCATGACCTTGCCGGAGTTCACCTGCCTGTGCCCGAAGACCGGTCAGCCGGATTTCGCCACGCTGGAACTCGAGTACGTGCCAGACCAGCGCTGCGTCGAGTTGAAGTCGCTGAAGCTCTATATCTGGTCGTTCCGGGATCGTGGGGCCTTTCACGAGGCGGTCACCAATGAGATCGCCGACGCCCTGGCCGCTGTCACGGCGCCGCGCTACATGAAGCTGTCGGCGCGCTTCAACGTCCGCGGTGGCGTCTACACGACCGTGGTCGCCACCCGTCGTCAGCCGGGCTGGGTTCCGCAACCTGACATCACCCTTCCCTGAACGCTTCTTTGACGGTATCCTCGCGCGTCCCGCAGAGCGCCTTGACTTAAAGAGGAGCGCCTGATGTCGGCAAAGAAACCTGCAGTCAAGGCTGCCAAATCCCACAAATCCCCCGCGGCTGGACAGCGTCCAGTCGCTCCGGAAAAGCGCGCTGCCAAGCCCTCGGGCAAGGCGGTCGCGCCCAAAGCACCCGCGAAGAGCACCGTGACCGCCGCAAAGAAACCCGCCACCAAAGCCCCTGTCGCAACCAAGACCTCGCCGGCAACCAAGTCGCCATCGGCTGCGCCCAAGGCTGGGGCCGCCAAACCGACGGCTGCGGCGGGCAAGTCTGCCGCCAAGCCGGAGAAGACCTCTGCCGCCGCGGCACCGGTTGCGGCCTCTGCCACAACGGGCAAGCAGACCAAGACTCCCAGCAAGGCGCCCGAGCGCGAGGTCGTCGCGACCTACGTCCGCGTGAATCCGCGGCCGGTCGAGGTACCGCAGGACAACGACGAGGGCGAGGACGGCAACTTGCTGTCCGGGCCTCGCAACGTCCAGCCGTACATCGTCAAGCGCGGCGAACAGTACATGAGCCGCGAGCAGCTCGATCACTTCCGCACCATTCTTGAGAGCTGGAAGCGGGATCTGATGCGCGAAGTCGACCGCACGGTCTCGCACATGAAAGACGAAGCGGCCAATTTCCCGGACCCGAACGATCGTGCCACGCAGGAAGAGGAGTTCAGCCTCGAGCTGCGCACGCGCGACCGCGAACGCAAGCTGATTCGCAAGATCGAAGAAGCCCTGCAGCGCATCGAAGACGGCTCGTACGGCTACTGCTTGGAGACGGGCGAAGAGATCGGCGTCAAGCGCCTCGAGGCCCGGCCGGTGGCGACGCTGAGCCTCGAAGCCCAGGAGCGCCGCGAGCGGCGCGAGAAGCAGTACGGCGACCGCGACGACCGCTACCGCTGAGTCCGACACATGGGGTCGGTGGGCCGCTTTGCACCCTCCCCCACGGGCGAACTGCATCGCGGCTCGCTGATTGCGGCGCTCGGCAGTTGGCTCGATGCCAAATCATCACCGGACGGTCAGTGGCTGCTGCGCATCGAGGATCTCGATGTCGCGCGGGTGCGGGCCGACTCGGAAGCCTCGATTCTGGCTACGTTGACGGCATTCGGTTTCGAGTGGCCGCAACCGCCCTGGCGCCAAAGCAGCCGACTCGAGCGCTACCAGCACGCGCTGACCCAGCTTCAGCGACGCATCCCCCTATTCCACTGCCAGTGCAGCCGCCGGCAGTTGGCGGCCGAGGGTGAAACCTGCTGTGTCGGTGAGTGCCGCAGGCGTCGTTGCGATCCCCGTGACTCGGCGCTGCGCGCCGACCTCAGCGTCCTCGACCCTGCAAGCATCCAGGACCGAAGTCTCGGCGAAGTTCGCTTCGACCCGATGGTGCACCGCGATGTGATCGTGCGCCGCCGCGATGGCGTATTGGCCTACCAGCTTGCGGTGGTGATCGACGATGCCGATCAAGGCGTCACGGATGTAGTTCGCGGCGCCGACCTGCTCGACAGCACCCCGTGGCAACTGGGATTGCTGAAGGCGCTCAAGCTGCCGGTTCCGCGATACCTGCATTTGCCGCTCGTAGTCGAAGCGGATGGACAGAAACTGGCCAAGACCCGCCACTCCGTGCGGCTCGAAGGTCAGAATGCGGTGCAGACGCTTCGCGACGCACTCCATCAGCTGAGACAGCCTAGCCCGCCGATCGGAATCAGCGAGCCCCGCGAACTCTTGAGGGCGGCGGCTGCAGCGTGGCAACCCGAGAGATTCAAAGGCGAGCGGGAGATCCGTCTCCCGCTCGGCTCCTGAAGACTTACTGCGACTTAGCGCGCTTCGACGTCCTTCATGGACAGGCGCACGCGACCCTGACGGTCGACTTCGAGCACCTTCACCTTGACGACATCGCCTTCCTTGAGACTGTCGGAGACACGCTCCACACGCTCGTTGGAAATCTGCGAGATGTGCACGAGACCATCGCGACCCGGCAGGATGGTGACGAACGCGCCGAAGTCCATCAGCCGCGCCACCCGACCCTCATACACCCGACCCACTTCGACGTCGGCCGTGATGAGTTCGATTCGCGCCTGCGCCTCGCGACCGGCCGTACCGTTGACGGAGGCGATCTTCACCGTACCGTCGTTCTCGATGTCGATGGTGGTGCCCGTCTCCTCCGTGATCTGGCGAATCACCGCACCGCCCTTGCCGATCACGTCGCGGATCTTCTCCGGGTCGATCTTCAGGGTGATGATGGAAGGCGCCCACTCGGACATCTTCTCGCGCGGTGACGAGAGCACCTTGTTCATTTCGCCGAGGATGTGCAGACGGCCGGCCTTCGCCTGCTCGAGTGCAACCTGCATGATCTCGGGCGTAATGCCCTCGACCTTGATGTCCATCTGCAGCGTGGTAACGCCGTCCTTGGTTCCCGCGACCTTGAAGTCCATGTCGCCGAGATGATCTTCGTCACCCAGGATGTCAGTGATGACCTTGTAACGCTTGCCCTCGAGCACGAGACCCATGGCAACGCCCGCGACCGGCGCCTTGAGCGGCACGCCGGCATCCATCATGGCGAGCGAAGCGCCGCAGACCGAAGCCATCGACGATGAGCCGTTGGACTCGAGGATTTCCGACACGACGCGCACGACGTACGGGAACTTCTCCATATCGGGCATTACGGCATTGACGCCGCGACGCGCGAGGTTGCCGTGGCCGATCTCGCGGCGCTTCGGACCCGACATCATGCCGGTCTCGCCCACCGAGAACGGCGGGAAGTTGTAGTGCAGCATGAACGGCTCGCGACGCTCGCCTTCAAGCGCATCGATGATCTGTGCATCGCGACCCGTGCCGAGCGTCGTGACCACGAGCGCCTGCGTCTCACCGCGGGTGAAGAGCGCCGACCCGTGAGTACGCGGCAGCACGCCCACCTTGATGGTGATCGGACGCACTGTGGTGGAATCACGACCGTCGATGCGCGGCTCGCCGTTGAGGATGCGCTCACGGACGATGTTGCTCTCGAGCTTGAAGAGCTGACCGTCGACCTGATCGGCGGAGTACTTGGGCGCTTCACCGCCCGAGAGTTGCTCGATCACCGCCTTCTTGATTTCGCCGACGCGCGCATAGCGCGACTGCTTCTCGGTGATGCGATAGGCCTCGGCGAGCGAATCGTGCGCGGCCGCCTTGACCGCCTGCTCGACTTCGACCGTGGCCGCGTTCAGCGACCACTCCCAGCGCGGCTTGCCGCACTCCTTGACGAGTTCGTTGATGGCGTTGATGGCCACCTGCATCTGCTCGTGACCAAACACAACCGAGCCCAGCATCACTTCTTCGGAGAGGCAGTTCGCTTCGGACTCGACCATCATCACGCCATCGCGCGTACCGGCGACGACGAGGTTGAGTGCCGACGTCTTGACGTCTTTGGCGTCCGGGTTCAACAGATACTTGCCATCCCGGTAACCGACGCGCGCCGCACCGATCGGTCCGTTGAAGGGCACGCCCGACAAGGCAAGCGCCGCCGAGGCACCGACCATCGCCGGGATATCGGCGTCGATCTGCGGATCGAGCGAAACCACCGTGGCGACAACCTGGACCTCGTTGTAGAAACCATCAGGGAAAAGCGGACGAATCGGCCGATCGATCAGGCGCGAGGTCAGCGTTTCCTTTTCGGTGGGACGACCTTCACGCTTGAAAAAACCTCCCGGGATGCGCCCGGCGGCGTAGGTCTTTTCCTGATAGTTGACGGTGAGCGGAAAGAAGTCGCGACCCGGCGCCGCCGACTTGGCAGCAACCGCCGTGCACAGCACGACCGTGTCGCCCAGGCTGACGATGACGGCGGCGTTGGCCTGCCGAGCCACCTCGCCCGTCTCGAGCGTCATGGTGTGGGGACCGTACTGGAATGTTTTCTTGAATGCAGCCACGCGGGAAACCTCGAAAAAAATGGGGATGGAAAACACAAAGGCCGCGCTCGTCCGAGTCGCGGCCTTTGCAACCGGACGGCTTAGCGGCGCAGTCCGAGGCGTTCGACGACGTCCTGATACTTCTGCGGCTGACGAGCCTTGAGGTAATCGAGGAGTTTGCGACGCTGGTTGACGAGTTTCACGAGGCCGCGACGCGAGGAGTGGTCTCCTGCATGCGAGGCGAAATGCTGACCGAGACCGCTGATGCGCTCGGAGAGCAAGGCAATCTGGACTTCCGGCGATCCGGTGTCATTGGCTTCACGGCGGAACTGAGAGATCACTCCGCTTTTTTTCTCTGTGCTGAGAGGCATTCTGAAAAACCCTTTAAAAACTTGGTAGTTACGACCCTATTGAAGGCCGCGCATTCTACTCGCTGAGGGGTTGTGCGACAAGCCGTTTCGGCGCCAATCGGCCATCGCTCAACAGACGCCCCAAACCGAGGAACTGACCCTGCGGACCGAGCACGCGCACGGTGGCCTCCGACTCGGACGCAGACCCGCCCAACGCGAGAGGTGCAGCGCGCGTGGCAGCCGCGGCGGAGACGGTCTGTCCCTGCTGCAGGCGGCGTGCCTCCGCCGCCGCGAGCGTCACCATCGGCAGATGACCGACCGCTTCGCTCGGGCTGATCAACGGCAGTGGCTGCCCTGCCTCGAGGGCCGCTTGCAGGGCCTCGAGCGTCACCATGCGCTCGGCCGGGAAAGGCTGCACGCTCTGGCGTCGCAGCAACTCCACGTGACCCACGGTCCCGAGCGCGGCGGCGATGTCCTCGGCGAGTACCCGAACATAGGTACCCTTACCGCACTCCACCTGCAGCTCGAGGGCCTCGGGCTCCAGGGCCAGCATCTCCAACCGTTCAATCCGGACTCGCCGCGGTGCACGCTCAACCGTTACGCCCGCCCGGGCGAGCTTGTAGAGGGGCTGACCCGCCTGCTTGATGGCCGAGTACATCGGCGGCACCTGCATGTGCTCGCCGATAAATCCGCGCAACACGGCTTCGACCGCAGTGCGTTCGAGCATCGGCACCGGTGCGGTCTCGGTCACCTCGCCCTCGACGTCTCCGGTCGATGTGCGGCGACCCAGCCGGACGCGAAACCGGTACACCTTGTCCCCATCGAGGATTTCACCGGCGAGCTTGGTGGCTTCGCCGAGACAAATGGGCAGCATGCCGGTGGCGAGCGGATCGAGGCTGCCGACATGACCCGCCTTGGCAGCACCCAACAAGCGCCGTACCCGAAGGCCAGCCGCCGTCGAGGACAAGCCGAGTGGCTTGTCGAGCAGCAAGACACCGTCGATCAATCTTGCCCGCCCGTAGGGCCCTTGCCGTGAATGGCCCGATCGATCAGGCGAGTCAGGTGGTCAGCCCGTTCGAGCGTTTCGTCGTATTCGAATTCCAGTTTCGGCGCATGCCGCAGCGACAGCCGCCGCCCGACCTCGCCACGCAGGAAACCCGCCGCCCGCGTGAGCCCTGCTTGGACGTCTTCGGCGGGATGCTTGCCCCCGAAGGGCACGAACAGCACCTTCGCGGAGCTCATGTCCGGCGCAACCTTGACGGCCGTGACCGTGACGCTGCCCACGCGCGGATCCTTGACCTCGCGGGCGATCAACTCAGCGAGAACCTTCTGCAGTTCCGCTCCGATGCGTTGCTGTCGCGCCGAGTTCGCCATGACGGGAGGACGACCGGGTACGCCATCAGGCGATGGCCCGGGCGACCTCCACCCGCGCGTAGCACTCGATCTGATCGCCGACGCGCACGTCCTGGTAGTTCTTCACGCCGATGCCGCACTCGGTACCGGCACGCACTTCGCCAACGTCGTCCTTGAAGCGGCGCAGCGATTCCAGCGCACCTTCGAAAATCACCACGTTGTCGCGCAGCACGCGGATCGGATTGTTGCGCTTGACCGAGCCCTCGATGACGAGGCAACCGGCCACGACGCCAAACTTGCTCGAGCGGAACACATCGCGAACCTGTGCGGTACCGACGATCTGCTCGCGAACCTCCGGCGCCAACAAGCCGCTCATGCGCTGCTTGATGTCGTCGATGGCTTCGTAAATGATCGAGAAGTAGCGGACCTCGACACCGGTTTCCTTGACTGCATCGCGTGCGCCACCATCGGCACGCACGTTGAAGCCGAGGACCATGGCCTTGGAAGCTGCTGCCAGCTGCACGTCCGACGCAGTGATGCCGCCGACGCCGCTCGCGACGACCTTGACCTGCACCTCGTCGGTCGAGAGCTTGCCGAGTGCATCGCGCAGCGCCTCGGCACTGCCCTGCACGTCCGCCTTGATGAGCACGCCGATGACGCCGGCTTTTTCTTCGGTCATCTGCGAGAACACATCGCCCACTGCAGCCGCCTGCTTGGCGAGCTTCACGTCGCGGAACTTGCCCTGACGGTAGAGGGCCACTTCACGCGCTTTACGCTCGCTCTCGACGGCGAGGATCTCATCGCCCGCGTTCGGCGCGCCCGAGAGACCGAGCACCAGCACCGGCATCGAGGGCTTGGCCTCGGTGACCGACTTGCCGCTCTCGTCGAACATGGCGCGCACGCGTCCGAATTCCTGGCCGGCGATAATCGGATCGCCGAGACGCAGCGTGCCCTTCTTGACGAGCACGGTCGCCACGGCACCACG
This sequence comes from uncultured Pseudomonadota bacterium, assembly GCA_903885195.1. GTDB lineage: Bacteria > Pseudomonadota > Gammaproteobacteria > Steroidobacterales > Steroidobacteraceae > UBA964. The sequence goes on along the minus strand of CAISHQ010000112.1, from coordinate 8,391 downwards.
GCCCTTTTCCATGCTCGCTTCGATGATGAGGCCCGAGGCGAGACCGCCGAGCGGGGCCGCGAGTTCGAGCACTTCGGCCTGCAGCAGGATCGCGTCGAGCAAGGCATCAATGCCCTGCCCGGTGTAGGCCGACACGTTGACGAAAATCGTATCGCCGCCCCACTCCTCAGGGATGACCTCCTGCTTGGAGAGCTCCGTACGGACGCGATCGGGATCGGCGCTGCCCTTGTCGATCTTGTTGACGGCCACGACGATCGGCACCCCGGCGGCGCGGGCGTGCTGGATCGCCTCGATGGTCTGCGGCATGACACCGTCATCGGCCGCGACAACAAGCACCACTACGTCGGTTGCCCTTGCACCACGCGCACGCATGGCCGTGAAGGCCGCGTGACCCGGGGTATCGAGGAAGGTGACGCCGCCCTTCGGTGTCTGCACGTGATACGCACCGATGTGCTGCGTGATGCCACCGGCTTCGCCCGAGGCCACCTTGGTCTTGCGGATGTAGTCGAGCAAGGACGTCTTGCCGTGATCGACGTGGCCCATCACGGTCACCACCGGCGCGCGCGGCATAATTTCGAGCGTTTCGCCGTCCGCAACCTGCAAATCGCTCTCAAGCTGGTTTTCCTTGAGAATCTTCGCGGTGTGCCCCATCTCCTCGACGACGAGCACGGCCGTATCCTGATCGATCGGCTGATTGATGGTCGCCATCACGCCCATGTTCATCATGGTCTTGATGACTTCGGTCGCCTTGACCGCCATCTTCTGCGCGAGTTCCTGCGGCGTGATGGTCTCGCCGATCGCTACCTCGCGCACCACAGGCGCAGTCGGCAGTTCGAAACCATGGCGCACTTCCACGCCGAACGGCGCCTTGCGCTCGCGAACCTTCTTCTTTTTCTTCAGGCGCGAACTTGCGTCGGTGCTGACGTGCAGCTCCTCGCGACCATACTTGGTACGCCGGTCTCGATCAGCCTCCGTCGCGGTGGCCGCCTTCGCCGGACGCGCATCGGCCGGGGTCGGCGCCGCAGGTTCGGTGCGCGCGCCACGACCACGCTGATTCTTCTCGGCTTCGGCCTGTTCGCGATCGCGCTGCTCTGCCGCGCGGCGAGCTTCCTCAGCAGCCTTGCGTGCAGCCGCCTCTTCCTCGACGCGGCGCCGATTCTCGGCTTCCATCCGCTCAGCTTCGCGGCGCTCGTTATCGATGCGCTCGCGCTCGAGTTGGGCGGCCTCCTCGAGCTCACGCTTCTTCGCTTCGCTGTCCTCGGTACCGACCTTCGACTGCTCTTCGAGCACGTCGCGCTTCACGTAGGTTCGCTTGACGCGCACCTCAACGTTGACCGTACGAGCGCGACCCGCGGCACCGGCCAGCTTGATCTCGCTCTGCTGCTTTCGCTGCAGCGTGATCTTGCGCGGCGCCGCGGTAGCGCCGGCGTCCTCATTGGACTGGCCGTGACTGCGACGCAAGTGCGACAGCAGTTCAAGCTTGGCCTCGTCGCTGATGCGATCGGTTGGGCCGCTGACTTTGATGCCGGCCTGCTCAAGCTGCACGAGCAGCTTGTCGACCGGCACCTTCAGCACCTCGGCGAATTGGGCAACGGTTACATCTGCCATGTCTGATCCTTCGGGCCTCTCAGCCGTGACCGGGCGCGAACCAGTGCTCGCGCGCCTTCATGATGAGCTTGCCAGCCTCTTCGGCCGACAGTCCCTGAATATCGAGCAGGTCATCGACGGCCTGCTCGGCAAGATCTTCGCGGGTTCGAACGCCGCGACGCGCCAGCGCCAGCGCGAGATCCGGCTGCATGCCCTCGAGCAGCAGCAGGTCATCGGCCGGCAATTGCGACTCGATGCTCTCTTCGCTGGCGATCGCCTGCGTCAGCAACACATCGCGGGCGCGACTGCGCAATTCTTTGACGATGTCTTCATTGAACTCTTCGATGGCGTTGAGCTCGGCCTGCGGCACGTACGCGATTTCCTCGACCGTGGAGAAACCCTCCTGGACGAGAATGGTGGCCACGTCCTCGTCGACGTCGAGCTGCTTCATGAAGTTCTCGACGAGGGCTCGCGCTTCGGACTCGCTCTTCGCCTCGGCATCCGTCTCGGTCATCACGTTCAGCTCCCAGCCCGTGAGCTGGCTCGCCAGACGGATGTTCTGCCCGCCGCGACCAATCGCCTGCGACAACTTGTCCTCGGCGACGGCGATATCCATGCTGTGCGAGTCTTCGTCGACCACGATGGAAATGACTTCTGCGGGCGACATCGCATTGATCACGAACTGCGCCGGGTTCTCGTCGTGCGGGATGATGTCCACGCGCTCACCGGCGATTTCGTTGGACACCGCCTGCACGCGCGAGCCGCGCATGCCGACGCAGGCACCGACGGGGTCGATGCGCGGATCGTTGCTGCGCACGGCGATCTTGGCGCGAATGCCGGGATCACGGGCAGCGCCGAGGATCTGGATCAGGCCCTGACCCACTTCGGGCACCTCGAGCTTGAAGAGCTCGATCAGGAACTCGGGTGCCGAGCGCGTGAGGAACAATTGCGGACCGCGGGGCTCCGGGCGCACTTCCTTGAGGAAGGCCTTGATACGATCCTGCGGCTTGACCTGCTCGCGCACGATCATGTCGGTGCGCGACACAAAACCCTCGGCGTTACCGCCGAGATCGACGTAAATGCCATTGCGATCGACGCGCTTGACGACGCCGCTGACGAGCTGCCCGACGCGATCCTTGTACGCATCGACGACCTGCGCGCGCTCGGCCTCGCGGACCTTCTGCACGATGACCTGCTTGGCCTGCTGCGCCGCGATGCGGCCGAAGGCGACCGACTCGATGGGCTCCTCGACGAAACCGCCGACGAGTGCCGCCGGGTTTACATCGAGCGCATCTTCGAGACGCAGCTCCCGGTCGGGAACTTCCAGTTCCTTCGAGTCATCGGCAAACACTTTCCAGCGCCGAAAGGTGTCGTAGTCACCGCTCTTGCGGTTGATCGCCACGCGCACATCCCACTCCTCGCCATGCTTCTTGCGAGTCGCCGATGCCAACGCGGCCTCGAGGGCCTCGAAGATCACTTCCTTATCGACGCCCTTCTCGTTCGAGACGGCATCGACCACCATCATGATTTCCTTGCTCATCGTCTATCCCCTTCACGCCACCAGTCGAGCCTTGCCGATATCGGCGAAAGCCACCTGCACTGTTTGTCCGTCGACCTCGAGCTCTACGCCTCGATCCGACACCTTGGCGAGCGTCCCGGTATACCGGCGCCGCCCGTCCCTCGGCACTTGCAACTCCACCCACACGCGCTGGCCGACGAAGCGCTCGAAGTGCGCAGGCTTGCGCAGCACCCGATCGAACCCCGGCGAGGACACCTCGAGGGTGTACGCCCCCGGCAGCGGATCCTCGACGTCGAGTCGTGCCGACACTTCGCGGCTGACCGTCTCGCAGTCCTCGATGCCGATGTGGCCACCGTGGCCGACCGGCTGATCGAGGTAGATGCGCAGCACGCCCGATCGCGGCGCCGACGCCCACTCGATATCGACGAGCTCGTAACCGAGCTGCTCGACCAGAGGCTCGAGCATTCCGATCAGCCGATCTCGCACTGCCGACGAAGTTGCCATTCGCTCACACACCCCGCGCCGTCCGGGAACGAAAAAGGGCCCCTAGGGCCCCCCGCTGACTCATCCCGCCCCGGCCAGGGGCCCAAAAAAGAAAAGCCCCTCGGGGGGCTTACACATCAAGCACATACGCGCATTTGCTTGTAACCAACTGCGCCCCCACACGGCCCGAGGAGCCGCGCGGGGGCGCAATCATAAAGGAATCCGGTCCGAGGTACAAACCCCGCCGGCCTACTTCGCAGGAACCTCAAGCCAGCGAGCAAGCCAGCCGTGAATCTCCGCGTAGAACAGGCGGCTATTCTCCCCCTTCAGAACCCAGTGGTTCTCATCGGGGAATACCACGAGTCGGCTCGGCACCTGCTGACGCTGCAGCACGGTCCAGTACTCGAGGGAGTTGTTGAGCGGCACACGGAAGTCCTGCTCGCCGATGGTCACCAAGGTTGGGGTCTTGAACTGCGCGGCGTAGCGGATCGGATTCTGCTCGCGCCACACCGGGCCCTGCTCCCAGACCGGCCCGCCATTGTTGACCTCGCGACCGTACACCGTATCGCTTGTGCCCCACTGCGATTCGAGATTGACGAGGCCCGCATGGCTGATCAGACAGCGATAACGGGTCGTGGTGGCCTGCAGCCAGTTGGCCAGATGGCCGCCATAGCTGGCCCCGCCAGCGCACTGACGGCTGCCGTCGATGAAGGGGTTATCGCGCAAGGCCACATCGGCGGCCTCGTTGATCTCCTCGCCAGCCGTACGCAACGGATCACCCTGGATGGTTTGCGCCGCCGCCTCGCCGAAACCGGTCGACCCGCTGTAGTTGGTGAGCAGTACCACGTAGCCCGGCGCCGCCAAGAGATGGTAGTTCCAACGCAGGAACCACTGGTCGCGGAACATCGTATGCGGTCCGCCATGGATGACCACGAACAGCGGGTACTTCTTGCTCGCATCGAAACCGGGCGGCAGCACCAGCATGTTGTGGATGGAGCGACCCTTGCGGCTGGTGAACCAGAAATGCTTGACCGGCGGCAGGTCGATCCCCCGCACGCGATCGAGGTTGAACTGGGTCAACAGCGAGTGCGCGGCGCGCGCCGGATCGAGCCGCACCACTTCGGGCGGCTTCGTGGCACTGTCGAAGGTGGCCAGCAGTACCGCCGACTTTGCCCCTTGGGCGATGGCGAGATTCGAATACACGCCCTCCTTCATCTCGATCACGCGTTGCGCCGTACCCGACCCGCGCAGCGGCGCCGCAAACAGCGTCTCGTGCCCCGCCTCCTCGGCAAGGAAATACACCTGCCGCGAATCGGCCGTGGGTGCGAACGAAGTCACCGAGCGATCGAGCTGCCGGGTGAGCGGAGTCACTTTCAAAGTGATCTCGGCATCCGCGGCAAGCGCTGCAGGCGAACGCCACTCGAGCGCGACGAGTTCGGTCTTGACGTACGCCTTGCCCGTGCTGCGCTCGAGCGCGGCAAGCAGTTGGCGGCCATCCGCCGTAAAGGTCGGTTGCGCCCATGAATCCGGCGCACTCGTCAGTCGACGCGGCTCGCCCCCCGAGGCGCTCACCCACCACAGCTGCGTGGAGGTAAACCGATAGGCCGCTGTACTCCGGTCGGTGCTGGCGACGAACACGAGGCCCGCACCATCCGCTGTCCACACCGCCTCGAGCGTCTCGCCCGAATCACCGACTCGACCGGCAAAGCCTGGCAACGCCACGAGCTTTGTGCCACGCAGCAACTCCCGCGGCTCCCCAACCGGGACCCCGTAGGGATCCAGTTCCAGCACGAGCAGTCGCGCCTTGCGTTCATCGATCCATCGATCCCAATTGCGGATGGGAAAACCGTCGTAGATCCGCGCGTTCCATTTGCGCGCCTTGCGCTCGCCAGCGAGCCGTCGGTTGTCTTCCTCGCTGCGAGCGCCAGGATAATCACTGCTCGAGAACACCAGACGACGTCCATCGGGCGAGAACTCCGGAGCCCGAGCGCCGTTGACGAGGCTGGTCAGGCGTCGCGCCTCCCCACCGCGCAGGTCGAGCAGATACAACTGCGCCGACTCATCGCCCTCACGCCGGGCGGAGAACACCAGGCGCTGACTATCGGGGCTCCACTCGACTCCGCTTTCGCCACCCTCGGTGGAGGTGAGCCGGCGGGGCGGCGCGCTGCCGTCGGTGGGCACGAGGAAGAGATCCGACACTTGCGACTTTTCGTCGTACGAGGGTTCGAGCACGGAGACCACGGCCCAGCGCCCATCGGGACTGGGTACGGGGGCGCCGACGCGCCGCATCAACCACAGGTCCTCATGCGTGATCGGTCGCAGTGCCGCCGGTTCGCTCGCAAGAGCGACAGGCGCGCCGAGGCCGAGCGCAGCAAGCCCAAGAAGTACCAGTCGATGCAGCATGTGTTTCCCCTTTGCGTTGCGGACAAGCGGAGCCGATGCATTATGCCGAAGCCCATGGCTGCGCGTACCATGAGGGCGCCATGACTGCCCTGCCCGACATCCGCATCGCCATGTGGTCCGGACCGCGCAACGTCTCCACGGCCTTGATGCGATCGTTCGGCAACCGTAACGACAGTGTCGTGATCGACGAGCCGTTCTACGCCCACTACCTGAGACACACCGGACTCGATCACCCCGGGCGTGAGGAAGTGCTGGCGCATCAGGATAACGACTGGCAACGCGTCGCCCAGGCGCTGCATGAGCCACTGAGCGCGGGCGTGCGGGTTTTCTATCAAAAGCACATGTCGCATCACCTGCTGCCCAACATGGGACGCGACTGGTTGCAGGGTCTGCAGCACGCGTTCCTGTTGCGAGACCCCGCCGACATGTTGCGCTCGCTCGATCAGAAGCTCGCGCATATCCGGCCGGAAGACACGGGATTGCCGCAACAGGTGGAGATCTTCGATCGGGTGCGCGCGACGACGGGACAGATCCCGCCCGTCATTGATGCGGCGGATCTGCTCGAAGATCCGCGCGCTCTGCTCAGCGCCCTGTGCGATCGGCTCGGCATCGATTTTCAGCCCTCGATGTTGCGTTGGCCGCCGGGCCGACGCACCACCGACGGCATCTGGGCGAAATACTGGTACGACCAAGTCGAGCGCTCGACCGGGTTCGTGCGCAGTGCGCCGAGTCGCGGTGAATTGCCCGCGGCCCTGCTCGCCGTCGAGCGAACGGTCCGACCCATGTACGATTACCTGCGCGCGCACGCGCTGCGCGCAGTCCCGAGCTGATTCAAAGCAGGAGCCGCCGTGCTGCAAGCTTTCAACGAACGCAATCGCCATCTCATCGTCAACGTCAACGGACGCCTGACGCACCGCGACGAGGCTGCCGTGTCGCCCTTCGACTCCGCCGTGCAGGGCGGCGATGCCGTATGGGAGGGTCTACGCCTCTACCGCGGGCGGATTTTCCGCCTCACCGAACATCTCGATCGTCTGCGCAATTCAGCTCTGGCCCTGGCGTTCGAGAGCATTCCGAGTCACGAGGAAATCACGCAGCAGATCCGCCACACGCTCGAGGCCAACAAGATGTTCGATGGCGTGCACATCCGACTGACGCTGACGCGAGGCGTGAAAATCACCTCCGGCATGGATCCGCGACTCAACCAGTCGGGGCCGACCCTGATCGTGCTGGCCGAGCACAAGGCGCCGGTGTACTCGAAAGGTGGCCTGACGCTCGTTACGAGCAGCGTGAGACGTTTTCCACCTGACTGCCTCGATCCAAAGATCCATCACAACAATTTACTGCAGTCGATCCTCGCCAAGATTGAAGCCAACGCCGCAGGGGCGGACGATGCCGTCATGCTCGATATGAATGGTTTCGTGGCCGAGACCAATGCCACGCATCTGTTCGCGGTCGCAGGCGGCATGGTTCGTACGCCGCGCACGGTGGCCTGCCCGGAGGGCATCACGCGGGCCACCGTGCTCGAACTGTGTCGCAGTCACGGTGTCCCCCACGAGATCACCGATCTGTCGCTCGCGGAGTTCTATCGAGCCGACGAAGTGTTTTGCACCGGCACGATGGGAGAGCTGGCTGCGGTAATTCGCATCGATGGGCGGCGCATCGGCCACGGCGAGGTGGGCCCGATCACCCAACATCTGAGTGAGAAATTCCGTGCCTTGACGGAGCATGAGGGCACGACGGTCGTCGATGGTCCACTGGAGTCTGCATGAGCATCAATTCTTTGCGTCGAGCCACCTTGCAAGGCCTGCTGGTCCTCGCGAGCCAACCGCTTTGGCCCGCCATCAGCGGATCGGCCGAAGGCGGCGCTGCCGCCGCCGGCTCCGCCGACGAGCAACTCGGACTGCGCTTGCGCCGACTGATTGCCGACAGCGAAGCGGCCAACGCCTTGCTCGACCCACTGCCGCGCGCAGCGGTGCCTGCGGGTTCGCCTGCGTTCGTCGATCCGCTCGCCGACAGCACGTTGCAACGGCAACTCGCACAGGCCCGGGCTGATCTGCGGGCGCTCGAGGGCATCGACCGCAACCGACTCGGCCCGACGGAACAGATTGCCCGCGACGTATTGAACTTCAGCGCCAGTGAAATTGTCCGCCGTCACGAGAGCGGGCTCGTACAACTGGCACTGGCGACGCCCCTCGACTCCATGAGCGGACTGCATGTCGAACTGCCTGACTACGTCTCTGGGGCCGGCGCACCGTTCAACACCGCCGAAGACTACCAACGGGGCCTCGAGCGCTTGCAAGGTTTCGCGCAGCACCTCGAGTCGGTCCGCCAGCGCGCCTCCGCTGCGCTCGATCAAGGCTACCGACAGCCGACCGTGACGACCGCCAAAGTGCTCGCAC
>CAISHQ010000111.1 GCA_903885195.1 uncultured Pseudomonadota bacterium | reverse complement strand
TCGAGTGCCGCGGACTGCCTCTCGGCGCAGAAGGTCGCGGTGGCAAAGAAAATGTATGCGGGGCCCGTCGACACGGCGGGGCGGTCCATCCATCCCGGCATGGCGCCGGGTTCGGAATTGCGCTGGTCACCGGCATTCTTTGGGGTGGAGCCGCGCTACGAGCGCTTTGCGGCCGAGATCATGCGCTATCTGCTGTCTCCCTCAGGCGCCAACCCTGGGTTCGAGTTGTCGCAGTTCGATCTTGCATGGCCCATGTCGCGCTTTGCCAAGGCCGAGGCTCAGTTGACGGCGGATGGCACGGACTATCGGGCGTTCAAGTCGCGCGGCGGAAAAATTCTCGTGCTTCACGGCTGGAACGAATCGGCGATGCCAGGAACGTATCCGCTGCGGTATTACGATCGACTGGTTGCCGAGGCCGGTAGCGTCGATGCAGCGCAGGAGTTTTTTCGCCTGTACATGATCCCCGGTGAGATGCACTGCACCTCGGGTATTCCGGAGGGGCGACATTTCGACTCGCTGACGCTGATGGAGCGCTGGGTAGAGCAGGGCGAACCCATGGAGCGCATCACCGGTTACGAAGTGCAGGTGGAGCCGAAGTTGCCGGAGCAAGTGCGCTTCCCCTTGCCGCCCGCCACGGTCAAGAGTGAACGCAGTTTCGTGCCTTATCCGAAGTTGCGTTAGGGCTGATCGAGGCTGAGCGCAACGCGCAAGCCCAACGCAAAGTACCGATCGCCGACACCACCTGACTGGATGTGCGTGATACGCAGGCTCGAGGCCTTGTTGGCAATCGAGCCCCCGCGATAGCGGCGGTGGCAATCGCGAATGTACGGGCTGCGCTTTTTCTCGTCACAGGCGGTGGTCCACTCCCAGACGTTGCCGTGCATGTCGTGGAGTCCCCAGGCGTTCGGCCGCTTGCTGCCCACCGGGTGGGTGGTCTCCTCGGCGTTGTCGATGAACCAGGCGTGCTGATCGAGTTCGGCGACCGCGTCGCCGAAATGGTACGGGGTGGTGCTACTCGCACGCGCGGCGTATTCCCATTCGGCCTCGGTGGGCAGTCGATACGGACGACCGGTTTTCGCCGCGAGCTGCTCGACGAAGCGCTGGGCATCGCGCCAGGAGATGGTCTCGACGGGCAAGCGGTCGCCTTGAAACTCCGCGGGCCGCTCTCCCGTCACGGCGAACCACTCCGCCTGGGTAATCTCATATTTGCCGATTGCGAAGGCCGCTGATGCCGGAAGGATCACCATCTCCGGACAGGTGGGGCAGTCGCGAAACGTACTCAAGGGTTGCGCGGCATGCGCCACATCGAACAGGCACGCCAGCGTCAGTGCGGTGAATGTGAGCGTGCAACGGGGCAGTGCGGCGAACGTCATCGACTGAATTATGATGCAACCATGATCACTCGTGCCAAATCGATTGCTGTCATTGTCCTGCCCGCGCTGAGCGTGTTGCTGCCGACTCAGGCCGCGCATGCCGCCGACAACTCGTTCACCGACTGCGAGGGCTGCCCGCAGATGGTGGTGGTGCCATCAGGCTCATTCATGATGGGCGGCAAGCCCAACCCGCAGTTGGCGTTCAACCCCGAGCCCGACGAAACGCCGCGACGCCAAGTGACGGTTAGCTCGTTTGCCATTGGCAAGTTCGAGGTGACGCAGGATGAGTGGCAGGCGTTGATGGGAGAGAATCCCAGCGACTATGTGACTGGTGACGGTCGTCTGCCCGTCGAGACGGTGTCGTGGTACGACGCACAGGAATTCCTGCGTCGGTTGTCGGCCAAGAGCGGTCGCCTGTATCGCCTGCCCACCGAGGCGGAGTGGGAATACGCCGCGCGTGCGGGGAGCGACGCGCTGTTTTCATTCGGTGATGATCCCGCCGAACTCGGGCGGTATGCCTGGTTCTCGGGGAACTCGGGCGGGCACATCAATCCCGTGGGTACGCGGGAGGCCAACGCTTTTGGCCTGCACGACATGCACGGCAACGTGTGGGAGTGGGTGGAGGACTGCTATCGACCGAGTTATCTCGGCGCCCCCACCGACGGCAGTGCAGTCACTGCCGCCGGTCGATGCCCCCGCAATAACCGCGGGGGCTCATGGGTCAACACTGCGCTCAACTTGCGGTCTGATCACCGCCACAAGATGGGCGGCGGCAGCCGGGGTACCTTCATAGGACTTCGGGTAGCCCGTTCACTGACGCCGCCCTAGGCTCAGAACTTGTAGTTCGCCGTGATGCCAACCTGTCGCGGCCGCGGCAGAGTGATCGCGAATCCACGGGTGGACGGTGAAGCGATATTCCGCGAATCGATGTATCGCAGGATATCGAGACCCGTGTCGTCGTCACCGAGGTTCTTGCCCCACAGCGCCACCGACCAGGTGTCCGTCTCGACTCCGATGCGCGCATTGAAGTAGGTGCGGGCACCCGTCTCAATGAGGTTGTGGACCTGCGCGAACTTCGAGCTTTCGTACACGACATCGCCACCCAGTGACAAGTCCATGTCACCGGTCAACGGCATGGTGTACTTGAGGATCGCGTAGCCGTTGTACTCCGGCGAGCGCGGCGTGCGCTTGCCAGCGACGCTGCCGAACTGCGCGTTGTCGAGGTTGCGCAGCGCGAGACAGGCGGCCGCGTTGGCCGCGGCGGTGCCGGTCAGCGTTCCGCAGCCGCCGGGGTTCGTTGCCGAGATGACGCTGAATGCGCTGGCAGGGCGGTTGCTGTAGAGATCCGCCTGGTCCTGGTTCACGTACTCCTTGATCTTGGCATCGACGTAGGCGCCGCCCAGGCTCAGATCGAGGCGTTCGGTGAGACGCGCGGTGACTTCGAGCTCGATACCTGAGGAGTTGGTCTTGCCGACGTTCTCAATGTACGAGTTCGCGATCACGGCACCGGCCGCATTGAGCCCCACGATGTTCTGGGTCAGCTGCTGGTTGAAGAGCTTGGTATCGAAGTAGGTCAAGGAGGCGAACACCCGACCATCGAGCAGGCGGAACTTGCCACCGACCTCAAAGTTTTCCGACTCTTCTTCGTCGTACGCCGCGGTCTTGCCGATCGCCTCGAGCAACGGGATGACCGTGGCGGAGTTGAAGCCACCCGGCTTGTTGCCTTCGGCATAGTTGGCGAAGAACGTGATGTCCGGCGTCATCTTGTAACGCAAGGTGAAGCGCGGCTTGTCACTCGTGAAGGTGCCGGCAAAGGGCGCCGTCTGAACGCGTACGCCGGACGAAATCACGCAACCCGTGGTCGGCGAGGTGCTGATCTGGATGCCGTCGCCACCCGCCGCGCAGCGCGAGGCGGCCACCGGCGTCGTGGTGTACTGGGCACCAACCTGTTTCTTGGTGTCCTTGGCGTGACGGAACTCGGCCGTCGCGGTCCACTGATCGTTGAAGTCGTATTCGAGCCCACCAAAGATGGCCTCGTTTTCCACGTCACGGTACGCGATCGCCGCGGCGCCGTTCGGTACGATGCGACCGTCCGGGGTGACCTTGTCTTCACGCGTGAAGTCGTCGCTCTGCTTGTAGAAGTAGGCGCCGAGTGTCCAGCGCAAGGCGCGGTCAGACGGCGAACGCAGACGAAGTTCCTGCGAGAAGTCCTCGCGAACCTCGTCCTGCAGGCGCCAGAAGGAACCCTTGTTGCGGAACTGCCGAGCGCCATCGCCCGCAGCGCCGGCAGCCGGCGGGGTCAGCGCAGCCGAATCGAGCAGGCCGAACGCATCGTAACCGGCGTAGCTCACGTCGATTTCGATGTGGTAGTCCTCTTTACTGTAGCCGCTGACGGAGACGAGTTCGTAGCCGTCCATGAAGTTGAACTTGGCACTCAGGGCTGCGCGCAGGCGGTCGCGATCGACGCCCGGATTCGGGAACAAGTCCGAGCGCTGGCCGATGGTGAGCTGTGAGATCGGCAGCGCGACGCCGCAGTAGTATCCGCGGCTGCGCGGCAACGCAGTGCTCGTCAATTGGCAGTTGTTGAACTCGCGTCCCTGCAACCCGATCGCGTTCGGGCCGTCATCGTCCTGCTGCAAGGTGACGAGACCGTTGATCTCGATGTTGTCGTTGGGGGTCCACTGCAGCTTGGCTGTGACGGCATCCGACTGTTCGGCACCGAGGTCATGGCGCTGATCGTACGGGTTGTCATACGAGCCGCCGTACTCGGTGTGTGATGCGGCAACGTAGTAGCGCAGCACGCCCTCGATGATCGGACCGGACACATACGCGCTGGCATCACGCTGGTCGTACTGACCAAAGGTGGCCGATACCTTCCCTTCGAATTCGTCCGACGGCTTGCGCGTGACGTAGTTGATGGCGCCGGCAAACGTCGAGCGGCCGTAGAGAGCCGCCTGCGGCCCTTTGATCACTTCGATGCGTTCGAGGTTCGCCGTTTCAGTGCTTGAGGTGCTTCCCGAGAGGTACACACCGTCAACAAAGTACGAGGCGTTCGGGTCGCCGAGAATGTTCGACTGGCCACGAATGACCGGACGTTCGGTGCTCGTGCGACCGAAAGAGGACACGTTCGAGAAGCCCGGGGTGTAGAGCGCAAGGTCACGCGAGTCGCGGATACCGAGCGACTCGATGGTGGCCGCGCTGACCGCGGTCACGGTCAGCGGCACATCCTGCAAGGATTCCTCGCGCTTGCGCGCCGTAACGACGATCTCCTGCAGCGCGAGTGAATTTTCGCTGTTCGCGCCTGTCGCCTGTGCGGCAGCCTGCGGACCCGTCAGAATGGTAGCCACTGCGGCAGCAACCGCGGTGAGCGGCGTGCGATTGAACGATCCCTTCATGTCTCGACCCTCCGATGAAAATTGGTGCTTTTGTCTGAACTGAACATAATGTGACTATAACGAATAAGGCTTTGAATTAACAACGATGCGCCGACGGCTACAACATGTGCTGATCTGCGGGCTGTGGCTGGCGATGCTGGCCGTTATGGCACCCGCGATGCCCGCCGCGGAGGCCCGCATCGCCGTCGCCGCGAACTTCGCAGGACCTATGCAACGCCTCGTGCCGTTGTTCGAGAGCGCCACCGGGCATCGGCTGATTGTCGCCGTCGGTTCGACGGGCGCGCTGCATGCCCAGATCCGGCATGGCGCGCCCTTCGACGTCTTTCTGGCTGGAGATACCACCACGCCCGCCATGTTGCGCGCTGCGGGTGTTGGCGTCGAGGGCTACGTGTTTACCTACGCAACCGGGCGACTCGTGCTGTGGAGTCGGGACCCGACACTCGTCGATGGCGAGGGCGCCGTGCTGCGGAGTCGCGAATGGCGCCGTTTGGCGATCGCCAATCCCGCTCTCGCCCCGTACGGCAAGGCGGCTATCGAGACGCTGGGGCGCCTCGGACTCATCGAGCAGGTTCGTCCCCGTCTGGTGCAAGGTGAGAATATTGCACAGACCCTTCAGTTCGTTGCCTCAGGCAACGCGCAGCTCGGCTTCGTCGCGCTCTCGCAGGTCATGCAGGATGGGCGGATGACGGCCGGATCCATGTGGCGGGTGCCTCGTGAATGGCATGCTGCGATTGCGCAGGATGCCCTGCTGCTGCAACGGGGCCGAGACAACCCCGCAGCCGTCGCCTTCCTTGAGTTTTTGCGCAGCGCCCGGGCGCGCGAGGTGATGCAACGTTTCGGTTACGAGTTTCCGGCGGAGGGGTCGTGAGCGACGGAGAGGTGCTCGATGCGGTTTGGTTGACGCTCAAGCTCGCCACGGTGAGCACGCTGATCCTGTTGCTCGTCGCGACACCGATCGCATGGTGGTTGGCTCGCACGAGATCGCGTCTGCGCGCCTCTGTTGCAGCGCTCGTGACGCTGCCTTTGGTCCTGCCGCCTACGGTGCTTGGATTTTATCTGCTGGTGGCGCTCGGCCCGGAGGGTCCGCTCGGACGTTTGACCCAGGCGTTGGGGCTCGGCGTCCTGTCGTTCACTTTTGCCGGGCTCGTCCTCGGCTCAGTGATTTTTTCGTTGCCGTTTGCGGTACAGCCGATTCAGCGCGCTTTCGAGTCGATGGGCGCACGGCCCATGGAAGTCGCGGCGACACTCGGCGCGCGGCCCCTCGATGCGTTTTTCAGCGTGGCTTTGCCGTATGCCAGGCCGGGGCTCATGACCGCAGGCGTGCTCGGCTTTTCGCATACGGTCGGTGAGTTCGGTGTCGTGCTGATGATCGGCGGAAACATCCCCGGTGAAACGCGCGTTATCTCCACGCAGATCTATGGTTACGTCGAGGCGATGCAATACAACGAGGCCCATTGGCTCGCTGCCTTGATGGTGGTGTTCTCTTTTGCGGTGTTGTTTCTCGTCTCGTCGATTCGCTCGCGCGCAGGGCGACTGCTGTGACCACCGCAGTCGCCGGCGGGCTATCGCTCGAGCTGATGCTGAAGCGCGAGGGTTTTGTACTCGACGTGCAGACGGCGCTGCCTGCGCGCGGCATCACCGCGGTGTTCGGTGCGTCGGGCTCGGGTAAAACGACGCTGCTGCGCTGCGTGGCCGGGCTCGAGACCGAGGCGCATGGACGAGTGTCGCTTGGCGAGACGCTATGGCAGGACTCCGAGAGAAAGCTGCTTGTTCCAACATGGCAGCGTCGCCTCGGGTACGTTTTCCAGGAAGCGAGTCTGTTCGAGCACCTCGACGTGCAGGGGAATCTGGACTACGCCCTGAGTCGCTCTGCAGTTCCCGCCAACTCAGAGACGATGATCGCGGTGATCGAATTGCTCGGCATCGGTTCGTTGCTGCAGCGCACGGCCGATAGCTTGTCGGGCGGTGAGCGGCAGCGTGTGGCGATCGCGCGTGCGTTGGCGAGTCAGCCGCGGTTGCTGCTGCTTGATGAGCCGCTCGCCTCACTCGATGCCGCTCGACGGCGCGACATCCTGCCGTGGATCGAGCGCCTGCGGGACGAGATCGCGCTGCCCATGCTGTATGTCACGCATTCGATGGAAGAGGTGGCTCGGCTCGCAGACCACCTGCTCGTGTTGCACAGCGGTCGAGTCAAGGCGAGTGGGCCCGCCGGTGAGGTGCTGGCGAGCGTTGATAATCCCTCGATCGTGGGTGAGGACGCGGGTGTGCTGCTCTCGGGTCGGATCGCGCGGCGCGACGAGGCGTGGCAATTGTCATGCGTTGATTTTGCCGGCGGTTCGCTGTGGGTTCGCGATCAGGGTTGGGAGGCAGGTCGAGCCGTACGCCTGCGCGTGCTGGCTCGTGACGTCAGTCTTGCGATCCGCGAGCCGCGCGATTCGAGCATCCAGAATCAGTTGCGCGCCGTGATTACCGACGTGATCAACGACGATCATCCGTCGCAGGTATTGGTGCGTCTCGATTGCGCAGGCACGGTGATCCTGGCGCGCGTCACGCGACGTGCGATGCATTCATTGAACCTTGGGCCCGGCACGCCGGTGTGGGCGCTTGTGAAATCGGTTGCGGTAATCGGCTGAGCCGCGGTCGTCAGCGGGATCGCAGTCGTCAGCCGAGTCGTAGTCGTCAGCCGAGTCGCCGCCACAGCGACGGTGGTAGCAGGTTCAGCAGCGGATGAACCCAGCGCCAGGGAAACGCCGGGATAAAGGCGGTACGTTGGCGGCGGATGATGGCGCGAGCCATGTCGCGGGCGGCCACGTCGGCCGGGATGGCGAAGGGATATTTGCCGATGTTCGGCATGATGTCGGTGACGACGAAGCCGGGCAGGAGGGTGCCGACCGTGACGCCATGTCGGGACAACTCGATGCGCGCCGAGTTCATGTACTGGGCAAGACCCGCCTTGCTGGCGCAGTAGGCGGCCTGTCGCGGTACCGCGACCTTTGCCGCCACCGAGGCAATGGCGACGATGTGGCCGCGTCGCTGCGGCATAAACAGCGCCGCGGCGGCATCGACGGTGGCGATCGCTCCGAGCAGATTGGTGCGGAGGATCCGTCGCTCCGTGTCGAGTTCGCCGCGCCCCACCGAGGAGAGAGCGTTGATGCCGGCATTGACGACGACCACCTCCACCGAGCCGAGCGCGTCGAACAGTGTCGTTAATCGTGGCGCCACCGTGTCTTCATCATCGACGTCGAGTTGCAGCAACTCGATTTGTGTTGCACGCGAGGCCGGTTGCGAGTGCAACTCGTCACGGAGCGCCTCAAGCGCATCAAGTCGACGGGCTGCAAGACCGAGGCGCCAGCCACGCTTTGCGAACTCGCAGGCGAGTGCCCGGCCGATTCCGGCCGAAGCGCCGGTGATGACGATCGCGGGCGCCGCGCCTGGATTAGTTGGCGAAGTAGACATATTCGTCGTCCGCCGCCGGTGGGTCGGCGAGGATCTTGTCGATCGGTACGTAGGCTGAGCCGAGAGATTCCCAAATGGGCTTGGCCTGCTCTGCATTGAATCGATTGATGGCGGTCTTCATGGCGACAACGCGGTCTGGCTCGCGCGCTGCGAGATTGCTGCGTTCACCCGGGTCCGTCGCGAGGTCGTACAGCCAGTCTTTGCGCGGTCGCTGCGTCACCTGCAGCTTCCACGGTCCTTCGCGCATCGTCAGGTAGTCCTCGGTACGCCAGAACAGGCGCTCGTGCGGCGAGGGGGTCGTGGCCGTGCCGCGTGCGAAGGGCAGCAGATCGACGCCATCGATCGGGCGATCGGTCGGGACAGGCTGACCCGCCGCGGCCGCGATGGTCGCGAAGATATCGAAATGCGCAGCCATTCCAGAGACGCGCCGGTCTGCGGGCAGCCCCGCCGGCCAGCGCATCAGCAGAGGCACGCGGATGCCGCCTTCGAAGTAGGTCGCCTTCCAGCCGCGCAGCGGCGCGTTGCGATCGCGCAAGTCGATGTAATGCGGCGCGCCGTTGTCGCTCGTGAAGATCACGAGGGTGTTTTGTTCGACGCCTTGATCGCGCAGGGCCTGCAGCACGCGACCGATATTTCGATCGAGCGAGCGGATCATTGCCGCGTAGACGCGCAATGTCTGGTCGGTGATGAACGGCAGGGCGTCATAGTCCTCGCGCGTGGCTTGCAGCGGCGTGTGCGGCGCGTTGTACGCGAGGTACAAGAAGAAGGGTCGATTGCGATTGCTTTCGATTACGCGCAGCGCGTGATCAGTCAGATAGTCCGTCATGTACCGATCAGGCTTGAAGACTTCGCCGTCGTTGAAGCGCACGCCCCAAGGCTCGGCAGCCCACAGGAATCGATCGACCGGATTGACCTTGGGTATGGCATTGACGACGCGCGGGTCGTCGGTCGGCAGGTACATGGAGGCGGCGTGCAGATGCGAGAGCGACTCGTCGAAGCCGTGTGCGTAGGAGCGGAATTGCGGGCTGTCGCCGAGGTGCCATTTGCCGATATGGGCGGAGTAGTAGCCGCGCGACTTGAGCAGTCGAGCGATGGTGATTTCAGTCGTCGGCAGTCCCATGTCTTCGTAGCGCGGTTGGTTCGCTTCACGATCGGCGTGATAGATCGGTGCGCGCGACTCTCGTCCCGGCGCTCCCGACTGCATCACGAGTTTCATGAAGGCTTTGGGCGTTGGCGTGAATTCAAAGCCAAACCGTGTGGCGTAGCGTCCCGTCATGATCGCTGCGCGCGAGGGTGCGCAGGTGGCGTTGCCCGAGTAGGCGGTATCAAAAGAAACGCCGTCGCGGGCAATGCGGTCGATGTTGGGCGTGGGCACGCGGCCCTCGGCGATCCCACGTCCATGCAGCGTCAGGTCAGCGTAGCCGAGATCATCGACCACGATCAGCACGATATTCGGAGGTCTGTTTTCGAGCGCTTGCGCGGGTGTGGTCGGGCCTTGCTGCCAGCGAATGTCCCGAAACGGCGCATTGTTCTCGCGCAGAAAAAGCTTCACACCGAGCAGCGCGAGTCCCGTTCGACCACCGAGCGCCTGGTAGCCCGCAACGAGGGTTGCGATCACGGCGACGCCGAGCACCGTCCATTTGACTATTCTTTGATTTTTCATGCTGCCGCCAGATCCTGTTCGACCATGAAGAGCCGATCCTGCCCCCAGAGCCCCGGGCGATCATCGACCTGAAACGAGGGTACGCCCCAAAGCCCGAGGTGCTGCATTCTGTCACGGTGCTGCTGTGCGAGGGTTCGCCAGGAGGGGTCATCGAGCGCGCGAGTCACCGCTGCCCAGTCCATGCCCGCGCGGTGTGCGATGCGCTGCAACCCCCGCTGACTCCCAGCGTCGATACCCTCGGCGAACACTCCGCGCAGGAAGGACTCGAGGAAATCCGGGCCGCAGCCGGCGGCGATCGCGTGGTTCAACACGGCCAGCCCACGCTCGGTGGGCAGTCCGACGGGATCGGCAATATCGCCGAAGGGTAAGTTCAGTCGCTCGGCCTCGCGTTTGGCATCGCGCACGATGTAGAGCCGCTTGGCCTGGTTGACCGGCAAACCTCGCATCACCATCGGCAGCACGAACGCAAGTTCAAGGGTTGCGCCATAGCTCGCCGCGAGCGCGCGAACGCGATCCACCGCGAGATACGTGTACGGGCTGCGCAGCGAGCAGAAAAAAGTCAGCCGTCGTGCGCGAGCGAGATCGACCGTCGTGGGCGCTGCGGAGTGGGCGGAGGAGACTCGCGGCGGCGGATACAGCGGTTCGTGTCCGATCTCCTTGCGCAGCCCCGCCTGTGTGAGGCGAGCCTCGAGATAATGCAATCGATCGATCCCCCAGTACCACTCGCCCTCGAAGTAGAGCGTCGCACCGAGATAGTGTCCAAGGCGTCGTCGCAGCGCATCGCCCGCTTGCAGTGTCTGCGGCGTGACGGCCAGGTTTGCGGGGAGCGCTGTGGGCAGCGCAAGCCCATGGTGCAGGGCGAGACGTGCGGCATCTCGGCGGGCCCAGTCGGCGAGGGCGCGTGACTCAGGCGCCGCGTCAGCATCGGGCGGTGGGACCACGTGCTCCACGATCTGCACCCGGTATCGATTGGCGAAGGCGGGCATGACGACGGCGAGTAGGTGGCTGTAGGGATCCTGCGCATCGTGGAAGACGTGCACGGTCGCCGACCGTGAGCTCGCGCTGCGTAGAGCAGCGTGCGAGGCGCGAACGGCGCTGCGTAACGCAGGTGAGGACACAAGACGGCTGCCTGCGCGGCCGAGTAGAACCTTCACGGCCTGCGACCCCGCTCGATGGCGCGACTGCCCGCGGGCAGACTGAACCAGTCGCCATCTC
>CAISHQ010000110.1 GCA_903885195.1 uncultured Pseudomonadota bacterium | reverse complement strand
CAGCGCGGCGAGCAGGCGCTCATCGGCGGTGCGATGCGGCAGGCCGCGGGCGGCGCGTTCACGGTTGTCCGCGGCAAAGCGCTCCGCTTGTTCGGCCGCGTTGGCGAGTTCCTGAAAACCATTGGCCAGTTCCACGCCGTCGGCATAGATCTCGAAGCGCAGCGCCACGGCAGGGTCATCAGGGTCGAGCTGCGCGAGCGCGGCCTGCGACGCCGGGTAGTGCGTGAGCGCGAGCCAGCAGTCGTCGCCAAGCGTTGGCCCCAAGCGCACACCGACGAGATAGTCGAGTAAGCCATCACGAGTCAGGCTTGCCGCGGCTTCACCGGTGAGGCCCGCTTCAAGCGCCAACTGCGCAAGTTTCTCGCGCGGCGCCTCGAGTGGGTCCACGCCGAAGCACTGCAGGCAGGTATCGCGGTAGCGCAATCGGCGCAAGGGGCGAGGTGCGGCTCCGCAGGCCTGCATCGCGGTATCCAGGAGTGCAGCGACTTCCTCGATCAACTCATCCATGGAGAACCCGAGTCGATACCACTCGAGCATCGTGAACTCGGGGTTGTGCAGCGCACTGCGCTCTTCTGCGCGGTACGCGTGGCAAAGCTGGTAAATGTCGCCACTGCCGGCTGCGAGCAGGCGTTTCATCGCGTACTCGGGCGAGGTGTGCAGGAAGAGCTCCTGATCATCGAGCCGCGCGGTGATCGCAGTGAGGTTCACGTCCGTAACGCCGCGGCGCACAAGGGCGGGCGTATCGACCTCGAGTACGGATCTCACAGCAAAAAATTCGCGGATCGAGGCAAAGAGAGCCGCACGCTGTACCAAGCGTTCGCGGCGCGCGCTCGGCCGCCAGTCATCGCTCCGATCGACGTCGTCGCGCCGCATCAGTTCACGGCAGACGCCGACCCAGCGTCTCGCCCATGCGCACGATGCGGCCACTGACGAACTCAGGGTTCCATTCGATGCGCCCCGGCGGAAACAGCAGGATCACGGTCGAGCCCATGTTGAAGCGGCCCATTTCGGCGCCCCGGGCGAGGTGCGCGCCCGTCTCGGCGGGTGCATCGAGCCGGGTCAGGGTGCGAGGCCGACGCGGCGTGACATCGCCGTGCCACACGGTACTCATGCTGCCGACATTCAGAGCGCCGATCAGCAGTAGCGCGTGATACAGCCCCGCCTCCTCAAAGAAACAGGCGATGCGCTCGTTGCGCGCAAAAAGACTTGCGACACCATCCGCGGTGACGCGGTTCACACTGAAAAGCTTGCCCGGCACGTACCACGCTTCCTGCAAGCGACCCGCCCAGGCCATGTGGATACGGTGGTAGTTGTAGGGCGCGAGATAAATCGTCGCGAACTGCCCGCCGCGAAAGCGCTCCACCCACTCCGTCCGACCGGCGAGCAGCGCCTCGAGCGTGTAATGCCGACCCTTGGCTTGCAGCAGCCGATTATCGTCGATCGGGCCGATCTCACTCACTGTGCCATCGACCGGACAGGCGAGGGCGTTGGGGTCCGTGGGCAGCGGCCGCGCATCCGCACGCAGGGCACGAGTGAAAAACTCGTTGAACGAAGCGTAGGCGAGCGCGTTCGGTTCCTGCGCATCGTGCATGTCGGGCTTGAAGCCCTGCATGAACGATCGGATGAGCGCGTTCTTGAAGCCGGGCGCGGTGCTGCGGGTCGCGCGCAGCACGAGCCGCGAGATGGCGTGCTGCGGTAAGACATGCTGCAGGGCGATGAAGGCGCGCGCGCCGAAACTGAGGGTGGGTGGCACAATACGGTCCATGCGCAAAGTATCCCACAAGAGCCCCACCGTTCTCGCGGCCCTGCGTCGGGGCGCCCGCGCCCTCGAGGCAGCTGGCGTCTTCTTTGGTCATGGCACCGACAACGCGTGGGATGACGCTGCGGCGCTGATGGCCTATGTGCTGCGTCGCGACGGACCGCTCGATGAGCGCAGTGCGGCACGGGCGCTCAAGCCTCGTGAGGCGGCGGCCTACGCCGCGCTCATCGAGTTGCGTATTTCCACGCGCCAGCCTGCGGTGTATCTGACCGGGGTCACTTGGTTTGCGGGACTGCCGCTACGCACCGATGCGCGGGCCTTGATTCCGCGCTCGCCCATCGCGGAGTTGATCGAGCAGCAGTTCCGTCCGTGGATCGATCCGGCTCGCGTGCGGCGGATTCTCGATCTCGGGACCGGCGGCGGCTGCATCGCGCTCGCCTGCGCGCACTACTTTCCGGGTGCGCGGGTCGACGGCACCGACATCTCCGCCGAAGCGCTCGAGCTCGCGCGCGAAAATCGCAAGGCACTCGGCCTCTCGCGACGGGTCCGGTTGCTCGAATCCGACCATTTCTCGGCCCTGAAAGGCCGTCGGTACGATATCATCGTGTCCAATCCGCCCTACGTCGGGGAGCGCGAGATGCGTACGCTGCCCCCGGAGTATCGGCACGAGCCGCGTCTCGCCCTCGCATCGGGCAAGCAGGGTCTCGATTCGGTGCGCGTCATCCTGGAGCAGGCGGCGCGGCATCTCACCCCAGGCGGCATCCTCGTCGTCGAGGTGGGCAACACCGAGACACTGCTGCGCCGGCGCTGGCCGCGGGTGCCGTTTACCTGGCTCGAGTTCGAGCGCGGTGGCGGCGGTGTGTTTGTGTTGACCCGCGAGCAGTTGCAACGTCATGTCCGGTAACACCATAGGCCGACTCTTTCAGGTCACGACCTTCGGCGAGAGCCACGGGCCGGCCTTGGGTTGCGTCATCGATGGTTGTCCGCCGGGACTCGAGCTCTCGGAAGCGGACTTCTCGCGCGATATCGACCTGCGTCGCACCGGCACCTCGCAGTTCGTGAGCCAGCGTAAAGAGGCCGATGCGGTACGCATTCTCTCGGGCGTCTTCGAGGGGCGCACCACGGGCACGGCGATCGGCCTGCTCGTCGAGAACACTGATGCGCGCTCGCGCGACTACGACAAGATTAAAGATCGTTTTCGCCCCGGCCACGCCGACTACACCTACCAGCACAAGTACGGCTTTCGCGATTACCGCGGCGGCGGGCGTTCTTCGGCACGCGAGACGGTGATGCGCGTGGCGGCCGGTGCGATTGCCCGCAAATATCTGGCGAGCCGCCTCGGCATCGAGATTCACGGCTACCTGAGCAAGATCGGTTCGCTCGAGATCGAACCGGTCGCGCCGCACACGGCCTACGACAACCCGTTTTTCTGCCCCGATCCCGCCCGAGTGGCGGAGCTCGAAGCACTCATCTGGAAGTTGCGCAGCGAGGGCGACTCGATCGGGGCGCGGGTCACGGTGGTCGCACGCGGCGTGCCGCCGGGTCTGGGTGAACCGGTGTTCGATCGACTCGATGCGGATCTCGCCTACGCCATGATGGGCATCAATGCCGTGAAGGCCGTGGAGATCGGCGCGGGCACCCACTCGGTCGAGCAGCGCGGCAGCGAACATCGCGACGAGCTCACCCCTGAGGGCTTTCGCTCCAACAATGCGGGCGGTGTGCTCGGCGGCATTTCGAGCGGGCAGGACATCATCGTACACGTGTCCCTTAAGCCCACCTCGAGCATCCAGGTGCCCGGGCAGACCATCAACGTGGCGGGTGAGCCCGTTGAGGTGATCACCACAGGGCGGCATGACCCCTGCGTGGGGCTGCGCGCGACGCCGATCGCCGAGGCCATGCTCGCGATCGTGCTCATGGATCATTGGCTGCGCCACCGGGCGCAGAACGCGGACGTGCGCTGTGCGACGCCCGATATTTCCCAATCAAAGATATCGACGGACGGAGAGTAGGGATGAGCGATCGACAGTGGAACGTGGCGGTACTCGGGGCCACGGGGCTCGTGGGCGACACCATGATCAAGGTGCTCGAGGAGCGAAAGTTTCCGGTCAAGCAGCTCTTTCCGCTCGCGAGCAACCGCTCGCTCGGCAAGGACGTCGAGTTCAACGGCAAAAAAATTCCGGTGATTGACGTCGAGACCTTCGATTTCGCGCAGGCGGATATCGGGCTCTTCTCGGCCGGTGGCGAGGTCTCGCGCCTTTACGCACCGAAGGCTGCCGCCGCCGGCTGCGTCGTCATTGATAACACTTCCGAGTTTCGTTATGACGATGACATTCCGCTCGTCGTGCCCGAGGTCAACCCGGAGGCGATCAAGCAATTCACGCAGCGGCGCATCATCGCCAACCCCAACTGCTCGACCATCCAGATGCTGGTGGCGCTGAAGCCGCTGCATGACGCTGCGCGCATCGAGCGCATCAACGTGGCGACCTACCAGTCGGTGTCGGGCGCAGGCAAGGAAGCCGTCGACGAACTCGCCGAGCAGACGGTGGCGCTGATGAGCGGCAAGGGTCCGCTGAAGCCCAAGGTGGTGGCGGCGCAGATCGCATTCAACGTCGTGCCGCAAATCGACAAGTTCCAGGACAACGGCTACACCAAAGAAGAGATGAAGATGTTCTGGGAGACGCGCAAGATCTTTGCCGACCCCGACATCAAGGTGAACGCGACGACCGTGCGCGTACCGGTATTCTTTGGGCACTCCGAGGTCGTCAACATCGAAACCGCGCGCAAGCTCACCGTGCCCGAGGCGCGCAAGCTTCTCGAAGCGGCCCCTGGCGTGAAGGTCATCGACACGCGCAAGCCCGGTGGCTACCCAACGGCGGCTGTCGAGGCCGCCAACGATGATCGGGTGTTCGTCGGGCGCATCCGCGAGGATATTTCGCACGAGCGAGGGCTGAACCTTTGGATCGTCTCCGACAACATCCGCAAGGGCGCTGCCACGAATAGCGTGCAGATTGCGGAAATCCTAGTCCGCGAGTATCTTTGATGGCCATGCGCGCGCTCTTCACAGCCCTGTTGGCCGCGGTGTTGGTTTCGCCGCTGCCTGCCTCTGCGCTCGAACTCGGGCGCTCCAAGATCCTCTCCGGGCTCGGGGAGCCTCTCGATCTCGAGATTCCGGTGCTGCAGGCCAAGCCTGAAGAGCTCGAGAATCTGCGACCGCAGTTGCCTGAACGCAGCCGTCCTGCGGCCATGGCGAGCGCAACCGTGCAGCTTGATCGCTCAGCGTCAGGCGAGCCGCTGGTTCGGGTCCGCACAAGCGATCCCATCAACGTGTCGGCGCTGAGCTTCCTCATGGTGGCCGATTGGGGTCGCGGCCGCACCCTGCGCGCCTATACGGTCCTCGTCAAAGAAAAGCCGGCGGCACCGCCTGCGCCGGTGCAATCGCAGACGAGCTTGTCAACGAGCGAGGCAGGGCAGGAGTCAACACCGGCTGCGCCAGTCGCTCAGCCTTCTGCGGCGTCGGCACCCGCGGCGTCTGCGCCCGTGGCTCCGCCGGTTGCGGCGAGTCGTGCACCGGTCGTGGCTGAGACCATCATTCCGGCGGCAAGCGTGCCCAAGATGGGCACCGATACCAACGCAGTCACCCGCGCCGTTCGACGCAATGAAACTTTGATGTCGATCTCGCGTGAGTGGTCCGCTCGCACCGGCGCCACGCTGGCGCAGACGATGCTCGGCATTTATCGCGCCAATCCCGAGGCCTTCGGCAACGGCATGGGCGACATGAAGGTGGGCTCGACGCTGAAGCTGCCGGATGCGGCAACGCTACGCGCCGTGTCGAACGCCGAGGCCAATCGTGAGGTGGGTCGCCAGCTCGGCATCTGGGGCCAGAGCGCGCCCTCTGTGAGCGCGCCTGCTGCGAGCGAGCCGGCTAAGCCTACGGCGCCCATGTCCAAGCCCGCGCCGTCGCCGCCAGCGCCCGCGGCAAAGCCCGCACCCGCAGCCAAGCCCGCACCGGCGCTGACTCTGGCCCCGGCTAAACCGACCGCCGCACCGACAACGCCGGTCGCGTCCGCTGCACCTGCAGCCGCCCCGGTGGTCGTCCCGCCCGTCGCGGTTGCGAGGGATCCCGCTTTCAAGTCGCTCGAGGCCCGAGTGGCGCAGGCCGAGCGTGAACTCGCTGCCTTGCAAGCCCGGCTTGGACAGGTCGAAAAGGTCAAAGTAGCTCCGCCTCCGGTAGTGGCCCCGGCACCCGTCGGCGGTGCCAGTCCGCCATCGCCGGTGTCGACCACGCCGGCAGCCGCCGCTCCGGCGTCTCCGCCTCCTGCACCGCTGAGCTTCAACGATCCCGCGGCCT
>CAISHQ010000109.1 GCA_903885195.1 uncultured Pseudomonadota bacterium | reverse complement strand
GCCTTGGCCTCGGGCGCCTTGACGCCGTCCGCCTCGACGTCGGCGATCTTCAGACGCAGACCTTCGAGATCGACGGTTGGCGTGGCGTTCTTCGCCGTGCCGGCTTTTTCGGCCTCGCGCCAAGCGGCCAGAGCCCCGGCAAGATCACCCTTTGCATGCAACGCATCGCCGCGGATTTCAGCGAAACGCGCCGAGAAACCACCCGGTTGCACGGCGGTGAGCGTCGCCAGAGCCGCATCGGCATTGCCCTGCGCAAGCTGCACCCGCGCAAGACGCATACGCGCCACGAGTGCGAGCTGCACGTCATCGCTCTCGTTCATCACCCGGGTCAGTCGTTCGTTGGCGGCGCCCAACTCGTTGGCATCGACATGCACGCGCGCCGCGAGCAAGTCCGCTTGCTCGGCATAAGCCGAGGAGCCGTGCTTGCTGCGCAGTTCATCGACCTGTTTGATCGCTGCGGCGCGATCACCGCTCTCGAGCGTCTTGACGATGCCGCTGTAGGCTTCGCTCGCCTCGACCGCGAGCCGCTCCACTCGCGCTTCCCACCAGCGCCAACCGGCGAGTGCGCCGAGGCCAATGAGCACGCCCGCGACCAGCCATGGCCCGTTCTCGCGCATCCACTGCTTGACGCGTTCCCACTGTTCCTGCTCATTGTAAAAATCGTCGATCACGTTCGCGTCTCCTTCACGGGATGTGCTTTAGCGGGATATGCCTTGCTGCGAAAACCAGTTGCCGACCACTTCGGCGGCCGTGGCGAGGGGCGCCTCGAGTGCGCTGCCTGCGCCCTCGCGCAGCGGTTTGAGTTGAACCGCGCCGCGCGCGAGCTCGTCCTCACCGAGCACGAGTGCCAGTGCAGCCCCACTGCGATCCGCGCGCCGGAACTGCGCCTTGAAGTTGCCACCGCCCAGATTGAACTCGATGCGTCGACCCGGCAAGTGCCGGCGCAAAGCCTCAGCCAGCGTAAGCGCCGCACGCAGCGGTGCATCGCCTTGCGCGACGAGGTAGACGTCCGCCTGTGCCGCTGCCGGGGCCGAACCCACCTGCTCGATGAGCGCCACGACCCGCTCCACGCCCATCGCAAAGCCGATCGCCGGCGTGGGATCGCCACCGAGTTGCGCGATCAGGCCGTCGTAACGACCGCCCGAGCACACGGCATCCTGCGCACCGAGCGCGTCGGTGACCCACTCGAACACGGTGCGCGAGTAGTAGTCGAGACCGCGGACCAGCCGCGGGTTGACTGTGTAAGGAATGCCGATCGCATCGAGCAGAGCGCGAAGGCCTTCGAAGTGCGCACGCGACGACTCGTCGAGATAGTCGGTGAGCAAGGGGGCACCGGCGATCAACGACTGCATTGCCGGGTTCTTGCTGTCGAGGATGCGCAGCGGGTTGCCCTCGAGCCGACGCTGACTGTCAGCATCGAGCGAGTCGTGATGTGCGCGAAAGTACTCGGTCAGCCGCGCCCGATATTCGCGACGAGACTCCGCAGTGCCGAGCGAGTTGAGCTGCAGGCTCACGCGGCTGATGCCCAAGCGACGCCAGAACGCCGCCGTGAGTGCGATGAGTTCCGCATCGACGTCCGGACCCTCGAAGCCGATGGCCTCGACGTCGATCTGATGAAACTGGCGGAAACGGCCCTTCTGCGGCTTTTCGTGTCGGAACATCGGCCCGACGCACCACACCTTGTGGCGCGCACCGCGCAGCATGCCGTTGGAAATGACCGCGCGGACCATGCCAGCGGTCGCCTCGGGACGCAGGGTCAGACGTTCTCCACCCTTGTCCTCGAAGCTGTACATCTCCTTCTCGACGACGTCCGTGTACTCACCGATGGCACGCTTGAAAAGGTCCGTCTGCTCGACCACCGGTACGCGCATCTCGTCGAAACCATAGGCGTGCAACAACTCGCGAGCCGTCGCTTCGAGGAACTGCCAGCGCCCGATCTCGGTCGGCAGCACGTCGTTCATGCCCTTGACGGGTTGGATGGTTTGGATGCTCGACATGGTCAATGAATTCTCAGGGCTGGACGGACGCAACGACGCGCTGCACTTGGCCCGTGGCATCGATCGTGAAATGCGCCGTGGCGTTGAAGATGATCGAGCTCGGCACGGTCACGGGACGACCCGCAAGTTCCACCGAGGTCGCATCAGCACGCCCCAGCAGCACGCGCAGCGGCGCTGCACCGTTGAGCGAGACACTGTTGTCGCGGCGGAGCGTCCCGAAATACAGACGGCGACCCGTGGCGTCGACGACCTGTACCCAGGAGTCCTCGCGGGCCGCGAGCCGCAAACGGGCGCGCTCGCCCACGACGGGCGGTGCGCTCGCTGCGATCGGGGTCACGACCTCGGATGCCACCGGCTCGACGGTCGCGGCGTCCGCTGCCGCGGGCGGCGGCGCCACCGGCAACGGCGCGGGAGCTGGGGGCGGGGGCGGCAACGCCTGCGCGGCCAACTGTTCCGGCGTTGTCGTTGCGGTGCCCGAGCCTTTGAGGATCCACCACGCTGCAAGGCCGATGACGAGCGCCACGGCCGCGGCTCCGAGCCTGCGACCCCACACGCGCGTATCGACGCTACGGGTTCGCGTCCGTGGCATCGAGGTCAGATCAGGCGGGGCGACGCTTTGACGCTGCACCACGCTCCAGCGCTCGAGCAAGTTATCGACTGGCGCGCCGAGCAACTCCGCGTAGCGCTTCAGATGGCCGCGCGCAAACACTGGCGCACCCAAATCATTGAACCGGTCCGACTCGAGCGCCTCGATGACGGCCGTGTCACAGCGCAGGCGGGCCGCAACGGTGGACACGCTTTCTCCACGCTGTGCACGCCAGCGCGCGAGCGTCTGCCCAATGCTCAGATCGGCGTCAGACACCTCGGAGATCAAACCGGGTGGAGTCACCAGGGACGCTGCAGCCGGTGGGGACGCGGGCGGCGTCGGGGACGCCGAAGCCCCGGCCAGCAGATCGCCTTGTTTCTGCTCGCTCATGACTCAAGACCGCTCATGCGTTCATCGCCGCAGCAAGTTTGTCGCCGAGGCGCACGCGGGTTCGATCGTTGACACGCCCGGCGAGTTGGCCGCACGCGGCATCGATGTCATCACCGCGGGTGCGACGAATCGTAGCGAGCACTCCGCGCTGGATGAGTTCGTCGCGAAAGCGCGTGATCACCGGCATCGGCGATCGACGGTACGCCGTGCCTGGAAATGGGTTGAACGGGATCAGATTCAGTTTGGCCGGTCGGCCGCGCATCAAGCGCGCGAGCGCGCGAGCGTGTTCGAGCTGATCGTTGACGCCATCGAGCATCACGTACTCGAACGTCACGCTGCGACCGTTTTGCTCGTCGATATAGTGCCAGCAAGCCTCGAGCAACTCGGCGATCGGATGGATGCGATTGATCGGCACGAGCTCATTGCGCAGTGCGTCATCCGGCGCATGAAGCGATACCGCCAGGGCGCAATTGACCTCTTCGGCGAGCTTGTACATCTGCGGCACGAGCCCCGAGGTCGACAGGGTCACGCGTCGGCGCGAGATATCGAAACCGAGATCATCGAGCAGGATGCGTATGGCCGGCACGACTGCGCGGAAATTCGCGAGCGGCTCGCCCATGCCCATGAACACCACGTTGGTGATGCGCCGATCGCCACCCGCTTCGAAACCAAGCTCGCGGTTCGCGAGCCACACCTGGCCGACAATTTCCGCCGTACTCAGGTTGCGGTTGAAGCCCTGCTGCGCAGTCGAGCAGAACGCACAGTCGAGCGCACAGCCGACCTGCGAGGAAATGCACAGCGTGCCCCGATCAGTCTCGGGGATGAACACCATCTCGAAGGCCTGCGCGTGATCCGCCCGCAACAGCCATTTGCGCGTGCCGTCCGCCGAGTCATGCCGCGAGACGATCTCGGGCGTCACGATCTCGGCGACGGTGGCAAGCTGCGCGCGAAAATCGCGCGCGAGATCGGTCATCGCCTCGAACTGCCCTTCCGCACGCTTGTACATCCAGCTCATCAGCTGGCGCGCGCGGAAGGGCTTGCTACCGAGCGAACCGACGAACGCCTCGAGCTCGGAGCGTTCCAGCCCGAGCAAGTTCGTTAGCGGATTCGTGACGGCAGCGTTCATCGAAGCAAATCAGCCGCGGGGGCAGATCTCGATGCCACGGAAGAAGTAGGCGATTTCCTGCGCCGCCGTCTCCGGACCATCGGAGCCGTGCACCGTGTTCGCCTCGATGCTCTCGGCGAGGTCCGCACGGATGGTGCCCGGCGCCGCCTTCTTCGGGTCGGTCGCGCCCATGATCTCGCGATTGCGCGCGATTGCATTCTCGCCCTCGAGCACCTGCAGCATCACCGGGCCGGAGGTCATGTACTTGACGAGGTCCTTGAAGAACGGGCGCTCGCGATGCACCGCGTAGAAGCCCTCAGCCTCGCTCTGCGAGAGGTGGGTCATGCGGGCCGCAATGACACGCAGCCCCGCCTGCTCGAAACGACGGTAGACCTCACCGATGAGGTTACGGGTCACGCCATCGGGTTTGACGATCGAAAAAGTGCGCTCCAGCGCCATGGGACAGTTCCTTCGGTATGTGTGAAAGGGATACGGGCAAACGCGTAGTGTACCCTCCGCACGCCCCGAACGGCATCGAGAGGGGCTTTTAGACCGTGAAACTCTCGCCGCAGCCGCACTCGCCCTTGACGTTGGGGTTGCGGAATTTGAAGGCCTCGTTGAGACCCTGTTTGACGAAATCGACCTCGGTGCCGTCGATGAGCGAGAGGCTATCGCGGTCCACGAACACCTTGACGCCCTGGTCCTCGAAAACCACATCGGCCGGCTGAACGTCGTCGGCGTAATTGATGACGTAGGCGAAACCCGAGCAACCGGTCTTGCGCACGGCGAGACGCAGTCCGATGCCCTGCCCGCGGGCGTGCAGGAAATTGCGGACTCGATCGGCGGCAGCGGGGGTTAGCGAAATCGCCATGCAGTGACCTCAGGGCTCGATTGTACGGGAGCGGGCGGCGGCAGCGGAATCGACCGCTCGCCGCAGTGCATCTTCGACCGCCAGCAAGCGTCCGAGTTTCGTGATCGGAACCGCTGCGTCCACGGCCCATTCGGCGGGCTGACCCAGCTCGGTCACGGCGCAGGGTCCGGCCGCCACCCGGGCCTCGAGGCGGCGGGCCACCATGCGGGTGTGCGGGCAGGCCGCCAGCCGGAACTGCAGCGCTGCAAGCCGACCATCCGCCGTAAGGCGCACGAAGCAACGTATCCGGGCACCCTCGGCAAGGCTGCCAGCGCTGCCCTGGAGCCACGGTCCGCCCGGGGGCTCGCCTGCATCATCCTCGTCGCGCAAGCGGCCCACGGCAGCCCGGATGTACCGGGCGGCAGCCTCGGCCTCCTCAAGGGTGTTACCCCGCCCGAAACTGACGCGCAGGGTCGACTGGGCCAGCTCCCGCGGCACGCCCTGCGCCCGCAGCACGTAGGACGGCTCACCGGTGGCCGAATCGCAGGCTGCGCCGCTCGAGAGGGCGAGCTGCGGCAACTCGGCGAGCAGGCTCTCCCCTTCCACGCCCTCGAGGCTCAGCGACACGAGCCCGGGCAGATGGCGAACCGCTGCCTCGCCCGCGGCGGAATCGCCCGCGGCAGCACCACCCCCAGCGGCATCGTTATAGCGGCAACCGGGGAGTCCCTCGAGCGACTGCTTGAACCGCCGCGCCAGCCCATCGAAGTGGCGGGAGTCCTCGAGCCGCCGGTGGCGGGCGAGTTCGGCGGCGACGCCGAAGGCCACGATCTGGTGGGTCGGCAGGGTCCCAGGCCGCAAGCCCCGCTCCTGTCCACCCCCCCACATCAGCGGCTCGATCCACGGCCGGACACGTTCTGACACATACAGCGCACCAATGCCCTTGGGGCCGTACATCTTGTGGGCCGACAAGGACAGCAAGTCGATCGGCATGGCGCCGACATCGAGCGGCAGCTTGCCGGCCGACTGCGCCGCATCGACGTGAAAGAACACGCCCTGCGCCCGACACAGTTCGGCAATCGCACCGATAGGCTGGACGACACCGGTCTCGTTGTTGGCGTGCATCAGCGAGACGAGCTGCGTTGTCGGTCGTAAAGCCGCTGCGACGTGCTCGGGCAGGATGCGCCCATCGCGCTGCGGCTCGAGCCAGGTGATCTCGAAGCCGCGCTTGGCGAGGGCCTTGCACGCATCGAGGACCGCCTTGTGCTCCGTGCGGGCACTCACGAGGTGTCGCCCAAACGATTCGCGACCGCGAGCGAGTCCGAGGATGGCGAGATTGTCCGACTCGGTGGCTCCCGAGGTGAACACGAGCTCCCGCGCTGTCGCACCGATCAGAGCCGCGATGCGCTCGCGCGCGTGTTCGATCTGCGCTGCGGCAGCGCGGCCGTAGGCGTGCGTGATCGCAGAGGGGTTGCCCGCTGCGGCCTCACCCGTCAGCGCGGCCTGCAATGCAGCGATCACCTGCGGATCGAGCGGGGTACTCGCGGCGTGATCGAGATAGATCGCGTTCACGCCGAGCCCGAATCGCGGCTACCCGCGATCCGCCGCTTCTGCTGCACGGCCGTGAGGATGCCGCGCAGAATGTTGACCTCGTTCTGATCGAGTTCCGCGCGATTGAACAGACGCCGAATCCGCTCCATGAGATTCGTGCCACTCACGGTGCGATCGCGAAAGTCGATCTGCTCGAGCACCTCGGCCAGATGCACGTAGAGCCGCTCCATGTCGGCCGCACGTGCCAGCGGCACCGCAGGCTCAGGCTGCACGTAGTGCGCGCCGCGAGCGCGGTAGATTTCATAGGTGACGAGCTGCACGGCCATCGCGAGGTTCAGCGAGGAGTACAGAGGATTGGCGGGAATGCGCAGCAGCATGTGGGCGAGCGACAACTCACTGTTGGTCAGACCCGTGCGCTCATTGCCAAAGAGCAGCGCCACCGGCCCACGCGCCGCCTCCACGACCAAGCGCTTAGCGCCATCACGCACGTCAAGCACGCGGATGTTCTGGTCGCGTTCGCGTGCCGTCGTCGCAACGACCAAACCGCAATCGGCGATACCCGCTTCAACCGTATCCACGATACGCGCCTGCTCCAGCACGTCGGTCGCCCCCGATGCGCGCGCACTGGCCTCAGGGTCGGGAAAACTCTTGGGCCGCACCAGCACGAGCTCATCGAGCCCCATGTTTTTCATGGCGCGCGCCACTGCCCCGATATTCCCGGGGTGGGAGGTTTCGACGAGCACTACTCGGATGTCGGCGGCGATGGGTGTCACGCGTGGTATTCTAGCGACCTTTTCGTACGCTCTTTGCCAGCATGCAGCCACTACTCAATATCGCCGTGCGCGCCGCACGCCGGGCGGCCGACGTCATCGTCCGCAGCCTGAACCGGCTCGAGTCCATCGAGGTGTCGACCAAGGGTCGTAACGAGTACGTCACCGAAGTCGACAGGGCCGCTGAGGCTGAGATCATCGCCATGATCCGTCGGGCCTACCCGGACCACGCCTTTCTCGGCGAGGAAACGGGCGCCTCGGGCAGTGGTCCGATCGAGTGGATCATCGATCCGCTCGATGGCACGACGAATTTCATTCATGGCTTCCCGCAGTTCTGCGTCTCCATCGGCTGCCGCGTACGCGGTCGCATCGACCATGCCGTCGTGCACGATCCGATGCGCCAGGAGATCTTCACCGCCTCGCGCGGCGACGGCGCGCATCTCGACAATCGGCGCATGCGGGTCAGCAATCTGCGCGGTCTCGATGGCGCGCTGATCGGCACGGGGTTTCCCTACCGCGCCAACACCCGCTACCTCGACAGCTATCTCGCCATGCTCAAGGACGTGATGCTCGCCACGGCAGGCGTACGTCGTCCAGGCTCAGCCGCACTCGATCTTGCCTACGTGGCAGCCGGGCGTACGGACGGGTTTTTTGAGATTGGCCTTGGACCCTGGGATACGGCCGCAGGGTCGTTGCTGGTGGAAGAAGCCGGCGGCCGCGTCGGTACGCTCTCAGGCGGCGAATACACGCAAGGTGGCAACATCATCGCCGCCTCGCCGCGCGTGTACGAAGGCCTCGTCACCCTACTCGCGCCGCACCTCACCGACTCGTTGCGCGAGGGTTGAGCGCGCCGCGCAGGCCTTAGGGCACGATGGTCGTAAACAGATAGACCGCAAACAGCACGAGGTGCACGACCCCGTGCAGCACCATGGTGCGACCCTTGGCGAGCGAGAGGCTGCAGACGAATAGCCCGAGCAGCAGCAGCACGGTCTCGCGCGAACCAAGACCGAGTTCGAGCGTCCAGCCCATCGCAAGCGACAAGGCTGCAACCACCGGGATTGTCAGACCAATGGAGGCCAGTGCGGACCCGAGTGCGAGATTCAGGCTCGTCTGCAATCGGTTCAAAGCCGCCGCGCGATAGGCCGCGAGACTTTCGGGCAGCAGCACGATCGCAGCGATGAAGACACCGGTGGCAGCATCCGGCGCACCGATGGCATCGAGGGCGGCCGTCAGCGTGGGCGCGAGACTCTTGGCGAGCAGCACCACCGCGGCGAGCGACACGAGCAACGCGAGCAACGTCGCGGGCATCGAGGCGCGAGTCGCCACCGCGGCATGCTGCTCAGTCGCCGCGACGATCTGCTCGTGCGTCGCATCCAGAAAATAATCGCGATGCTTCACGGTCTGCACGAAGATGAAGGCGCCGTAGAGCACGAGCGACACCAGCGCCACAAACGCGAGCTGGCTCGCCGAGTAGGCGGCGCCCGGCGCAGTGGTCGTGTGATTGGGCAGCACCATCGTGAGGATCGAGAGCGCCGCGAGCGTGACGAGCGCAGAGCTCACGCCGAGTTCACCGAAAGTGTTCTCGCCATGGCGCACGCCGCCGGTCAACAGACATAGCCCGACCATGCCCGTGATGATGATCATGACCGCCGCGAACACGGTATCGCGCGGCAACTGCATGTTGGGCTCGGTCTCGGCGAGCATGAGCGAGACGATCAGCGCGACCTCGATGATGGTCACGGCCACGGCGAGAACCAACGTGCCGAACGGTTCGCCGATGCGCTCGGCGATCACCTCAGCATGGTGCACGGCGGCGAGCACCACAGCCACGAGTGCCACGACCAGCAGCGGCCAGGCCCCATACGAGGTGCCAAGCGCAATACCGATGACGACCCAGGCAACGAGCGGCCAAATCCACGGCCACCGTGCCGACCCTGCGGCACTCATGCGGCGTCTTCGACCTTGCGCTCGAGCGAATCGACGACGGCCGTGGTCACCATGTCGGCACCGACGTTGACCATGGTCCGGGTCATGTCGAGCAGGCGATCTGCGCCCAAAATGATGCCGATCCCTTCAGGCGGAATGCCGAACGTGATCAGCAGGCCCGCAATAATCGGCAGCGATCCGCCGGGGATGCCGGCTGCCGCTACAGCGCCAAGCACGGCAAGCAACAGCAACGTCACCTGCTGGCCTGGATCGAGCGCGATGCCAAACACTTGCGCCACGAACAATACGACGCAGCCCTCGTAGAGCGCAGTGCCCGCCATGTTCATGGTGGTGCCGAGCGGCAGCACGAAGCCGGCTGTGGTCGGACGGATCTGCAGTTCATCGCGCGCCGAGGCCAGCGCCGCGGGCAGCGTGGCGCTGCTCGAACTCGTCGAGAACGCAGTGACGAGTACGGGTCGAATACGCCGCCAGAAATCGAGTGGTGAATAGCGCGAGAAGAACTTTAGCCAAAGCGACATCGTGCCAAAGAGATGCAGCAGCATCACGAACAGACAGCCAAGCACGAACAAGCCCAAGGCCAGCAGGATGTCCCAACCGACCTTCACCACGACGCTAAAAATCATGGCGGGAACCGCATACGGCGCTAGACGCAGCGCAAAACGCACTATGCCCGTCATGAGCTCGCTGACGAGTTCGAGTCCCGACTGCAACTGCTCGCGTCGCCGTCCACCCAATTGCACTGCCGCGGCACCCACCAGAATGGCGAACAGGATCAACGGCAGCACTTCACCGAGCATCGCGCGGTCATGTCCGGTAATGGCGCCGAGGAGATTCCGCGGCATGAACATGTCCACCACGGTGGAGAAACTCATGTCGGGCTGCGCGGCCTGCTTTTCGATGAGCTTCGCGGAAGCCCCGCCGTACTCGCTCACGAGGCGAGCCTTCGTGTCGCCATCGATGACAGCCCCGGGCTGCAGCAGGTTCATCATCACGAGCCCGAGCAGGCAGGCGATCGACATGTTGAAGAAGAACACCGTGAAGGTCCGCGCCGACAGCGGCCCGAGTCGACCCAGATCACCCAGTTGCGCCACGCCGCAGGCGAGCGAGGCGAACACCAGCGGCATCACCACGAAAAAGAGCAGTCGAAGAAAAATCTGCCCGAGCGGATCGAACACCGCTGTGGAGAGCTGACGAGCACCCTCGAGCAGCCACGGCAGCGGACCGCCGAGCAGCAGCACGAGGGCCCCGGCCACGGCGCCGAGGACGAGCCCACCCAAAATGCGGTTGGCCAGTTGCGGATCGGCGGCAGTGGCCATGACGTCAGCGACTCACTTGTTCGCGAGCGGGCTCTTGCGGTAGCCGTAGGCGAAGTACACCAGCAGACCAACACCCGTCCAGAGCATGAAGGTCAACTGCGTGCGCATCGGCAACGAGAAGAGCAGGAACGCGCAACCCGCGAAGGCGAGCGGACCAACCAGCCAGATGGCCGGGGTCGTGAACGGACGCGGGCGGCTCGGCTCGCGACGACGCAACACCATCACGCCCACCGACACCGTGAGGAACGCGAATAGCGTTCCGCTGTTGGAGATGTCGGCGAGTACGCCCACGGGGAAGAAGGCTGCGAAAATCGTGACCGCCGCACCCGTGATCATCGTCACGACATAGGGCGTGCCGAACTTCGGGTGCACCTTGGAGAGGGTGTCGCCAAAAGGCAGCAGCCCGTCGCGGGCCATCACGAAGAAAATACGCGTCTGACCGAAGAGCATCATCAAAATAACCGAAGGCAGTGCGAGGAAGGCGGCGAGCGCGAGCAACTGCGCGATCTTGCCCCAGCCGATCATGTCGAGCACGTGAGCGAGCGGCTCGTCGCTGCAGGCCAGAAGGTTGACGTTCGCCGGCTGCGCGCAGGCGGCGAAGAACGCTTCGCTGCCGGGCGACAGCGGGACACCGCTGGCATCGGACACGGGCTGAGCGCCGATTGAGCCTACCGCCCCCGCCGCGACCAGCAGGTAAAACACGGTGCAGATCGCGAGGCTACCGATGAGACCAATCGGGATGTTGCGCTGCGGGTTCTTGGTCTCCTCAGCCGCTGTCGCCACCGCGTCGAAGCCGACATAGGCAAAGAAAATCGACGCCGCGGCGCCCGCGATGCCGATGCCGAGTCCGCCCGAGTCGAAGAAGCCGTTCGGGGCGAAGGGCTCGAAGTTCTCACCGTTGATCACCGGGATGGCGAGCACGACGAACAGCACGAGCGCTGCGACCTTGATGAGCACGAGGAAGGCGTTCACCGTCGCGCTTTCACGCGTGCCAACGACTAGCAGCGCCGTCACCAGCATCGCAATGACCGCAGCCGGCAGATTGACGAGACCCCCGGCGTACAGGCCCTTGGTGAAGGTGTCGGCCAACTCGACATCAAACATGCGTTCGATGTTGCCGACGAAGTAATTGGACCATCCGACCGACACGGCGCTCGCCGCAACCGCGAATTCGAGCACCAGCGCCCAGCCGACCATCCAGGCGATGGCCTCGCCGAGCACGGCGTAGGAGTAGGTGTAGGCGGAACCGGAGACCGGCACCATGGAGGACAGCTCGGCGTAGCAGAGCGCCGCGACCGCGCAGACGAAGCCCGCGACGATGAAGGAGACCATCATGCCCGGGCCGGCCTTTTGCGCAGCCTCGGCGGTGAGCACGAAGATGCCGGTGCCGATGATGGCGCCGATGCCCATCATGGTGAGCTGGAAGGCGCCGAGCGAGCGCTTCAGGCTCTTCTTCTCGGCGGTGGCAATGATGTCGTCGAGCGGCTTGATACGCCAGTTCATGCAGAACCCCCCTCAGGTGATGCGTCCGATTGTAGGGGCGGATGCTCACCCACCGCTACTGCGGCGTCACCCTATCGGGTCAGGGCATGTCGTCGATGGCGAGCTTCTTGCGCGTCGGGAACAGGCTCTCGGCGGTGAGTCCCGCATCGAGCGCCACGGCACTGGCGATGTAGATCGACGAGTAGGTGCCGATCAAGATGCCGACGACGAGGGCTGCAGAGAACCCCTGCAGCACAGGCCCGCCGAGCAGCAACAGAACGACCACCACGATGAGCGTCGTGAGGCTCGTCATGATGGTCCGCGAGAGCGTCTGATTGACCGACTGGTTGAGCACTTCGGAGGGCTGCAAGCGCTTGTTCGCCTCGAAGCGTTCACGGATCCGGTCGAACACCACGACCGTATCGTTAAGCGAGTAGCCGATGACCGCCAGCAGAGCCGCGACGACCGAGAGGTCGAACACGATGCCCGTCAACGCAAAGAACCCGAGCACGATCACCGGATCGTGGATCGCCGCGATGATGGCGCCCAGCGACAGTTGCCAGGCGTGGAAGCGCAGGAACACGTAGATGAAAATCAGTACGAGCGTGGCAATCAGGGAAATCACCGCCGAGTTGCGCAGTTCAGCCCCGACCTGCGGCCCCACGACGTCGAGGCGGCTCACGACGACGGCCGCGTCCACCTGCCTCAGCACCGTCTCAATGGATGCCCGCACCTGGTCGGCCGTCTTGCCCTCAGGAGGAGGCAGTCGAATGGCCACGTCGCGTGAGGAGCCGAAATTTTGCACCTGAACGTCCTCGAAGCCCGCAGCCTCAAGACCGCGGCGCAAGATCTCAGGCTGTGCCTCACCCGGGAACTTCGCCTCCACCGTAACGCCGCCCGTGAAGTCGACGCCGAGATTCAAACCGCGCGTGAACAACGCACCGAGTGACACCAGAAACAGCGTGAGCGATAGGGCGTACCACAGCTTGCGGCTGCCCATGAACGCGATTTTGCTGTTGCTCTTGAACAATTCCATGATGACGCCCCGTAGGTTCGATCAGATCGACAGCTTGGCCGGCCGACGCGCACCGCCGTACATCAGCGTGAGCAAAGCACGGCTGCCGAGCAGCGAAGTGAACATCGACGTGGCGATGCCGAGTGAGAGCACTACGGCAAAGCCGCGGATCGCACCGGTGCCGAGCGCCCAGAGCACGATGCCGGCGATCAGCGTGGTGATGTTCGAATCGGCGATCGCGGAGAAAGCCTTCTCGAAGCCCTTGGCGATGGCCGTCTGCGGCGTCACTCCGTTACGGATTTCCTCGCGAATACGCTCGTAGATCAGCACGTTCGCATCCACCGCCATGCCAACGGTGAGCACGATGCCGGCGATACCCGGCAGCGACAACGCCGCCTTAAATACGGTGAGCAAAGCGGCCAAGAGGATGACATTGGCGAGCAGCACGATATTCGCGACGATGCCGAAGGTCTTGTAGTAGACCAGCATGAATACGAACAGCAGCGCCATGCCGATGAGCAGCGCCGAGGTGCCCTTCTCGATGTTCTCCTTGCCGAGACCCGGGCCCACGACGCGCTCCTCGATGACGAAGAGCGGGGCGGCCAGTGCGCCGGCGCGCAGCAGCAGCGCCAGATCGCGCGCCTCATTGGCACCCAGCCCCGTGATCTGGAAGTTGGTCGAGAACACGCCCTGGATGGTGGCGGTGTTGATGACCTTTTCTTCCTTGACGGTGCGCTGGACCTTCTCGCCGGCAACCTCGATCTCCTCGCGGCGCTGCTCGATAAATACCACCGCCATCGGCTTGCCGAGGTTGGTGCGCGTGGCACGCAGCATCTCCTCGCCGCCCGAGGCATCGAGCCGCACCGACACGCCGGGGCCCTGCTCCGTCGCCGCGGTCGTCGCATCAACGAGCTGATCGCCGGTGACGATGATGTCGCGCTTTAGGAGCGTCGGCAGCCCGTCGCGGGTATCGTAAAGTTTGGAGCCGAACGGCGCGCGGCCGCGTTGCACGGCCTCCGACACATTGTTCTGCGTGTCGACGAGGCGAAATTCGAGAGTCGCCACCTTGCCGAGCAAATCCTTGACCTCGGCGGAGTTTTGTACGCCGGGCAGCTGCACAGCGATTCGGTCGAGGCCCTGCCGCTGCACGACGGGCTCGGAGACACCGAGTTCGTTGACGCGATTTCGCAGCGTGGTGAGGTTTTGCGAAATCGCATAGTCCTGGCGTTCCTTGATCTGCGCCGCAGTCAAGACCAGCTGGACGATTGGGCCAGACGAAGCCTCAAAGCTCGTGATCGTCAGATCAGGCCACAAGCGACGCAGCACGCCACGGACCTGACCCACATCCGCGCCAACGGGCAGCTGCACGCGCAAGCCATTCGGCCGCTCGCTGCCCTCGGTGACACGAATGACGTCAGTGA
Organism: uncultured Pseudomonadota bacterium; assembly: GCA_903885195.1. Classification (GTDB taxonomy): domain Bacteria; phylum Pseudomonadota; class Gammaproteobacteria; order Steroidobacterales; family Steroidobacteraceae; genus UBA964. The sequence goes on along the minus strand of CAISHQ010000109.1, from coordinate 11,241 downwards.
AGGCGATGTTCTGCTGCGAGAGCGCGCGTCGCGCGTCCTGCTCGTACACTTCGAGCAACTGATCGACGGCGCCGGCGATATCGACTTGATAAAGCAAGTACAGACCGCCACGCAGGTCGAGACCGAGAGGCGTGGGCCGCAGGCCGATCTTGCGCAACCAGTCGGGCGCTCGCGAGGCGAACGACAGCGCCGTCACGTAGTCCGTCTTGAAGTTTTCGTTGACGAGGTCGCGGGCTCGAAGCTGCGCCGGCACGGCATCGAAATGCAGCATCAGCCGACCTTCGTCGACGTAGCTGCGCGAGAACGAAACGCCCTGCCCGCGCAGGTACTCCTCGACGGCCTTGCGTCCGTCATCGGCGATCGCCGCACGATCCTTGCGCGCCACCTGTAATGCAGCGTCTTCGCCGAAGACGTTGGGCAGCGCAAAGATCGACGCCACCACCATCACGATGGCAACGAGGACGTACTTCCAGCGGGCGAACTCAAGCATGGATCAACCGCCCTTCAGAGTGCCCTTCGGCACGAGCGAGCTGACCTGGAACTTCTGAACCTTGATCTGCACCGACTCGGCGATTTCGATGGTGACGAAACCATCACCCACGGCGACCACCTTGCCCAGGATGCCACCAGCCGTGACCACTTCGTCGCCCGCCGCGAGCTTGCCGAGCATGGCCGCGTGTTCCTTGGCTTTCTTTTGCTGCGGACGGATCAGCAGGAAGTAGAAGATGACGATGAACAACACCATCATCAACAGGGGAGCGAGCTGTCCGCCGGGCGAGGCCGCCCCGGCCTGGGCATAGGCTTCAGGAATCAGTCCGTTCATGTCGCGTGCTCCTTGGGCAAACGCTTCCTAAAAAGGCCGCGGATTATGCCACAGGCGCCGGCGCCTGCCTCCGGGCGAGGAAGTCCCGGGCAAAGGCCGCCACCCGCCCCTCGCTGATGGCCTCCCGCAGTTGGCGCATGAGATCGAGGTAGAAGTACAGGTTGTGGATGGTGTTGAGCCTCGAGCCCAAGATCTCTTTGCAGCGATCCAGATGGCGCAGGTAGGCCCGCGAGTAGTTGCGGCAGGTGTAGCACCCACACTCGGGGTCGATCGGCCCAGGGTCCCGCTGATGGACGGCATTACGGATATTGATGACGCCGGTGCAGGTGAAGAGGTGCCCATTGCGTGCGTGTCTAGTCGGCATGACACAGTCGAACATGTCGATCCCGCGCAGTACGGCGGCAACAATATCTTCAGGTCGGCCCACGCCCATCAGGTAGCGCGGCCGATCGGTCGGCATGTGCGGCACGAGCTCCTCGAGCACGCGCAGGCGCTCGGGCTCGGGCTCCCCGACGGCGAGGCCGCCGACGGCGAGCCCCGGCAAGTCGATGGCCATCAGGGCCTCTAGGGATTCGCGCCGCAGCTGCGGATACATCCCGCCCTGCACGATGCCGAACAAATCACCCGGGGCCGCATCGCGGCCGTCCCGATAGTAGTGATCGTGGCAGCGACGCGCCCAGCGCATCGAGCGCTCCATGGAGGCGCGCGCCTGAGTCTCGGTGGCCGGCCAGGCCGTGCAATCGTCGAACATCATCGCGATGTCGGAGCCGAGCGCGCGCTGCACATCCATCGAATCTTCGGGTGTCAGCCGTACCTCACTGCCGTCGATCGGCGAGCGGAACTTCACACCCTCCTCGCTGATCTTGCGCAGCTTGGCGAGACTGAACACTTGGAAACCGCCGGAGTCGGTGAGGATGGGCCGCGACCAGTGCATGAAGCGGTGCAACCCGCCCAGTTCGGCGATGACCTCCGCGCCCGGTCGCAGCATCAGATGGAAGGTGTTGCCGAGCACGATCTCGGCGCCGAGACCCTCGAGCTCCTCGGCCGTCATTGCCTTCACCGTGCCGTAGGTGCCAACCGGCATGAAGGCGGGTGTCTCGATACTGCCGTGGCGTGCGTGCACGCGACCGCGGCGCGCAGCCCCATCGGTGCCGAGCAGTTCGTAGCGCAGCGTCATGCGCCCTCGCCACCGGCGGAATGTCGCTCGATAAACATGGCATCACCGTAACTGAAAAACCGGTAGCGCTCGCGGACCGCGTGCTGGTACGCCGCAAGCACGCGCTCACGACCGGCGAAGGCGCTGACCAGCATGAGCAGCGTCGAGCGCGGCAAATGGAAGTTCGTGATCAGCGCATCGACGACCCGCCACGGGTGTCCCGGCCGAATGAAAATGCGCGTATCGCCGCGCCAGGGCCGAAGCACTGCGGTCGCCGCGCTGGCGGTCAGCGCGCCAGAGTCGGTCGTCGCGCCAGTGTCGGTCGTCGCGCCAGTGTCGGTCGTCGCGCCCGTCTCAGTCGCTGCATTCTCGGCCGCGGCCGCCTCCAGCGCCCGCACCACCGTCGTGCCCACGGCAATCACCCGCCCGCCCGCCGCACGCGTACGGGCGATGGCCTCGCAGGCCGCTTCGGGCAACTCGACACGCTCGGCATGCATCACGTGCTCGTCGATCTTCAGGGTGCGCAGCGGCTGGAATGTCCCGGCACCCACATGCAGCGTCAGGGTCGTGCGCGAAATCCCTAGTACCGCAAGGCGCTCGAGCAACGCCGCATCGAAGTGCAGACTCGCGGTGGGCGCAGCCACGGCACCCGGTACGCGCGCGAGCAGGCTCTGGTAACGCTCGGCGTCCTGCCGATCGGCGTCGCGGCTGATGTAGGGCGGCAGCGGCACACTGCCATATCGAGTGAAAAACTCGATCGCTTCGGCCGGCAACTGCACGCGAAAGAGATCCTCGTCGCGACCGAGCACGGTCACATCACCGCCCACGGTGTGCACCAGTTGCCCGGGGCGCAGCGGCTTGCTGGCCCGCATGTGCAAGAGCGCCTGACGACCCTCGAGGGCCCGCTCCAGCAACATCTCCACGGCTCCGCCGCTCGGTTTGCGACCCTGCAATCGCGCCGGGATCACCCGCGTGTCGTTGAATACCAGGAGGTCATCGGGCCGCAAGAGGCTAGGCAAGTCGACGAACTGTCGATCGACGGGCGCGCCGGCGCGCCGCTCCAGAACGAGCAGCCGCGAGGCCGCACGCTCGGCCAGCGGCCGCTGGGCAATCAGCTCCTCGGGGAGCTCGAAATCGAAGTCGGTGGCTAACACGGGGCGCATGTTAGGCAAGCCGCGGCCGGCTTTCACGTATACTTGCACCTCAAGGCAAAAGCCGGGATGGCGGAACTGGTAGACGCGGCGGACTCAAAATCCGTTTCCCTAATCAGGAGTGTGGGTTCGATTCCCTCTCCCGGCACCAACAACAAGCTTCCATGAACTATTGCAGCAACTGTGGCGCCGGGGTCGTGGTGCGGATCCCGGAAGGGGAGCACCTGCCACGGCATGTCTGCCCCGCCTGTAGCACGGTTCACTACGAGAATCCCAAGCTGGTCGTCGGCTGCGTGCCGGTGGACGAGCAGGGGCGAATCCTCGTCTGCAAGCGCGCCATCGAGCCACGCTACGGCTTTTGGACCTTGCCCGCCGGGTTCATGGAAAACAACGAAACGCTGCAGCAGGGCGCTGCCCGCGAGGCCTACGAAGAGGCGCTCGCCGACGTGGAGATCGGCTCCCTGCTCGCCGTGGTGCACGTGCTGCACGCGCATCAGGTCCACGTGTTCTTCCGTGCTCGGTTGCGTTCGCCGAACGTCGGGGCGGGTCCCGAGAGCCTCGATGTGAAGCTCGTTGGTGAGGCGGACATTCCCTGGTCCGACTTGGCCTTCGCCAGCGTGGAATTCGCTCTCAAACACTTTCTCGAAGACCGCTCTGCGGGCAAGGAAGGTTACTACTTTGCCGAGTTCGATCGACGCCGCAGTTGATCGGCTCGCCCACTCTGGCGGCGAGATTCGCGTCGGTTTAGAGTTCGCGCACCATTTTCGCGGGGTAGCCCATGACGTTCGTCGTCACTGAAAACTGCATCAAGTGCAAATACATGGATTGCGTCGAGGTCTGTCCCGTCGACTGCTTCCACGAAGGTCCCAATTTCCTGGTCATCGATCCGGATGAGTGCATCGACTGCACCCTGTGCGAGCCGGAGTGTCCGGCTGAGGCGATCTTCTCCGAAGACGAAGTGCCTGCGGGTCAGGAGCACTTCAAGGCGCTGAACGCAGAACTCGCGCGCAAGTGGCCCGTGCTGACAGAGAAGCGCGAGGCACCCGCCGACGCCAAGGACTGGGACGGCAAGCCCGAGAAACTCAAGTTACTCGAACGCTGAGCACGTCAGCCGGGGGACTCACTTGGCCTTGGTGGCGGGCGCGAGTCGCTGCGCCAGCATCGCGGGCGGCACGTAACCGGGCAGCATGTCCCCATCCGGCAGCACGATGGCCGGCGTTCCGCGCAAGCCCACATCCTGACCCAACTCGTAATCGCGCTTGACCGGGTTCGGATTGCACTTGGCCGCCTTGATGGTTTCGCCCTTCTTGGCCCGCGTCAGTGCATCGTTGCGGTTCGACGAGCACCACACCGACACCGACTTGTCCCAGGACTCTGAATCCGGGCCCTCGCGGGGAAAGAACAGGTAGCGCACACGGATTCCAAGCTCGTTGTACTTGGCGATCTCCGAGTGCAGCTTGCGGCAGTACCCGCAGTCGAGATCGGTGAACACCGTCACGGTGTGCGCTGCCTTGGCCGGCCCGAAGATCACCATCTGCGATTCGGGCACAGAGGCAATCAACGCGAGCCGGGCCTCACGACGCCGCTGGTCACTGAGGTTGGCATCGTTGCTGAGATCGTAGAGATCGCCATCGATGGCATAGCGTCCATCCGCAGTCACGTAGAGCACGTCGGCACCGCGGGCGAATTCGAAGAGCCCAGGAATTTGCGCCGGCTTGAACTCCTCGAGCTTGCTGCCCGGGAATTTTTTGACGAGTGCAGCCCGCGGGTCGGACTTGGCGGCGGGATTGGCCGCGGGATTGGCGAGGGCCGTGGCCGCAGCAAGACCGGCGAGCAGCAGTATCAGCAGGTTGGCTTTCATGAGCCAAAGTCTAGCAGAGCACCCCGCCGTACTCCGCACCCGAGTTTCAGCATCCTGCGACGGCGTTTCAGCCGCGCGGGTGGTGCTGCGCGTGTAGCGACTTGAGTCGCTCGCGGGCTACGTGTGTGTAGATCTGCGTAGTCGACAGATCGCTATGACCCAGCAGCATCTGCACCACGCGCAGATCGGCGCCGTGGTTGAGCAGGTGAGTAGCGAAGGCATGCCGCAGGGTGTGCGGCGAGAGCGGCTTATCGATGCCGGCAAGGCGGGCGTAGCGCTTGATGAGATGCCAGAACGCCTGCCGGGTCATTCGCGTCGCCCGTCGGGTCGGAAATAAAAAGTCGGTCTGCCGCGCGCCCAGCAACTCGCCGCGCGCCGTCCGCGTGAAACGCTGCAGCCACTCGATCGCCTCGGCGCCAAGCGGCACGAGGCGCTCGCGGTTGCCCTTGCCCGTCACCCGCAGCACACCTTGATTGACGTTGACCTGCTGCAACGTGAGGGCGACGAGTTCCGACACCCGCAGCCCGGTGGCGTAGAGCACCTCGAGCATGGCGCGATCGCGCAAGCCGAGCGCAACATCGAGTGCGGGCGCCGCCAGCAGTCGCTCGACATCGCTCTCGGACAGGGATTTCGGCAACGCGCGCCCGAGCCGCGGCATCGCCACCTCGGCCGTGGGGTCCTCGGTTCGCACGCCCTCGCGCACCTGATGGCGAAAGAAACGGCGGAACGCCGACAGTTGGCGGGCCGTCGACTTCGGTCTTGCGCCGCTGGCCGAGCGCTCGCCGAGATAGGCGAGCACGTCCGCTCGCGTGACTTCCCCGAGACCGGAACCCCTGCCATGCAACCACTGCTGCAAGGCCGCAAGGTCTGCTCGATACGCCGCCAGAGTATTCGCGGCGAGCCCGCGCTCCATCCAGGCAACGTCGAGGAAGCGCAGGATCAATGGATCAAGTTGGACCATTGGGACAAGCATACCGCGCTGGCTTCGACTGTCGCCTGACGGGGATTCTTTGCAGTCCAAGCGGGGAACCCATTAGGATTGGAACATGGCAAGTTACCGACCTGAGGGCCTGTTCCAGACACTGCTCGATCGAGTGCAGTACTGGCCGAACGCCATCGGTCGCTCCGCGGGCCGTAAGCTCGACCGCCGCTACAAGCGCCGTGCCGAGCGTGATTTTCGCCGCATCCTCGCCCTGCTCGGGCCCGGGGATGTGTGTCTCGACCTCGGGGCAAATCGCGGCGAATTCACGCAACTACTGGCCGCCACGGGGGCTACGGTGCACGCCTTCGAACCCGACCCGGACACCTTCGCGAGGTTGCAGTCGGCCTGCGCGAGTCTGCCCAACGTGCACCTGCATCAGGCGGCGGTCGGCGCACGTGCGGGCGAAGTGACGCTGCGCCGCGAGGCCGGATACGCGGACGACCCGATCGGTCACTCGGTCGGCTCGTCGGTGCGCTTTACCGATCCACGCATGGATCAGGGTCAGGGCATCCGCGTGCCGCAGCGCGCCTTCGCAGACATCGTGGCGACCGCTGGCCCCGCCCTACGCCTGATCAAAATGGACATCGAGGGTTCGGAGATCGAGATCCTCAATGACCTGATGCAGTCGGGCGTAGCGCTTCAGGTGGAGTACCTTTTCGTCGAGACCCACCAGCAGCACTACCCGGCCGACCTGCCGGCCGTATGGCAACTGCGGCGCTGGGCGGCGACGCAGAGCCGGCCCGACATCAACCTGCACTGGCGCTGAGCGCGGTGGAACGCGGCGCGTTGGACTATCGCGCCCGGCAAATGCCGCTTAGGGCGTGCGGCGCGAGCGGCGCGTGCGCGGCGCGGCGCCCGACGCCGAGCCCGCTGCGCGATCGAGATTGCCGCCAAGCTGCGCGCGGGCACCCGTGCTGATCTGCCCGAGCGTCGACTCAAGCACGGCCGCATCGGGGCGCGGTCCCGGCACGTGCGCATCGAGTGCGCGGCGCATCGCGGCCAGATGTTCCGGCGATGTTCCGCAACAACCGCCGATGATGCGCGCTCCGGCATCGATGGCGAGATGCACGTAACTCGCCATGAGTTCCGGCGTACCGTCGTAGCGGATCGCGCCGTTGACGTACTGCGGAATGCCGCAGTTCGCCTTGGCCACAATGACCATCGAAGGATCGGCCGCCGCGCTGAGATTGAGCACCGATGCCACCAGCTCCGCAGGCCCGACACCGCAATTACTGCCGCAGGCAGCGAGGTGGTGCTGCTGCGCGATGCCGGCGAGTTCGGCCGGGGTCAGCGACATCATCGTTCGACCGTTGGTGTCGAAGGACAGGGTGCTCACCACCGGTAAACCGGTCGACTCGGCCCCGGCAATCGCCGCTTCAACTTCCTCGCGCGAGGACAGCGTCTCGATCCACATGACATCTGCCCCGCCCTCGGCGAGGGCAGCGGCCTGCTCCGCAAAGGCCGCGCGCGCATCTTCAAAAGACAGCGGTCCGAGCGGCTGCATGATCTCGCCCGTCGGCCCGATGCTGCCTGCGACGAGCACCTCACGACCCGAGGCATCAGCCACGGAGCGAGCCAGCTGCGCGGCGGCGCGATTGAGTTCACGCACCCGATTTTCGGCCGAGTGCAATTTGAGGCGATAACGCGTGCCGCCGAAGGTGTTGGTCAGGATCAGATCGGCGCCGGCGTCGACGAAGCGCTGGTGCAGCAAGCGAATGCGATCGGGGTGATCGACATTCCACAGTTCCGGCGCATCACCTGACACAAGACCCATCTCGAACAGGTTGCTGCCAGTGGCCCCATCGGCCAGCAGATACGGGCGGCGAGACAGCAGATCGGCGAGGCGGTTCGTCATCGTGGGTCCTTCCATGGTGGGGGCGTCATCCTAGCGAAAGCCGCCGCATCCTAGCGAAAGCCGAAGCAGAGTGGTTTGACTTTCTCGCGAGGGGCTTCAAGGATACAGCCGGTCGAATCTGGATACGTGATGAGCGACCCCAGCCCGCAACCAAGCCCCGTCATCGACCTCAGCCTGCCGCCCCGCGAGAGCCTGCCCATGCTCCTCGGGCGGGTGCTGTACGGCAGTTACGCCTGGGCCGTTTTTCTGGTGATCGCGCTCGTCACACTGGTCGCGCTCGTCGTCGTGCCGGGCATGGACCGTCGGCGCCACATCGCGGGCGTCGCCTCGCGGCTGATCCTCAAGGCGCTGTTCATCCGGCTGACCCTGACGGGTTCGCAGCACTTGCCGCCCGGGCAATGCGTGGTCGCCGCCAACCACGCGAGCTACATCGATGCCATCGTGGTCAAGGCGGTGCTGCCCGAGAGCTACGCCTATGTCGTCAAACGGGAAATGGCCAACGTACCCCTCGCCGGATTGCTGCTGCGACGGCTCGGCACCCAGTTCGTCGAGCGCTTCAACGCGCAGAAAGGCGGACGGGATGCGCGTCGCGTGCTGCGCAGTGCCACGAACGGTCAGTCGCTGCTGTTCTTTCCGGAGGGCACGTTCATCGGCAAGCCCGGTCTGCTGAAATTCCACAGCGGCGCGTTCATGAGCGCGGCCTACGCCCGCTGCCCGGTGGTGCCTTGCGTGATCCGCGGCACCCGACACATTCTGCCGAGCCCGCTGTTCTTCCCCCGTCCCGGCCGCATCGAGGTCGAGTTGCTGCCGGCACTGCATCCGCCGCCTGACCTGCCGACAGAGCAGGCTGCCGCAGAACTGCGTCAGCGGACCCGGCAGGCCATCCTCGAACGCGTGGGAGAGCCGGACTTGCTCGCCTGAGCGCGGCGGCTTGTTTAAACTTTCGGGTTCAGGTCCCTTCAGACCGATTGCTCGAATCCCAAGGAAGTCTATGAACCCTGCCGTTGTCATCGCTGCTGCGCGCCGCACCCCGATCGGGGCTTTCCAAGGTGTGCTTACTCCGGTCACTGCGCCGCAACTGGGCGCCGCTGCGATCCGCGGTGCGCTCGAAGCCTCAGGACTCACCGCGAGCGATGTGCAGGAAGTCATCATGGGCTGCGTGTTGCCGGCAGGACTCGGACAGGCGCCCGCACGGCAAGCCGCCCTCGGCGCCGGAATCGCGGCCGCTGTGCCAACCACAACGATCAACAAGATGTGCGGCTCAGGCCTCAAGGCCATCATGATGGCGGCGGATCAGATCCGCGCGGGCGAAGCCGAGGTGATCGTTGCCGGTGGCCTCGAGTCGATGAGCAATGCGCCGTACCTGCTGCCCAAGGCACGGGCCGGTTACCGGATGGGGCACGGCGAGATTCTCGATCACATGTTCTACGACGGGCTACAGAGCCCCTGGGACGGCCAGATGATGGGCTGCTTTGCCGAGAACACGGCGAGCCGGTACAACCTCACGCGCGCCGATCAGGACGCGTTCGCCGCGCGCTCGGTACAACGGGCGCTGGCCGCGATCGAGAATGGCGCGTTCCGCGCCGAGATCGTTCCCGTCACGGTGAAGGGCCGTAAGGGCGAAACACGGGTCGAGCGCGACGAAACACCTTTTGCCTGCGATATCGCGAAGATCCCGCAGCTGAAGCCCGCCTTCCGCAAGGACGGCACGGTGACGGCAGCCAGTTCCTCCTCGATCTCGGACGGCGCCGCTGCGGCGGTGCTCATCAGCGAAACCCTGGCGACGGCGCGCGGCCTCAAGCCGCTGGCGCGCATCGTTGGCTACGCGAGCCATGCGCAGGAGCCAGAGTGGTTCACGCTGGCTCCGGTGGGTGCCATCCGCACACTGCTCGCCAAGACGGGTTGGACTGCGGCGGATGTCGATCTGTTCGAGGTCAACGAAGCCTTTGCGGCCGTCTCCATGGCCGCTGCACACGACATCGGCATTCCGGCTGACAAGCTCAACGTCAACGGTGGTGCCTGCGCACTCGGTCACCCGATCGGAGCAACCGGCGCCCGCATCGTCGCGACGCTCGCCCATGCGCTGGTGCAGCGCAACCTGCGCCGCGGTATCGCGGCGCTGTGCATCGGCGGCGGCGAAGCAACGGCGATTGCGATCGAGAGGCTCTGAGCATGGACATTACCCGTGCGCGCGCCGTCGTCACGGGCGGTGCCTCCGGTCTTGGTCTTGGCGTTGCGGACTATCTCGCCTCGCGCGGTGCGCAGGTCGTGCTGCTCGACATCCAGGATGAACCTGGTCGCGCGGCCGCCACACGGATCGGCGCGACGGCGCGGTACGTCCGCTGCGATGTGACGGCCGAAAGCGAAGTCAACGCCGCGATGGACGCCGCGGCGAGCGCGATGGGCGGCATCGATTTACTCGTCAACTGCGCAGGCGTCATCGGTGCGGGTCGCGTGCTGGGTCGCAACGGACCGATGGCCGGCGATTTCTTTGCCAAGGTCGTGCACATCAACCTGATCGGCACGTTCCTCTGCGATAAGGCTGCTGCAGCGCTGATGCAGCGCAACACACCCAATGCCGACGGCGAGCGTGGCGTGATCATCCACACCGCCTCGGTCGCTGCGTTCGAGGGGCAGATCGGTCAGGCCGCCTACTCGGCGACCAAGGCCGGCATCGCCGGCATGACCCTGCCGATGGCCCGCGAGTTCGCGGCCTTCGGCATTCGCGTCGTGGCCATCGCACCCGGCATTTTCCACACGCCGATGGTCGGTGGCATGACACCGGAAGTGCAGGCCTCGCTGGCCAGCCAGATTCCTTTCCCCGCGCGCCTTGGGCGGCCGGACGAGTACGCGCGCCTGGTCGAATCGATCTATGAAATCGCCATGCTCAATGGCGAGACGATCCGCCTCGACGGCGCGATCCGCATGCAACCCAAATAATCCGCCCAACCCACCTGCCCCAACAACTCTCAACGGACGACAAGCCCATGACAGAGACGATCGAACGCGACGTGATGGAATACGACGTGCTGGTGGTGGGCGGTGGCCCCGCGGGCCTGGCCTGTGCCATTTCCCTCAAGCAGCGCAAACCTGACCTCACGGTGTGTGTGCTCGAGAAAGCCTCGGCGATCGGTGCGCAGGCGCTCTCCGGTGCCGTGCTCGAGCCCGGTCCACTCGATGCGCTGCTGCCCGGCTGGCGCGACACGCCGCCCGGCATCTGCATCCCCGCCAAGCGCGATGAGTTCTCGCTGCTGACGCGCACCGGGCGGATCCGCTTGCCAACACCGCCGCAGCAGCACAACGAGGGCAATTTCATCATTTCGCTCGGCCTGCTGACGCCGATGCTGGCGCAGCGCGCCGAGGCCCTCGGCGTCGACGTGTTCCCGGGCTTCGCCGCGGCAGTGCCCCTCTTC
>CAISHQ010000108.1 GCA_903885195.1 uncultured Pseudomonadota bacterium | reverse complement strand
TGCGCGCGCGCGATTCGAGGTAGTTCGACTCGGCGCTGTCCTCGAGGATCACCATTTTCAGCTTGGCGATCTCGGCGGGGGTCTTGGGGCGCGGCTTGCTGCGGTTGTAGACCCAGAACAGCGGAGAGTCCGAGTAGGTCTCGGAGGGCAGTGCGACGCTGCGCCAGGGGCTGCTCCAACTCAACTGGGCCGCCGCCAGATCTGCGCGATCGTCCTTGAGCGCGGCGCGCAGACCGGCCCGATCGGGGGCCGTGACGATGACGAGTTTGACGCCGAGCGAGGTGGCAAAGCGCTCAGCGAGCTCGTATTCGAGCCCCTCTGGCCCCTCGGCGCCGATGAAATACGTGGTGGGGGAGTTCAGCGTCGCTACCCGCAGCTCGCCGCGCGCCCGTATCTCCTCCAGCCGGTCCGAGCGCAGCAGATCGCAGCCCGAGAGCAGCAAGGAGAGGGCCAGCAGCGCCCAAGTGAGGGGACGAACTGTCCCGGTCCGGTTCATGTGGGGTAGAATACCCGGCTCCGGAGAGGTACCGAAGTGGTCATAACGGCGCCGACTCGAAATCGGATGGTCGGTTAATCCCGGCACGTGAGTTCGAATCTCACCCTCTCCGCCACTTTTCACCCCACCCATGACAGCCATGCCCGCGAGCCATATCTACAAGGTCATGTTCGTCAACCAGGGCAAGATCTACGAGGTCTACGCCCGCAAGGTCAGCCACGGCAACCTGTTCGGTTTCATCGAAATCGAGGAGTTGGTGTTCGGTGAGCGCTCGACCGTGGTACTCGATCCCACCGAGGAGCGCATCAAGGCGGAGTTCGAGGGCGTCAAGCGCAGTTACCTGCCGATGCACGCGGTGCTGCGCATCGATGAGGTCAAGAAGCAGGGCGTTAGCAAGATCAGCACCTACGAGGGCTCGAACGTCGCGCAGTTCCCGATGCCGATGATGACGCCTCCTGCGGGCGACGGCTCGAAGAAGTAGGTCGCGCGACCCCATGATCGTACGCGGCACTCCCGCGCTCTCCGGTTTCCGCATCGCCAAACTCCTGCAGCGTCTGCAGTCGGTGGCACCGTCGGTGTGCGCCCTCGAAACGCAGTGGGTGCACTTCATCGACGGTGGTGATTCGCTGGATGACACCTCGCGTACGACGCTGCTCGCCTTGCTGAGCTATGGCGTGCCCACGGAGGCGAGCTCCGCTGCGGCGGCTCCTGCACTCTCGCCGACGAGCGCCGGGGGCGAGACGGTGTCGCTCTGGGCCGTGCCGCGACCCGGGACCATCTCGCCCTGGGCCAGCAAGGCGACCGATATCGCCAAGGTTTGTGGTCTCGCCGCGGTGCGCCGCATCGAACGCGGCATCGAGTACCGCATCCATACCACGGCGCAACTCGATGCCTCGCAGCGTGCATCGCTCGCACCACTGCTCGTCGATCGGATGACCGAGGCAGTGCTCGAGGATCTCGCGCAGAGCCCACTGCTTTTTGCCAGCGAGCCGCCGCGGCCGCTGCGCCGCGTGTCACTGGCGAGTGGTCGAGAAGCGCTCGTTGCCGCGAACGCCGAGCTCGGACTCGCACTGTCGGACGACGAGATCGATTACCTGCTGCAGGCGTTTCGCAACCTCGGGCGTGACCCGAGCGATGTGGAGTTGATGATGTTCGCGCAAGCGAACTCCGAGCACTGCCGCCACAAGATTTTCAATGCCGACTGGGTGATCGACGGAACGCCGCAGGCCAAGTCGTTGTTCGCCATGATCCGCAACACGCATGCCCGTGCCCCGCAGGGTGTGCTCAGTGCCTACCGGGACAATGCCGCCGTCATCGAGGGCAGCATCATCGGACGTCGCTGGTTCGTCGATCCGCAAAGCGGCATCTACCGCGCGCAGGGCGAGCCGATCGACATCCTGATGAAGGTCGAGACGCACAACCACCCGACTGCCATCTCGCCGTTCCCGGGCGCCGCCACAGGTTCGGGGGGTGAAATCCGCGACGAGGGTGCGACCGGCATCGGCGCCAAACCCAAAGCAGGGCTCGTCGGCTTTTCCGTCTCGCATCTGCGTATTCCGGGGTTTCTGCAGCCGTGGGAAAACGCTCCGGGGCGCGAGCCGGTCGGCAAGCCCGAGCGCATCGCCTCGGCCCTCGACATCATGCTCGAAGGGCCGATCGGCGCTGCCGCCTTCAACAACGAATTCGGTCGTCCCTGCATCAACGGGTATTTCCGCACCCTCGAGACTCGCCTCGACAGTGATCCTCCCGGGCGGCATCGCGGCTATCACAAGCCCATCATGATCGCGGGCGGGCTCGGCAACATCCGTCGGCCGCACGTCGAAAAACGCGAGTGCACCGTCGGTGCGCGCATCGTGGTGCTGGGTGGCCCCTCGATGCTCATCGGTCTCGGTGGTGGCGCCGCGTCATCGGTCGGCGCTGGCACATCGGCTGCTGATCTCGATTTTGCCTCCGTGCAGCGCGGTAATCCCGAGATGCAGCGCCGCGCGCAGGAAGTCATTGATCGCTGCTGGGAACTCGGGGAGGCGAACCCGATCCAGTTGATTCACGACGTGGGTGCCGGCGGCCTCTCCAACGCCGTCCCGGAGGCGGTGGCCCACAGCGGTCGCGGCGCCATCGTCGATCTGCGCGCGATTCCAAGCGATGAGCCCGGAATGTCGCCGATGGAGCTCTGGTGCAACGAGTCGCAGGAGCGCTACGTGCTCGTGGTGGCGGCGCCCGCCATCGACGAGTTTGCTGCGCTCTGCGCCCGCGAGCGCTGCCCGTATGCGGTGATCGGTACGTTGACGGACGATGGGCGATTGCAGGTCCGCGATTCTTTGCTCGGTGAGACCCCGGTCGATATGCCGATCGAAGTGTTGCTCGGCAAGGCGCCGAAGATGCTGCGCAACGTCAACTCGACGCAGAACCTCAGTAAGCCTTTCGGCGTGGCCACGCTCGATGCGCGCGAAGTGCTGCGGCGCGTGCTGCATTTCCCCGCCGTAGCGGACAAGACATTTCTGATCACCATCGGTGATCGCACGGTGGGCGGCATGATCAGTCGCGACCAGATGGTCGGTCGCTGGCAGGTGCCGGTGGCCGACTGCGGCGTGACCACGGCCGATTACTTTGGCTATGCCGGTGAAGCCATGGCCATGGGCGAGCGTACGCCGGTGGCGCTGATCGACAGCGCTGCCGCCGCGCGGCTCGCGGTGGGCGAGGCGATCACCAACATCCTTGCGGCCGATGTGCGCCAGCTCGCCGATATTCGCCTCTCGGCAAACTGGATGGCGGCGTGCGGTGAGCCGGGTGAGGATGCCGCGCTCTACGCGGCCGTGCGCGCCGTCGGTGAGGAGCTCTGCCCGGCGCTCGGTATCGCGATCCCGGTCGGCAAGGATTCATTGTCCATGCGCACGGCCTGGAGTGATCGCGGGGTCCCTAAATCCGTCGTCGCACCAGTCTCGCTGATCGTGTCGGCGTTTGCGCCGGTCTCCGACGTGCGCCGCTGCTGGACGCCGGAGCTGCGCACGGATTGCGGTCATACGGCGCTCATCTACGTCGATCTCGGTGAAGGGCGCAATCGACTGGGTGGCTCGGTGCTCACCCAGGTGTACGGTGCGCTCGGCACGGAGCCCGCCGACCTCGTGAGCCCCGCGTTGCTGCGAGGTCTTACCACGGCGCTCGTGCAGTTGCGCGCTCAGGGCAAGGTGCTCGCTTACCACGATCGCTCCGATGGCGGCCTGGCCGTCACGCTCATCGAAATGGCGTTTGCGGGGCACTGCGGCATCGACGTCAATATCGGTCTACGCAACGAGAACGAGCGCAAGAACAAGGCCGCGGCGATCGCCGCACTCTTCTCCGAAGAGCTCGGCGTCGTGCTGCAGGTTCCGCTCGATCAAACTGCCGAGATCATCGGCACCCTGATGACCCATGGCGTAGGTCATTGCAGTGCCGTGATCGGCAGTGTGCAGCCGGAGTCCGACCGCATCCGCATCAGCGCGGGCAAGGTGCTGATCGATGAGTCCTGGGAAGCTCTGAAGCGCGAGTGGTCCGCCACGTCCTGGCGCATGCGTGCGCTGCGTGACGATCCCGATTGCGCCCTCGAGGAGTATGAATCGGCCTGCGAGCGACTCTCGCCACCCCTGCAAAACACGCTTGCCTTCGATCCTGAAGAGGACGTTGCGGCGCCCTACATCGCGCGCGGCGTGCGCCCACGGGTCGCCATCCTGCGCGAGCAGGGCGTTAACAGCCAATCGGAGATGGCCGCAGCCTTCGATCTGGCGGGTTTCGAGACGCACGATGTGCACATGACCGATCTCATCGAGGGGCGACACGCACTCGATTCGTTCGTGGGACTCGTCGCCTGCGGCGGCTTCTCGTACGGCGATGTACTCGGCGCGGGAGAGGGCTGGGCCAAGTCCATTCTCTTCAATCCGGCGCTTCGCGCATCGTTCAGTGAATTCTTTGCCCGGCCCGACACCTTTTCGCTGGGTGTCTGCAATGGCTGCCAGATGATGGCGCAGCTTGCACCCATCATCCCGGGCGCTGCCCATTGGCCGCGCTTCGTGCGCAATCGGGTCGAGCAGTTTGAGGGGCGTGCGGGGCTCGTGGAGATCACGCGCAGCCCGTCGGTCCTCTTCGCCGGTATGGCAGGGTCCGTATTGCCGATCGCCGTGTCGCATGGTGAGGGCCGCGCGGCCTTCGCCGATGCGGCGCAGCACGCCGCGTGCGAAGCCTCGGGCACCGTCGGCCTACGCTACGTCAACCGGCCGGGCGATGTCGCGACGCGCTATCCGCACAACCCGAACGGCTCGCCCGGGGGGCTCGCCGCGCTGTGCTCGCTCGATGGTCGCGTCACGCTCAGCATGCCGCATCCCGAGCGCGTGTTCCGCTCGGTGCAGATGTCCTGGCGCGCGCCGCAAAGCGGCGAGTTCTCAGGCTGGATGCGCCTCTTTCGCAACGCCAGAGTCTGGGTCGGATGAGCGCCGCGCGCACGCCCGTCTTCGAGGTACGTGGGCTGCGCAGGACATACGGGGAAGGCGCTGCAGCCGTGCATGCCTTGCGCGGCATCGATCTGCATATCGACCCGGGCGAGTTGCTCGTGCTGCTCGGTCCCTCTGGGTCCGGCAAATCCACGCTGCTTAATATCTTGGGCGGTCTCGATCGACCGACCGCAGGCAGCGTGCGCTTCGGTGCACTCGAGATTTCCACGGCGAGTGATCGGGAGCTCACCGAGTATCGGCGGCATCACGTCGGCTTCGTGTTCCAGTTCTACAACCTCATCGCGAGTCTCACAGCGCGCGAGAACGTCGAGCTCGTCACCGAGATCGCCGATGATCCCATGCTGGCGGACGATGCTCTTCGGCTCGTGGGTCTCGGCGAGCGTCTGACGCACTTCCCCTCGCAGCTGTCGGGGGGCGAGCAGCAGCGCGTCGCCATCGCCCGCGCGATCGCCAAGCGTCCGGCCGTGCTGCTCTGCGACGAGCCGACCGGAGCACTCGATGTCGCCACCGGCATCCGGGTCCTCGAATCGCTGCTCGAGATCAACACCCGACTCGGCACCACCACGCTGCTCATTACTCACAATGCCGACATCGCTCGCATCGGCGATCGGGTCGTTCGTTTTGCTGATGGCGTGATTCGCTCGATCGAGGTGAACCCCGAGCGCATGTCGCCCTCGAGCCTGCATTGGTGAGTGGCCTGCTGGAATGAGGCGGCGCATGGCACTGCACTTCGCACCGCTCGATCGGAAGGTGCTGCGCGATCTGAGGCGACTGTGGCTGCAGGCGCTGGCTGTAGGCACCGTGCTCGGCTGCGGCATCGCCATATTCGTCATGGCCACCGGCATGTACGCCTCCCTCGAGCGTGCGCGCGATCGGTACTACGCCACCTCGCTGATGGCGGATCTCGCCGGCAGCCTCGTGCGCGCGCCGGAACGTATCGGTCGTGAGATCGCCTCCACCCCGGGTGTGGCTGCCCTCGAGACACGGGTGTCGGGCATCGGTCTGCTGACCCTGCCCGGGGTCATGGAGCCCGTCTCGGCGCGACTCGTATCGCTGCCCGCCGATCGTCGACCGCGGGTGAACGATCTCGTGCTGCTCGCCGGGCAGTGGCCGCGTGCGACGCGCTACGACGAAATCCTGCTGAGCGAAGCCTTTGCGGAAGCCCATGGGCTTAGCCCCGGTGCACGCATCCCCGTGCTCATCCTCGGCCAGCGCAAGACGCTGACCGTGACCGGCATCGCGAGCAGCCCCGAGTTCGTGTTTGCTGTAGCGCCGGGTGACATCCTGCCCGAGCCGCGTCGGTTCGGCGTGATCTGGATGGGTCGGGAGGCGCTCGGGCGGGCCCTCGATCTCGATGGGGCATTCAACGACGTGGTGTTGCGCCT
>CAISHQ010000107.1 GCA_903885195.1 uncultured Pseudomonadota bacterium | reverse complement strand
TACAACAACCCGATCGAGACGGCCGAACAGGCCGTTGGCATTGCACGCGACATCGGTTACCCGGTGATGATCAAGGCGAGCGCAGGCGGCGGCGGCAAGGGCCTGCGTGTGGCGTGGAACGACAAGGAGGCGCTCGAGGGCTTCACCTCGTGTCGCAACGAAGCGCGCAACAGCTTCGGTGACGATCGCGTGTTCATCGAAAAGTTCGTCGAGGAACCGCGTCATATCGAGATCCAGGTGCTCGGCGACGGCCACGGCAACTGCGTCTATCTCTGGGAGCGCGAGTGCTCGATTCAGCGTCGACACCAAAAGGTGATCGAAGAGGCGCCAAGCCCATTTCTCGACGAGAAGACCCGCAAGGCCATGGGCGAGCAGGCCGTTGCGCTGGCGCGTGCGGTGGACTACCAGAGCGCCGGCACCGTCGAGTTCGTGGTCGGCAAGGACAAGAGTTTCTATTTCCTCGAGATGAATACTCGCCTGCAGGTGGAGCATCCGGTGACCGAGTGCATCACCGGGCTCGATCTGGTCGAACAGATGATCCGCGTGGCCGCGGGCGAAAAGCTCGGGTTCCGTCAGCAGGACATCGCCCGCAACGGCTGGGCGATCGAGTGCCGTATCAATGCGGAGGATCCGTTCCGCAACTTCCTGCCCTCGACGGGACGGCTGGTGAAGTACCGCCCGCCGAACCAGAACATGGAGGCCTCGCAGCCGGTGCCGCCCGATGGAGGCGTTCGGGTCGACACGGGAGTGTACGAGGGTGGCGAAATTCCGATGTTCTACGATTCGATGATCGCCAAGCTCATCGTGCACGGCAAGGATCGCAGCGAGGCGATCAGTCGCATGCGCGAGGCGCTCAACGGCTTCGTGATCCGTGGCATCTCGAGCAACATTCCGTTCCAGGCGGCTCTGCTCGCCCACCCGCGGTTCGTGGCCGGCGACTTCAATACCGGCTTCATCGCGGAGCAATATCCGAAGGGCTTCTCGAGTTCGGCAGTGCCGCACGATGAGCCGGGCTTCCTGTTGTCACTCGCTGCGGTTTCGCACCGTCGCTCACGCGAGCGAGCCGCGACACTCACCGGCCAGCGTCGGCATCGCGAAGTGCGGATCCGCGAAGACTTCGTGATCGTGCTGACCGACGAAGGCGGGAAGCGCGATCAGATCCCGGTGGCGGTGCGACCGATCGGCTCGATGTTCCACGTGACGCTAGCCGGCAAGACGCACGAGGTAGCCTTCGAAGACAACCTGCGTGACATCGCTGTTCATGGTCAATTCGACGGCGAGGCGTTCTGCGCGCAGATCGAGCGTATCGGGCTCGGCTACCGCATCTCGCACAATGGCTCTTCGTTGGTTGCGCGTGTCTACAATCCGCGTGCCGCCGAGCTCGAGGCGCTGATGCCCTTCAAGGCGCCGCCTGATCTGTCGAAGGTGCTGATCTCGCCGATGCCGGGCCTGTTGGTCGACGTCGCGGTACAGCCAGGTCAGACCGTTCGCGCCGGTGAGCGGCTCGCAGCGATCGAGGCGATGAAAATGGAAAACATCCTCTTCGCCACGCAGGATTGCGTGGTGGGTGAGGTGCTCGCCAAGAAGGGTGACAGCCTCGCCGTCGATCAGGTGATCATCCGCTTTCAGTGAGTGACGAGCATGTCTGCAGCACGACCGTTCCGGATTCTGGGCATTCAGCAGATCGCCATCGG
>CAISHQ010000106.1 GCA_903885195.1 uncultured Pseudomonadota bacterium | reverse complement strand
GTAGTTGCCGGGGTAGATTTTCAGTTGCTGAAAATCCAGATCCGCCATGTGCGTGCACACCTGATTGAGGAAGTGCCGATCGTGGCTGATGATGATCATCGTCGAGTTTGATTCGTTGAGCACACCCTCGAGCCACTGGATGGAGTGAATGTCGAGGTTGTTGGTCGGCTCATCGAGCAGCAGCACGTCGGGGTTCGAGAACAGCGCCTGCGCAAGGAGCACGCGCAGCTTGAGCCCCGGCGGGACTTCGCGCATGAGACCGCGGTGCAGCGATTCATCGAGCCCCGCATCGACCAGGATGCTCGCCGCCCTCGCCTCGGCATCGTAGCCACCGTACTCGGCAAAGCGCACCTCGAGTTCGGCGGCGCGCATGTAATCCTCGTCCGTCGCCTCAGCGTTGGCGTAGATCGCATCGCGCTCGGTCATCGCCGCCCACATCTCGGCGTGACCCTGCATCACGACGTCGATGACGCGCTGATCCTCATAGCCAAATTGATTCTGGTTCAATTTGCCGAGGCGCAAGCCGGGCTGCAGCATCACATCGCCGGAGCTCGGCTCGAGGTCCCCACCCAAGATCTTGATCAGGGTGGATTTGCCGCAGCCATTCGCGCCGATGAGGCCGTAGCGGTTGCCATCGGTGAACTTGACGGTAACGCCTTCGAACAGGGGTTTGGCGCCGAACTGAATCGAGATATTGGAGGTCGCGAGCATGGGGGCGCGGAGTGTAGCGATTCCGAGCGCTGAAATCCCGGTTTTCCGCTACTTTTTAAAGCGCCCGGCGCGCCGCGCGCGCTCCTCGGTGGGCGTACAGCCAAAAGCCTTCTTGTAGACCCGGCTGAGGTGGGCTGTGGAGCCGAAACCACTCTCCAAGGCGACCTCGCGCACGGGCTGCAGCGTCTCGCGCAGCAAGGTCCGCGCCCGCTCGAGTCGCCGCTGACGGTAGAACGCCGTGGGGGCAATCTGCAGCTCATCGACGAACAGCCGCTCGATCTGCCGCGTCGACACCCCCACTTGTTTGGCAATCTCGCGCAACGGCAGCGGCGCATCGAGTGCCGACTCCATCAGTTCGATCGCCTTGGCAAGGCGCGCACTGCCGATGGCGTAACGATCCGGGATCTCCGCACGCTGCGCCTCCTCGGTGCCGCGGATGCGCGGATGGATGAACTGCTCAGCCACGGTGTGTGCAAGCGAAGCACCAAACTCCTGGCCTATGAAATACGACATCATGTCGAGCGCCGCCGTACCCCCCGAGCAGGTGAAGACGTCACGATCGACGACGTAGAGCGCGCGCGTCAGCCGCACCTGCGGGAAGCGCGTGCGAAAGAGCTCGGCATACTCCCAATGCACCGTGGCACGCCGATCGGTGAGCAGCCCCGCATCGGCGAGGATGAACGCGCCCGAGCTGATGGCCCCGACTTTGGCACCGTGGCGGCCGATGCGGCGCAACTGGTGGTGGATCGCGTGCTTACGGCCGAACTGCAGCGGCTCAAGTCCCGCGCACACCACCACCATATCGGGACGCGACAAGGTCTCGAGCGACTGCTGCGCAGCGATCTCGATGCCATTACTGGCGCAGACCGGCTTGCCGTCGACCGTCGCCAGGGTCCACTCGAAGAGCGTCTCTTCGGCGAGGCGGTTTGCCGCCCGCAGCGGCTCGATGGCCGAGGCAAAGGCCAGCATCGGGAACTGCGGTACGAGCACGAATGCCATGCGTATGGGTTCGCGTCGGCGGGCCTTCTTGCTGTGGGTGGGCGTGACGGTGCGGGCCATGGGGCAGATGTCGGAGTCGCGCATGACGACGTCGGCTTTATACAACACCCAAGCCCGGGGGACGACCACGATCGGTGGCCATGCGTACCCATGCTCAGGCGGTTGTCATTGGCGGCGGAGTGGTCGGCTGCTCCGTTCTCTACCACCTCGCGAAGTTCGGCTGGACCGACTCGGTGCTCCTCGAGCGCGATGAGCTCACCTCAGGATCCACCTGGCATGCCGCGGGCGGTATGCACACCATCAATGGCGACCCGAACGTCGCCAAGCTGCAGAAGTACACCATCGATCTGTACAAGGAGATCGAGGAACTCTCGGGCGAGCCCACGAGCCTGCACCTGACCGGCGGCGTGCTGCTTGCGGCGACGCAGGCACGGTTCGACTGGCTGAAGGGCGTGGTCGCCAAGGGGCGCTACCTCGGCATCGAGGCCAAGATCATCACCCCCGAGCGGGCCCACGAGTTGATGCCGCTGCTCGATCCTTCCTGCTTCGTCGGCGCGCTTGAGACCGTCGTCGATGGACACCTCGACCCCTCCGGTACCACGCGCGCCTACGCCAAGGCCGCACGCAAACTCGGCGCCGGCATCGAGCGCTTCACCAAAGTCGAAGAACTGATCCAGCTGCCTGATCGCACCTGGCGGGTGATCACCAACAAGGGCGAGATCCGCACGCCGCATGTCGTCAACGCCGGCGGCCTCTGGGCGCGCGAAATCGGGCGCATGGTCGGTCGCGAACATCCGGTGCTCGCGATGGAGCACATGTACCTCATCACCGAGGACATGCCGGAGGTGGCCGCGATCAACAAATCAACCGGCAAGGAGGTGCTGCACGCCATCGACTTCGACGGCGAGCTGTACCTAAGGCAGGAGCGCGGCGGCATGCTCATGGGCACCTATGAGAAGGCATGCAAGCCCTGGTCCGAACATGAAACACCGTGGACGTTCGGCCACGAACTGCTGGCGCCCGACATTGACCGCATCGCGCCCTCGCTCGAAGTGGGCTTCAAGCATTTCCCGGCCTTCCAGAACGCCGGCATCAAGCAGATCGTCAACGGACCCTTCACGTTTGCGCCCGATGGCAACCCGCTGATCGGTCCCGTGCGTGGACTCGAGGGCTACTGGTGCGCCTGCGGCGTGATGGCGGGGTTCAGCCAGGGCGGCGGCGTCGGACTCGCACTCGCGCAGTGGATGATCAACGGCGATCCCGGCATGGACGTGTGGGCAATGGATGTGGCGCGCTTCGGCGACTGGGCGAGCAAGGCCTACACCAACGCGAAAGTGCGCGAGAACTATGCGCGCCGCTTCTCCATCCGCTTTCCGAACGAGGAGTTGCCGGCAGGTCGACCGCTCAAGACATCGCCCATCTACGATCGACTCGCCGCACAAGGCGCACAGTTTGGCGCCGTGGCCGGACTCGAGCTGCCGCTGTGGTACGCACCGGCCGGTGTGCGCGATCAACTGAGCTGGTATCGCTCCAACGACTTCGACACGGTCGCCGCTGAAAGTCGCGCGGTGCGCGAACAGGTGGGGCTCATGGAAGCGACGAGCTTCGCCAAGTACACCGTGCGTGGGCCGGGCGCCGCGGAGTGGCTCGATCGAATGCTCACCTGCCGGATGCCAGCTCCGGGTCGCATGACGCTCGCGCCCATGCTCAAGCATGACGGCAAGCTCATCGGCGATTTCACGCTCGCCCATCTCGGCGCCGAGGGCTATCTCATCATCGGCTCCGGCGTTGCCGAGGACTACCACATGCGCTGGTTCCAGCAGCATCTGCCGGCCGATGGCTCGGTGACGGTCACGGCGCACGGCACCGATCTATGTGGGCTTGCGATCGCAGGACCTCGCGCGCGTGACGTGCTCGCGTCACTGACCACGGTGGATCTGTCCGACAAGGCGTTTCGGTTCATGGATATCCGTCGCATGCCGGTCGGGCTCGCCTCGGCGATCGTGGGTCGGGTGAGCTACACAGGCGATCTCGGATACGAGATCTGGTGTCCACCCTCCTACCAACTGCACGTGTTCGAGAGCCT
Organism: uncultured Pseudomonadota bacterium; assembly: GCA_903885195.1. Lineage (GTDB taxonomy): Bacteria > Pseudomonadota > Gammaproteobacteria > Steroidobacterales > Steroidobacteraceae > UBA964. Next base: position 924 of record CAISHQ010000106.1, on the reverse strand, counting down.
GATGAAAGCTGGCGCCGAGCACGGCATTCGCCTCTTCGGCTCGCGCGCACTCAACTCACTGAGGCTCGAGAAGTCCTACGGCTCGTGGGGACGCGAATATCGGCCGATCTATGGGCCGCTCGAAGCAGGCCTAGAGCGTTTTGTGGCCCTAGACAAGCCCGCCGATTTCATCGGCAAGGCTGCGGCGCAACGCGAGCGCGACACCGGCGGTCGCCTGCGCCTGCGCTGCTTCACGGTCGAGGCGCTCGATGCCGATGTCATCGGCGATGAGCCGATCTGGCACAACGGCAAGGTCTGCGGCTGGGTGACCTCGGGTGGCTACGCGCACGCCTCGAAAGTCTCGGTGGCACTCGGTTACGTGCCGCGCGAACTCGCCGACGAAACGGATGGCTGGAGCATCGAGATCCTGGGCGAGATGCGCCGCGCCCGCTTGCAAGCGAAGCCGCTGCGCGCCTAGGGCTCGCCCGCGCCGATCTGCTCGCGCCGGCGGGCCACGTAGGCATCGAGCGCCTCGAGCACGGCTGGATCCATGGCGGGCTGCTCGTACTCGGCGAGCGCGCGCTTCCAGATCGTGGTCGCACGCTGCGTCGCATCGAGCCCACCGCTCGCCTGCCAGTTCTCGTAGCTCTGCCAGTTCGACACCAGCGGCTGATAGAACGCCGTCTGATAGCGCTGCATGGTGTGTGCCGCACCAAAGAAATGGCCACCGGGCGACACCTCCCGCTGCGCCTCAAGACCAAGCTCCGCCTCATCGACGACGATAGGCTGCAGAAACTCGATCATCATCTGCAGCATCTCGACATCGAGCATGAGCTTCTCGAACGACGCCACCAGCCCGCCTTCCTGCCAGCCCGCCGCGTGGTAGATGAGATTGCCGTGCCCGAGCATGGCGCCCCACAGCGACATCTGCGTCTCGTAGGCGCC
>CAISHQ010000105.1 GCA_903885195.1 uncultured Pseudomonadota bacterium | reverse complement strand
TCGCGCGTTGGAGCGAGGCCGACACGCCTCTGCTCGGCACTGAGTTGGCCGCCTACGAGCCGCTCGCCACTCGGCTTGAGCCCAAGGCCGTTGCTGCGCTTGTGGCACAGCCCGACACGACCGCTGCGACGGCGCCCGCCACTGCGGCGGCGCCAGTGAAAGCCACGGCGCCCGTCGCGGCCACGGCACCCGCGCCTATCACCGCAGCGGCGGCCACATCGACGGAGCCCGCGACCATCGGCATCGACGATTTCACGAAAGTGCAGTTGCGTATCGCCGAAGTTTTGGCCGCCAGCACGGTCGAGGGCTCGGATAAGCTCCTCAAGCTCACGCTCGGACTCGGCGACAGCCAGCGCACCGTCTTCTCCGGCATCCGCAAGTCCTATTCGCCAGAATCGCTGATCGGCAAGCGGGTCGTGCTCGTTGCCAATCTGGCGCCACGCAAGATGCGTTTTGGTGTCTCCGAAGGCATGGTGCTGTGCGCGACGGACGAGAACGATCGAGTGTTCCTGCTGACCGCCGACGAGGGTGCGGCCGGCGGCATGCCCATCAGTTGAGTGTCGGCGCATGGGGCACACAGCCAGCGTCGACGCCATTGACGCGCTGCTGCCGCAAACGCAGTGCACGCGCTGTGGCTACAACGGCTGTCTGCCCTACGCGCAGGCCCTTGCGAGTGACGAAGCCGCGATCAACCGCTGCCCACCGGGTGGCAGTGACACCATCCAACGTCTTGCCGAGTTGCTCGACACGCCCGTGCTGCCGCTGGATGCGAGCTGCGGCGTGGAGTCCACGCCGCAAGTGGTATGGATCGACCCGCAGCGCTGCATCGGCTGCGCGCGGTGCCTGCCCCCCTGCCCCGTGGACGCCATCGTCGGGGCGCAACGCCAGCTGCACGTGGTGCTGGAGGATCGCTGCACGGGCTGCGAGCTGTGCATCGCACCGTGCCCGGTCGACTGCATCGTGCTGCGCCCCCGAATCGCCGAACATGGCCATGCGCCCGAGCCTGCGGACAATCGGCATCGGTATCACACCCACACCGCACGCCGCGAACGACGCGAGACCGAGCGCCTCGCGCTGCTGGCCGAGCGCAAGCGTGCGCTGAGCACCCCCGCTGCACCATGAAGCCCGCTGCACGCCAAACGATGTTCGAACGCCTGCGGGCCGGCAATCCGAACCCGACGACGGAGCTCGAGTACTCCACACCGTTCGAGTTGCTGGTCGCGGTGATCCTTTCGGCGCAAGCAACCGATCGCAGCGTCAACATCGCTACGCGCAAACTGTTCCCAGTTGCCAACACGCCGGTGGCAATTCTGGCACTCGGCGATGACCTCGCCGGTTACGTAAAGAGCATCGGGCTCTACAAGGGCAAGGCGAAGAACATCCTCGCCACCTGCCGCATCATTCTCGAGCAGCACGGGAGCGAGGTGCCGCGCACGCGAGAGGCGCTCGAAGCGCTGCCTGGCGTCGGTCGAAAAACCGCAAACGTGGTGCTCAACACGGCCTTCGGCGAGCCGACCATGGCCGTCGATACCCATATCTTCCGCGTGGCGAATCGGACTGGGCTGGCTCCCGGCAAGACGGTGCTCGCGGTCGAGAAAAAACTTCTCAAGAACATTCCCGAGGAGTTCTTGAAGGACGCCCATCACTGGCTGATCCTGCACGGCCGCTACGTGTGCAAGGCGCGCAAACCCGCCTGCCCCGCATGCGGCATCGCGGACCTCTGCGCTTTTCGCCACAAGACGCGGGCGGACTCGTGAGTCTGTTGTTCGGTGGCTCGCGTGACGAACTGCGCCGCGGCTGGCTGCAGGCCTGGCAGCAGGCCCGTGCGGGTGCCGTGCTCACGCCACTCGAGACGCAGCTTGCCGCCATCGTCGGCGAGCACCCGGAGTATCACCTGTGGCTGGAACAAGGCGATGCCGCGCTGCAAGCGGACTTCGGTCCTGAGAGCGGTCGTACGAACCCGTTTCTGCATTTGTCGATGCACATGGCGCTGCGCGAGCAAGTCGGCACCGATCGGCCGACCGGCATTCGCCGCATCCACTCGGGCCTTAGCCGCCAGCACGGGGCGCACGACGCCGAGCACCGCATGATGGAGGCGCTCGGGCGAGCGCTATGGGACGCGCAGCGTGCCGGCACGGCGCCCGATGAGCGCCGTTACCTAGAAGATCTCGAACGACTGATCAGCACTCGCCGCTGAGGCTATTTTTTCTTTGGCACGTAAAGATCAGTGAGCGTGCCCTCGAACGCTTCGGCCGAGAACGCGATCGATTCGGACAACGTCGGATGCGGATGGATCGTCAAGCCGACATCCGATGCGTCCGCGCCCATCTCGATGGCCAGTGCAATCTCACCGATCAATTCGCCCGCATTCGGGCCGACGATCCCGCCACCAAGAACCCGGTGAGTCTGCGGATCGAAAAGCAACTTGGTGAAGCCTTCGTCACGCCCCTGCGCGAGTGAGCGACCGCTCGCCGCCCAAGGGAACATGCCCTTTTGCACGGCGATGCCCTTGGACTTGGCTTCGGCTTCGGTCAGGCCTACCCAAGCCACTTCGGGATCGGTATAGGCCACCGACGGGATGACCCGCGCGTCGAAGGCGCGCTTCTCACCGGCGATCACCTCCGCGGCGACCTTGCCCTCGTGGCTGGCCTTGTGCGCAAGCATCGGCTGGCCCACCAGATCGCCGATGGCGAAAATGTGCGGCACGTTGGTGCGCATCTGCTTGTCGACGGCGATGAAGCCGCGCTCGTCGACTCGGACGCCCGCCTTGCCCGCATCGAGCAGCGCGCCGTTCGGCTTGCGTCCCACGGCGACGAGCACGCGGTCGTAGAGTTGCGGCTCAGGCGCGCCCTCGCCCTCGAAACTCACGCGAATTCCGCCCGCCTCGGCGACCACGGACTTCACCTTGATGCCGAGCAGCACCTGCTCGTAACGCTTGCGCAAACGCTTCTCGAGTGGCTTGACGAGATCGGGGTCTGCGCCCGGCATCAACTGGCGCATCAACTCGACCACGCTCACCTTGCTGCCGAGCGCCTCGTAAACACAACCCATCTCAAGACCGATGATGCCGCCGCCGATGACCAGCATCCGCGCCGGAATGTCCTCGAGCTCGAGTGCTGCGGTCGAATCCATGATCCGGGGGTCATCGGGCAATCCCGGCAAGCGCACCGGCATCGAACCCGCAGCGATGATGCAGTGATCGAAGCTCACCGTGCGCACGCCCTGCGGACCGTGAACCTCCAGCACCCGCGGACCCACGAAACGGGCCTCACCCTGCAGCACCGTGACCTTGCGCTGACGTGCGAGCGACGACAGTCCGCCGGTCAGCTTACCCACCACCGAAGACTTCCAGGCACGCAGCTTTGGCACATCGATCTGCGGAGCGCCAAACACGATGCCGTGCTCGGCCATGGCATGTGCCTCATCGATGACCTTGGCCGCATGCAGCAACGCCTTGGAGGGAATGCACCCAACGTTCAGACACACCCCCCCGAGCGTCGCACCACGCTCGACGAGCGTGACTTCGAGGCCAAGATCCGCCGCACGAAACGCCGCGGTGTATCCGCCGGGTCCGGCTCCAAGCACGAGCAGTCGCGCATGATGATCGGTGCCCGGCACGGGACCCGTCTCGATGCGATGATCTACCGCAGTCGCGACAGTGGCCGCAGCGGGTGCGGGAGCCAACGGCGCTGCAACCGCGGCAGGTGCGACCGCGGCAGGTGCGACCGCCGAAGCGGCAATGCCACTCGACACGGCCGCTCCATCGGCCACAGTGATGCGCGCGATGACGCTGCCCTTGGATACACGCTCACCTTTGCCGACGCAGACTTCGGCGATCGTGCCGCCCACCGGGGTTGGCACGTCCATCGAGGCCTTGTCGGTTTCGAGCGTGATCAGCGGTGCCTCCGCCTCGACGCTATCGCCGACTTTGACGAGCACGTCGATCACCGGCACGTCAGCAAAGTTGCCGAGGTCAGGAACACGGATGTCTTGTGTAGTCATGACCCGCCTCAGCTACGCAGGGCCGGCACGAGAGCGGCGGGCTTGGCGAGTGCCGCGGCCAGCCACGTGGTGAATCGGACGCCCTCGGCGCCGTCGATCACGCGATGGTCGTACGACAGCGACAACGGCAGGATCAATCGCGGCACGAAACTGCCGTCGCGATACACGGGCTTGGTCACCGAGCGCGAAACCCCAAGAATGGCGACCTCCGGCGCGTTGATGATCGGCGTGAACGCCGTGCCACCGATGCCGCCAAGACTCGAGACGGTAAAGCAGCCGCCTTGCATGTCGGTGCCGGCAAGTTTGCCCGCACGCGCACGCTCGGAGAGCGTCGCGAGATCACGGGCAATCGCGAACACGTCTTTGCGCTCGACGTCGCGGATCACGGGCACGAGCAGACCATTCGGCGTGTCCGCCGCGAATCCAAGATTGAAGTACCGCTTGTAGATCAGGCTCTGCCCGCTCTCATCGAGCGAGGTATTGAAGTTCGGGAACTCAGCCAGAGCGCGCACGCACGCCGCGATAATGAAAGCGAGCGGCGTGAGCTTGACGCCCTGGGCGGCAGCGTCGGCCTTCAGCGACACACGCAGCGTCTCGAGCTCGGTGATGTCCGCCTCGTCAAACTGCGTGACGTGAGGGATATTGATCCAGGAGGCGTGCAGACGCGGCCCGGAAATCCGCCGCACTCGACTGAGCGGCTGCGTTTCGATCGCGCCAAACGCCGCATGATCTACGACGGGCACCTTCGGGAGGGCCGGCGCGGCCGGTGCAAGCCCCCCCTGCAGTGCGCGCTTGACCCAGGCCTTCACGTCCTCGTGAGTGATGCGTCCCTTGGGTCCAGACCCTGTGACCCGTGCGAGATCAACGCCCAACTCGCGCGCCAGGCGGCGCACCGAGGGGCCCGCGTGAGCGTTGGTGAATCCGGCCTCCTGGATCGGCGGCAGATCGACGCGGGACGCCGCCACAGCCCCTGCAGGCGCCGCAGCGACCATCGGTGCTACAGACGCCGGTGCAACGACCACGTTCGTGGGCGCCGCCACCACGGCTGCAGCCGGTGCTGCGCTCACCGCAGCGGCCTGCGGGGCCGCCGCAGGCGCAACCGCCGCGCTGCCTTCGAGGGTCGCCACGAGGTCACCGGAATTCACCGTGCCGCCGCGCGCAATGTGCAATGCCTTGACGATGCCTGCAGCAGAGGACGGCACGTCCATCGTCGCCTTCTCGGTTTCGAGGGTCGCGATCGGTGTATCCACCTCGACTTGATCGCCTGGCTTGACCAGCAGGTCGATGACGATGACGTCCTTGAAACTGCCGAGATCGGGAACCTTGATGTCGATGCTTGCCATGAGTCGTTCCGTCACGCCGCGAGCGGGTTGGGTTTGGAGATGTCGATGCCGAGCGCACTGATGGCGCGCTGCACCTCCGCGGCCGGCAATTGCCCCTCGTCAGCCAGAGCACGCAGCGTGGCGAGCACGATGAATCGGCGGTCCACCTCGAAGTGGTGACGCAGCGCCTCGCGGGCATCGGAGCGACCGTAGCCATCGGTGCCGAGCACAACGAATCGGCCGGGCACCCACTGACGGATTTGCTCCGGCACGTTGCGCACGTAGTCGCTCGCCGCGACGAAAGGCCCGACGCGGGAGGCGAGCAATTCGGCCACGTACGGCGTGCGCTGCGGCTCCGACGGGTTCAGCAGGTTCCAACGCTCGACGTCGAGGGCCTCACGACGCAGCTCGCTATAGCTCGTGGCCGAGAGGATCTCGCAGTGCACACCGTAGTCACGCGCCAGCATCTGCGCGGCGGCATCGACCTCGCGCAGGATGGTGCCTGAGCCCAGCAATGTCGCACGCAGCCCTGCAGTCGCTGCGCTCGGTACGTGCTCTTTGAGCGAATACAGTCCGCGCAAGATGCCCTGCTCGGCGCCCGCAGGCATGGCCGGCATGGCGTAGTTTTCGTTCATGACCGTGACGTAGTAGAAGATGCTCTCGCCTTCGGTGTACATGCGCCGCAAGCCATCCTGGATGATCACGGCAAGTTCGTAGGCATAGGTCGGATCGTAGGCTCGGCAGTTTGGCACCATGGTCGCGAGCAGCTGGCTGTGGCCATCCTGATGTTGCAAGCCCTCGCCTGCGAGCGTGGTGCGCCCAGCGGTCGCACCGAGCAAAAAGCCGCGCGTCTGCAGATCGCCCGCGGCCCAGATGAAATCCCCCACCCGCTGGAAACCGAACATCGAGTAGAAGATGTAGAAGGGCACCATGTTGACCGAGTGGTTCGCATACGCCGTGCCCGCGGCCATCCACGAGCACATCGCACCCGCTTCGTTGATACCTTCCTCGAGAATCTGGCCTTTCTTGTCCTCGCGATACGACATCAACTGGTCAGCGTCCTGCGGCGTGTAGAGCTGACCCACCGATGAGTAGATACCGACCTGACGAAACAAGCCCTCCATACCGAAAGTGCGCGCCTCGTCCGGGACGATGGGCACGATATGTTTGCCAATCTGTTTGTCCTTCAACAGCGTCGTCAGGATGCGCACGAAGGCCATGGTGGTGGAAATCTCGCGCCCTTCGCTGCTCTCAAGCAGCGGTTTGAACGCCTCGAGCGCGGGCGTCACGAGTGGCGGCGCCGCACGTCGACGCGACGGCAGATAGCCGCCGAGCGACACGCGCCTTGTGCGCAGATAGCGCATTTCTTCGCTGTCCGCCTCCGGCTTGCAGAACGGCAGACGCGCGATCTCCTCGTCGGAGACGGGAATGTTGAAGCGGTCACGGAACGCGCGCAGGTCATCATCCGAGAGTTTCTTCTGCTGGTGAGTCACCATCTGACCCTCACCCGCTTTGCCCATGCCGAAGCCCTTGACGGTCTTGGCGAGAATCACCGTCGGCTGTCCGCGGTGCTGACTCGCT
>CAISHQ010000104.1 GCA_903885195.1 uncultured Pseudomonadota bacterium | reverse complement strand
CGTGCAGCAGATGTTCCTTCGCATGTTGTAGCAGCGTGCCCCCAGCCCCGTGCACGATGCACTTTGGCTTACCGGTGGTCCCCGACGAATACATGATGAAGAGCGGATGGTTGAACGGCAGGCGCGTGAAGGCGAGCTTGGAGCCGGGCGTGCCGAAGCGTGACCAGTGGACCACGTTGCGTTGGCTTGCATCGGCCTGCAATTGCGTCAAATCCGGTTCGCTGGTGACATGGCCGACGACCACGACCAGGCGCACCGACGGCAGCTGCGCGAGCACATTGGCCATCGGTCCCAAAGAATCATGGGTCTTTCCGGCGTACTGGTAGCCATCTGCCGTGATCAGTACGGTGGGGCTGATCTGACCGAAGCGATCGAGCACACCCGCAATACCGAAGTCCGGCGAGCAGGACGACCAGATGGCACCGAGGCTCGTGGCCGCGAGCATCGCGATCACAGCCTCGGGCAGGTTGGGTATGAAGCCGGCCACCCGATCGCCCGGCGTAACACCCGCCGCTTTCAGACCCGCTGCGACGCGTGCGACCTCGGCATGCAGTTGTCGGTACGACAGCACACGACGCGTGCCCCTCTCGGTGTAGGCGATGAGCGCGGGTTGATCATCACGAAATCGCAGTAGGTTTTCCGCGAAGTTCAGTCGCGCGCCCGGGAACCACTCGGCACCCGGCATGCGCTCGCCATGGCGCAGCACCGGTGCATCCGCCCAGTCGGCCTTGATGTCGGCGAAATGCGCGAGCTCGAACCAGAACGCATCCGGGCGCTGCAGACTCCAGGCGTGCAAGTCCGCATAGTGCTCGATCGATAGATCGCGACGCGCTTTCAGGCACTGCATGAAGCGATGCAGATTGCTGCCCTCGATGCGCAGCGCAGAAGGCCTCCACAGCGGCTCGGTCGTCATGGCAACGCTCATGGGGAGGACTCAGAGCGATTGGTAGATCGGACCTGAGCCCCCTTCGGGCGTCGTCCAGTCGATGATCTGGTAGGGATCCTTGATGTCGCAGGCCTTGCAGTGCACGCAGTTGGCCGAGTTGATTTGCAACCGCTTGCCGCCTGCACCATCGTCGACCATTTCGTACACGTTGGCCGGACAGAAGTTCTGGCAGGGATTGCCGAACTCCTGCGCGCAGCGAGTCGCGCAAATCGACGTATCGCGGACCTTCAGATGGATCGGCTGATTCTCCTCGTGGGAGTTGTTCGCGAAGAACACCGAGGCCAGACGGTCACGCGGCGGCAGACTGCGATCCACCCATCCGCGATCGGGTGAGTCGAATTCATCGAGCCGCTTGGTTTCAGCGTAGGCCGCCGTATTGCGCAGCGTCCATGGCGTACGACCACCGGTGACGGTCTCGAGGGCGCTATTGGCGAGCGCGAACCACAGCCCGCGCTTGAAACCGGGCTTGATGTTGCGAACCTTACGCAGCTCGTCCATGCCGGGCGAGGCACGAAACCGCGCATCGAAACCCTGCGTGGAGTCGGTCTCGGCGATGTGTTCGCCGGCGAGCATTCCGCAGCGGATGGCCTGATGGATGCCCTTGATCTTGGCGACGTTCAGCGTACCGGCCGCATCACCGATCAGCAGCGCCCCCGGCATCTCGAGCTTGGGCAACGACTGCCAGCCTCCCGCTGCGATGGTGCGCGCGCCCGCCGCGAGGATCTCACCGCCCTCGAGCAACGGCTTGATGCTCGGGTGATGCTTGAACTGCTGGAAGGCCTCGAAGGGTTTGAGGCGCGGGTCGCGATAGTCGAGACCCACGACGTAGCCGATGTACACGCGGTTCTTGTCGAGGTGATACAGAAAGCTGCCGCCGTACGTGCCGCTGTCGAGCGGCCAGCCAATGCTGTGCTGGATCAGGCCGGGCTCCACGCGGCCCTCGGGCAGTTGCCATAACTCCTTGAAGCCGATGCCATAGGTTTGCGGATCGCAGTCGGCATCGAGTGCATAGCGCTTGATGAGCTGCTTGCTGATGCTGCCGCGGCAGCCTTCGGCGAGCACCGTGATGCGCGCGCGGACCTCGGGGCCCGGCGCGAAGTTCGGACCGATCTCGCCGGACTTCTCGATGCCCATGTCGCCGATCTGCACGCCGGCGACCGACCCGTCCTCGTTGAAGAGTGGCACTGCCGCGGCGAAGCCCGGGAACACGTCGACGCCGAGGGCCTCGGCGCGCTGCGCCAGCATCGGCGTCAGCAGGCCGAGCGAAATGATGAAATTGCCCTCGTTGTGCTGCTGTGGCGGTGTCGGCAAGCGGATCCGCCCGGTGCGCGTCAGCAGCGAGAACTCATCGCGCTTGGCGGGGATG
>CAISHQ010000103.1 GCA_903885195.1 uncultured Pseudomonadota bacterium | reverse complement strand
TGGATGCGCGCGGCCAAGGGTCACGAGATCGACCCGCGTTCACTGCAATACAAATCCGGCGATGCCTTTCAGGCGGCGGTGCGTGGCATGTCGCTGCAGCCGGCGGTATTTCTCGACACCACGGGGCGTACCTATTGCCTGCCTGCGCACACGCTGCCTTCGGCGCGTGGTCTTGGCGAGCCACTCGTTGGGCGCTTCAATCCGCCCGATGGCGCGCGTTTCACGGGCGTGATGATGGGCGACCCCGAGGGTCTGTGGCTGCTGGCCTCGGATGCCGGATACGGCTTTACGGCGCGGCTCAAGGATCTGATCACCGACCGCAAAGCCGGCAAGACCGTACTCAATCCGCCGGAGAATTCTTTGGCGGTCATGCCTGCGTCCGTGCCCTCGGCCAAGAGTCTCGTCTGCATCGCGGTCGTCGATGCGGATGGCGAAAACGGTCGACTGCTCACCTTCCCGGTGGGCGAGGTGCCCGAGATGCCGCGCGGCAAGGGCAACAAGCTCTTCAACATCCCTTCGCAGTTGGCAGCCGAGCGCGCCGAGATTGTCGCCGGTCTCGCCGTGGTCGCGCCCGGCGGCTCGCTCGTGGTCTACAACGGCGAGCGCAGCAAGACCTACGCATTCAGCGAGCTCAAGGAGTACCAGGGCGCCCGCGCACAACGCGGAGCCGTGCTTACGCGCGGCTGGCGTGCCGTCACCCGGCTCGAGGCGATCGCGCCGGCGGAATGAGGTACCATTCGGCTTCAACCGCGAGATCGATCATGAACGCGCCAAAAAAAACGTTGCCCCCCTTCAAGACAGAGGCTGAAGAGCGTGCCTTCTGGCAGGCGAAAGGCCGTGACTCCACCGAGTACATCGACTGGAGTAAGTCGTGCAAGGCGTCGTTCCCCAATCTCAAGCCGACGGTCAAGTCAGCAGCGCCAAGAACCGAGCTACGCTAACGGTTGAAGGCGCGGCGGTGGCGATCAGCCCTGAGGCGGGCTGCGGCGCAGTCCCGCCGCGATCACGACTTTGGCTTCTTCGCCCGGCACCTCGCGCACGAGGCGTGGTACCAGAAACCCCGGCAGTTCGCGTGCCAAGGCATCGATGAGTTCGATGCCGCGAGATTCGGGGACCTCAAAGTGCGCTGTGCCGTTCACCCGATCCTGCAGGTGCAGGTAGTAGGGCAGCACACCGAGTTCATGCAGACGGCGCGAGAGGTCAATGAGCGTCGACGCCGCATCGTTCACACCCTTGAGCAGTACGGTTTGATTGAGCAGCAGCGCCCCGGTGCTGCGCAATGCGGCAATGGCCGCGGGCGCCTCTCCCGTCAGTTCCTGGGCGTGGTTCACGTGCAGCACCACGGTCACTCGCAAGGGCAGGGCTCGCAACCACTCGAGGAGTGCCGCATCCACGCGCTCAGGCAGCACCACGGCATTGCGCGTATGGATGCGCAGCTCCCGCACGTGCGGCGCCGCAGCGAGCGAGCGAGTGAGACTCTGCAGGCGCGCGGTCGAGAGCGAGAGCGGATCACCGCCGCTCAGGATCACCTCGCGGATCGAGGGGTCGCCAACGACGGTCTCGATCGCCTGCTGCCAACGCGCGCCATCGCCCGATTCCTCGGTATAGGGGTATTCGCGCCGAAAGCAGTAACGGCAGTGCAGCGCGCAGGCGCCCGTCGTGATCAGCAGGGCGCGGTGGGCATACTTGTGCAAAAGCCCCGGCGCACGACGCGCGGCCGCTTCGTCGATCGGGTCGCTGCTGTAGCCGGGCTGGTCATCAAGTTCCGCACCGAGCGGCAGCACCTGGCGCAGCAAGGGGTCGTCGATGTTCCCAGGCTCGATGCGCGCCAAAAAACTCTCCGGTACGCGCAGCGCGAACCGGGCCGCAGCCGCCTCGGCCGCCGCCAGCCACTCGGTGCCGAGATTCAAGCGACGCAGCAATTCGGCCGGGTCGGTGATCGACTCGGCATAGGCCTGTTGCCAGCTGCGGGCGCGCCCCTCGGCGGCAGGGAGGTGGCGGGAGAGAGGGGTTGCCGTTATCATACGCGCCCTTTTGGGCCTGGCTATTCTGGGCCTCAGCACGCGGAATTCAAGTCATGGCCAGCTACAACACCAGCGAATTCAAGTCGGGCCTCAAGATCCTCATCGACGGTGACCCGTTCGTCATCGTCGAAAACGAGATGGTCAAGCCCGGCAAAGGTCAGGCGTTCAACCGCGTGCGTGTGCGAAACCTCAAGACCGGTCGTACGGTTGAGAAAACCTGGAAGTCCGGTGATTCGGTCGAGGCCGCCGACGTCATGGACGTCGATATGCAGTACCTCTACCAAGACGGCGATTTCTTTCATTTCATGGTCCCCGACAACTTCGAGCAGCACACGGCGAGCAAGGAAGCCGTGGGCGATGGCGCGCAGTGGTTGAAGGACGGTGTGAACTGCATCGTCACGCTCTGGAATGGCGTGCCGCTCGTCGTCACTCCGCCGGCGCACATCGAAGCGACCATCGTCGAGACGGACCCGGGCGTGCGTGGTGACACCGCGACGGGCGGTCAAAAGCCCGCCAAGCTTGAGACGGGTGCGGTCGTTCGCGTGCCGCTCTTCATCAATCAGGGTGAAGTCATCAAGGTCGACACGCGCACGGGCGAGTACATCTCTCGCGCCAAGCAGTAATCACGTAATCGGCTGCGGCGTTGCGCCGTCAGCGGCGTTGTTCGAACGCCCAGGCGTGTTCGACGATCGTTTGCAGTGACGGGTACTTCGGTACCCAACCCAACTTTTGACGCGCAGCGCTCGAGTCTGCGACGAGTCGCGAGGGATCCCCCGCGCGGCGAGTTTCATGTTTGACCGTGAACTCCCGTCCCGTGACTTTACGAACGGTGTCGATGACTTCGAACACCGAAAACCCATCGCCATTGCCGAGGTTGTAGGCCTGGCTTCCCTCACCCTGCGCCAGCGACTGCAGCGCGAGCCAGTGGGCCTCGCAAAGATCTGCCACGTGCACATAGTCGCGAATGCAGGTGCCATCGGGGGTGTCGTAGTCCGTCCCGAACACCGACATGAAGGGCCTCCGACCCGACGCTGCCTGCAGCACGAGGGGAATCAGATGGGTTTCTGGGTTGTGCCGCTCGCCAAGTTGCCCATCCGGATCGGCTCCGGCCGCATTGAAGTAACGCAGGCATACCGAACGCAGTCCGTGGGCGCGAGCGAGATCGGCGAGCATCTGCTCGACCATGAGTTTGCTGCGGCCGTACGGATTGATGGGATTCGTCGGGTGCGTCTCGTCGATCGGCACGCGCTGCGGTGTGCCAAAAATCGCCGCGGTCGAAGAGAAAATGAACTGCTCGACACCGGCCGCCTGCATGCACTCGAGCAGGTTGAGCGTGTTTGACACGTTGTTGCGGTAGTACTTGGCCGGTAACCGTACGGACTCGCCCACCTCGATGAACGAGGCAAAGTGCATCACCGCATCGTACTTGCGCGCCGCAAACACCCGCTCAAGCGCCGCTCGGTCGGCGAGATCACCCTCGATGAACGCGCCACCCAACACCGCATCGCGATGACCGCTGCAGAGGTTGTCGAAGGTGGTGACGTGGACGCCGCGGCCGCACAGGTTCTTCACCATGTGCGAGCCGATGTAGCCGGCGCCGCCGACGACCAGTACATTCAAGCTCATGCGAGCGTCGCGAGCAGGGTGCGTACTATCCGCTCGAGGCCCTGCTGATCGATGACATCGAAGCGCTCGAGCACGGGGCTGTCGAGATCCAGCACGCCGAG
>CAISHQ010000102.1 GCA_903885195.1 uncultured Pseudomonadota bacterium | reverse complement strand
CGGCAGCGGCAGATTGAGGGTGCGTCCCTCCCGCTCGAAGCGCCATTCACCCTCACACACCGCGGCGTGCCTTGCGAGGACCCGTGCCCCATCGACACTGTCGACGGCAACTCGATACAACTCGCTCAGCAACGATCGAGCGCCTGCAGTGTCGACACCCGTCACTGCAGACACCGTTGCCAGAGTGCATCCCAGGCTTCCGGCTGCCATGTGGCACCGGCAGCACAAAGTACCTCGAGCCGGTTGTCGCGACGCCAGGCCGAGGGCGCCACGGACAACTGGTCCCCCACACGCTGCACCAGCAGCCACTCCTCTTCGGCGACGCGGACGACCGCCTTGATGCGTTCGGCCCGACCGAGTTCAGGCGCCCACTCCTCGAGCGCTGAGCCGAGCGCAGCGAGCAGACGCGTACGGGAGAAAGCCTGCTGCCGCGGAAAGACCCAGCGGGCCCCATGTCGTCGTAGAGCGAAAAACTCTTGCCGTTCCCCGCCGCCGGCGATCGCGATCGCCTGGCCCTGCAGGGACTCGGCGTGATCGTGACCATGACCCGCAGCCGAGTGCGCAACTTCGCCCGGCGCTGCCACACCGCGAGTGGTCTCTATGCGAGCAGCCGCTGCACGAGCGTCTGCGGCGGCAAATCGCGCCGCGGGCGATCCTTGCCACACCGCCGCGGGAATCTCGCCGCGTATGCTCTGCGCCGTCATCAGCTTGGGCGGGTACACGCTGGCAGCGAAGCTATTGAACAGCCGCTGCTCGTCGGATGAAGCAAGGTCCGCCTTCGAGAGCACCAGCACGTCCGCGATCTCGACGGCCGCGCGTAACTCCTCCTGCGCCGTGCCACCCAGCAGCTCTGCCAAGCGCAGCGGATCGACCAAAGTCACCACGGCCTCAAGATGCACTTGTCCTGCTGCCTCGTGGGCGAGCAGTTCCTCGACGATGCCCGTGGGATGACCGATGCCAGAAGGTTCGACAACAATCCGTGCGGGTCGCACCACATCGATGAGCTCGCGAAGATTGCGGCGGAAGTCTGCCTCGCCCGTGCAGCAGAGGCAGCCACCCGGCACCAGTCGAACGTCGTACGCGCCCCGTGCGGCAGCGGCCACGGTCAGCGCATCGATGCCGGCATCGGTGAATTCATTGAGCAGTACCACCCAGTTTTCTTCCGGGGGCTTGCCCGCAAGCAAGGCGGCGATCGCGGTCGTCTTGCCGCAACCGAGCGGTCCGGTGAGCACTCGTACCGGGATCGGCTTCACCGCTGCGGCAGCACTCCATCGAACGTGCAGAGCGCCGAATACAGTTCCGGACGCCTGTCTCGGAATACATGCCAATTGGCGCGCTGCAGAGCCAGCGCCTCGAGATCGAAGCTCGCCGTGAGCACGGCATCGGCATCCTGCGGCGCCTCAGCGAGCTTGGCACCGCTCGCATCGGCGATGAACGACGAACCGTAGAAGCGTAGATACAGTCCCTCGGGATCCTGCAGTGAGCGCTCCACCCCCCAACGATTCGAGGCAATGAGCGGCATCACGTTGGCGGCCGCATGACCTTGCTGGGTGCGCTGCCAGTGCTCGCGCGAGTCGATATCGAGCGCAGGCGGCGGTTCGCTGCCGATGGCGGTCGGGTAGAGCAGCAGCTCCGCGCCCATCAGGGCCATCGCACGCGCGCACTCCGGAAACCATTGATCCCAACAAATTCCGACACCGATGCGGCCATAGCGGGTCGACCAGACACGGAATCCGGTGTCGCCCGGACTGAAGTAATGCTTCTCCTGATAGCCCGGGCCGTTCGGGATATGCGACTTGCGGTACACGCCGAGCACCCGCCCATCGGCATCGATGATGGCGACGCTGTTGAAGCACACCTGCCCCGCCCGCTCGAAAAAGCTGACCGGCAACACGACACCGAGCTCACGTGCCACGTCAGCGAAGCGGCGTACCGCGGGGTTATCTTCGAGCGTGGTGGCGAGTGCAAAGTGCCGAGCGTCCTGCTCGATACAAAAATACGGCGTCTCGAACAATTCCTGCAGCAGAATGATCTGCGCACCCCGGCCCGCCGCCTCGCGCACCACACGCTCGGCGCTGCGCAGGTTGGCGGCTGCATCCCAAGTACAGGCAAATTGCGTGGCCGCGACCGTCACGGGCCGTGCGGCACGTTGCAGGTGCGTCGGTGTGCTCACGTGACCGATCCTCCGTTGGCGTGTTGTTCGGCGAGCAGACCGGTGATCCGAATCGCCGTCTCGAGCGCCCGCAGTCCATCCTCGCCGCTCACGACGGGCGGGCGGCCGGTACGAATACAGCCAAGGAACGCGCGAATCTCCTCGCGCAGCGCGTCGGCCTGTTCGAAGCTGCGCTCGTCGATCTGCACGGGTAGCTGACCCGCCTCGAGTGGACCGCTGCGCTTGCGAATGGTGGTGAGGATGCGCTGCTGCAAATCGATCGAGAGATACGCATCGTCGCGAAACACCCGCAGCTTACGCTCGGTCTTCATGCTCACGCGGCTCGCCGTGACATTGGCCACGCAGCCTCCGGCAAAGCGCAATCGCGCGTTGGCGATATCCACGGCACCTGAGAATACGGAGGTACCCACGGCATCGATCGATTCGATCGGTCGACCGACGATGCTTTGCACGATGTCGATGTCATGGATCATCAGATCGAGGACGACATTGACGTCCGTGCCGCGCTCCTTGAAGGGCGCAAGCCGCTGACACTCGATGAAGCGGGCGCCCTGCAAGGCGCTCTCAGCCGCGACGATCGCGGGATTGAAACGCTCGAGATGCCCAACCTGCAGCACCCGGCCCGCGGCCGCGGCGATGGTGATGAGTTCGCGCGCCTCGGCCACCGTCTCGGTGATCGGCTTCTCGACGAGCACGTGGGCGCCCGCCTGCAGAAAATCGCGGCTGATCGCAAAATGCGCCGGCGTAGTCGTGACGACACTGACGGCATCCACCTTGCCGAGCAGCTCGCGGTGATCGGCGTACGCCGTCGTGCCGAGTTCGCGCGCGAGCGCCTCGCGGGCCTCGGGCCGAGGATCAACCACACCGACCAACACGCAACCCTGTCCCGCAGCGGCCTCAGCCGCGTACTTCTGCGCGTGGAACCGACCGAGGTATCCGGCCCCAATGACCGCTGTCCGAAGCGTCTGCATGGCTTATTATGCGCGCAAATGACCCGCAAGGACCTGCCCGTCAACCTGCTGCTCGCGCGCGAAGCGCGCATCCTGCTCTGGTCGCTGGCGGCCGGCGCGTTTGCCGTGCCGCCACTCATTTGGCTCACCGGCCGCGGCTTGCTCGGCCCCTACGCGAACGGCGGACTGTTCGCGCTATGGGGCGATTTCGCGCAGCAGGTCGTCGCAGGCTCTGCGGCGGCGTGGATCGTGTTGCTCGGACCTTTCGTGCTCCTGAGCGCGGCACGCCTCGCCGTCGCGGTCAGTCAGCGACTCTGATCCTTGAGGCTGCGATCCCGCGCAGCCCGAAACTCGCTTTGCGGATACCACTGCGGAAAGCGCCGCTCATTGGCAAGCGTGCGGCCGATGTCGTACAGCAGCGTAACGTCCTCGAGCCCACCGCGCAGATCCGTACCCGGCCGGAATTCGTCCGAGGGCTTGTGGTAGTCCTTCAGTGTGAATTCCGCGTTGCGGGCCTTGGCCCACTCGGCGCCCTTCTCCCGATCCTCGACGCCGAGTTTGATGTAGAGCGCAGGCACGCCCACCTTGGCGAAGTTGAAATGATCGGAGCGGAAGAAAAAGCCGTTCTCGGGCGTGGGTTCGGGCATGACGACGCGATCCTGTCGACGCGCCGCGCGCAGAAGGTAGTCCTCGAGTTCCGAGGCGCCGTAACCCACCACCGTGACGTCCTTGGTCGGCCCGCCCCAAGTGATGGCATCCATGTTGAAGGCCGCCACCGTGCGATTGAGCGGATACACCGGGTTGGCGACGTAGTACGCCGAGCCGAGCAAACCGCTCTCCTCAAGCGTGACCGCGAGGAACACGATGGACCGCTCAGGCCGCTGGCGCATCTCGCTGTAGGCCTTGGCAATGGTCAGCAGACCCGCCGTGCCCGTCGCGTTGTCGAGAGCGCCGTTGAAAATGGTGTCACCGGAGCGCCCGAAAGCACGGCCAAGGTGATCCCAGTGCGCCATGTAGAACACATACTCGTCGGGGTGTTTGCTGCCGGGTAGACGGGCAATAACGTTCGGTGAACTCGATCGGCGGATGGCATTGCGCAGCGAGCCGCTCGCACGCTGGGCCAACTCGATCGGCTTGAAGCCGGGGCGACTCGCCGCCTGCAGCATCTGCTCGTAACTCAGCCCGTTCTGCCGCAACAGGGCATCGCCCGCCGAGCGCGTGATCCAGCCCTCGATCGCCGCACGGCTGGCGTTGCCATCGGCGGCGACGGTGTCGAGTTGCGGACCACTCCAACTGTTCTGCACCGTATCCCACGGGTAAGCGGCCGGCACGTCGTCGTGGATGATCAAGGCGCCGGCGGCACCCTGCCGCATGGCCTCCTCGAACTTGTACGTCCAGCGGCCGTAATACGTCATCGCCCGACCGCGGAACAGGTTCGCATCGTTGGTGGCGAAACCCGGATCGTTGATGAGGATCACGGCCGTCTTGCCGCGCATATCGACGCCGGCGTAGTCGTTCCAGCCGAGTTCTGGCGCGACGACGCCGTGCCCCACGAACACCAGAGGACTGTCGGCGAGACTGATTTCGGGTACAAGCCGCTTGGTCCAGATGACCATGTCCTGCATGTACTTGAGCTCGGCCGACCCGAGTTGCAGCCGCGCATCGCTGCCGGCCGTGATCTCGACGATCGGCACCTGCTGCAGAAACGAGTCGCCGTTGCCCGGTTCGAGACCGAGCTTCTTGAATTCCGCCACGAGGTACTCGACCGTCTTGCGCTCACCCGCAGTACCCGGCTTGCGCCCCTCGAACTCGTCTGCCGAGAGCGCGCCGATGTGGCGGGCATACTCCTCGGCCGAAATGGCCGGCGCCTGCATCCGGTCCAAGCCCGCGCAGCCGGCAACCACCGCCATGAGGCACAGCAACAGCACTCTCTGAATACGTCGCATCAGCATCTCTCCCCTCACATCTGCTCGGTCGGCCAGTACCACCAGCCGATGAACGCGAGCAGCAAGAACAGCACAGTTTGCGGATAGCGGCGCCAGGGCCGCTCGCGCAACTCCCCGTAGAAACCGAGCCCGGCGATCGCCGCCAGGACTGCGGAGCCCGCGAGCGTGCGCAGCAGCGGCGGGAACTCCTCACCGATCCGACCCGCGTACTCGGGCAGGAACAGGAACACGATGAGGGTCAGCGTCAACGCGGCGGTGATCGAGACCGTCGAACCCAAGATGACACCGAGCAACATGGCCAACGGGCGCATGCAACGCCTCCCTGCAGAGCTATGGCGCAGATATTTTGCCGCCGAGCGGCCCGGCGCACTTGAAGCCCGGGGGCGCGCGATCTAGGCTGGCAGTCGAGTTTATCAGCAAGAGCGCATCCATGAGCCCATCTCCTCGCCGTTCCAGCCCCATGCTCGCCGTTTCGGCGATCGCCATCGGGTTACTGGCCATCGGTGGCTCGTCCCGGCTCACCGCCAACACCTCGGTGTTGCCGCCGGGGGCGCTGGCTCCGAGCGCCCGAGAGCGAATGATCGCCCGGCAGGTCGGCTCACTGCTCGAGGACGCGCACTACAGCCGCCTCAAGATCGACGATTCGATCTCGCCGCGGGTGATGGACAAGTTTCTCAACGGCATGGATGGGCAGCGCAGTTATTTTCTCGCCAGCGACATTGCCGAGTTCGAAGCCTATCGGCTGCGTTTCGACGACATGATCCGCACCGGCGACATCGAGCCCGCCTACGCCATGTTCGCCCGTTACCAGCAGCGCAATCGCGAGCGGGTGCAGTACGCGCTGTCGCTGCTCGACACCGAGCCCGACTTCACGCTTGATGAACAATTCGAGTTCGATCGCGAAGGCGCCGCGTGGCCCGCGAGCAAGGCGGAGCTCGACGAGCTGTGGCGCAAGCGCGTGAAGAACGATGCGATCTCGCTGTTGCTGGCTGGCAAGAACTGGACGGAAATTCGCGACACGCTGCGCACCCGCTACGACCGGGTGCTCAAGCGGGCCGAGCAGATCAAGCCCGAGGAAGTCTTCGAGCTGTTCCTCAACTCCTACGCGCGCACCTTCGATCCGCACTCGAGCTACTTCTCGCCGCGCAACTCTGAGGAATACAAAATCCAGATGAGCCTCAATTACGAGGGCATCGGCGCGTCGCTGCAGACGGTGGACGACTACGTCACCATCATGAACCTCATCGAAGGTGGCCCCGCGGCCGCCGCAGGTACGTTGTCGGTCAACGATCGCATCACCGCGGTCGGTCAGGGCAAGGAAGGCCCACTGACGGACGTCATCGGCTGGCGTATCGATGACGTCGTACAACTCATCCGCGGCAAGGGCGGCACGGTCGTGCGCCTGCAGGTCCTGCCGGTGGGCGCGGCGCCAGGCAGCCCGGAGAAACTCGTCGAGTTCACCCGCGGCAAGGTCACCCTTGAAGCCCAGGCGGCGCGCAAGGAGCTGAAGATCATCAAGCGCGGCGATCGCGAACACCGCATCGGCGTCATCAACGTGCCGGGTTTCTACTCCGACTACGACGCGCAGCGGGCAGGCGACGAAAATTACCGCAGCACGACGCGCGACGTCCGTCGCCTCATCGAGGAACTCAAGACCGAGAAGATCGACGGGCTCGTCATGGACCTGCGTGGCAACGGTGGCGGCTTCCTTCCCGAAGCGCAATCGCTCACGGGCCTCTTCGTCGATCGGGGTCCGGTCGTGCAGGTGCAGTTCTCCAACGGCGAAAAAGAAGTCCTCGATGATCCCGACAGCGGTGTCGCCTACAACGGCCCGCTCGTGGTGCTCATCGATCGCTTCAGCGCCTCCGCTTCGGAAATCTTCGCTGGTGCCATTCAGGACTACCGTCGGGGCGTGGTGGTCGGCCAGCGCAGCTTCGGCAAGGGCACCGTACAGAATCTGGTGCCGCTGTCCCGCTGGAGCGCTCGCCCGGTCAACGGCCAGTTGACGGTGACCATCGGCAAGTTCTACCGCATCACCGGCGAGAGCACGCAGCATCGAGGCGTCGAGCCTGACGTGATGCTCGCCTCACCCATCAACCTCGAGGACGTCGGCGAAAGCGCGCTCGATGACGCCCTGCCCTGGGATCGCATTCAGGGGGCGAGCTTCAGCCCGGTCGATGGCGCAGGCGTGGTGCTGTCGACGCTGGTCGAGGAGGAAAATCGCCGGCAGCAACGCGACCCGGACTACCGCTGGCTCGTCAACGACATCGCGGCGATCGATGCCCAGCGCGAACGGCGGGCGTTGTCGCTCAATCTCGAAGCGCGCAAGGCAGAGCGGGCACGGCTCGAAGCCGAGCGTCTCGCACGCGAGAACTCGCGACGCACCGAGCGCTCACAACCGCCTCTGGCCAATGTCGGCGAACTCGACACCAGCAAGCTTCCCGACGTTGTGCTCGATCAGGCGGCCGAGGTGATGACCGACATGGTGAGGCTGTCGAAAGCACCGACGCCATTACTGAAGAAGCCTGCTGCCGCGCCCGCCAAGTCGGTGACCGCGCAGCGCAAGACGGGCTGAGCGACAGCCTCTGCAGTCGAATCAGAACCGGTAGCCGCGCTCGAGGCAGTACTCGAGCCACTTGTTCAGCATGACATTGCGCGCCCAGCGCTCGTCGAGATCCTGATCGAGGCCCCGGCGCCAGTCACACAGGCGCGGGTGCTGGTGGGTCTGCGCCCAGGCGTGCGCCTCGGCCAGCCTCGCATCGTGATACACCCGAAGCTGCATGTCCGGCAATGAAGTCACAGCGCCGTCCTCTCCATCAAAGCGATAGGTCAGTTCGATCATCGTCGTGTACACGGAGCGATCGGTGACGCGAAGGATCAGATCGCAGTCGCCCTCGACTGAAGCCCGGCACTCGCCCACCGGCAGAGCTCTAGGGTTGCCCGTGAGACGCAACAGACGGCGGAAGTTACTTTCGTAGACGCTCATGAGCGCGACGAAACTACGCGGGCGGGAGCGCCAACTGACCGGCAGTAATTCTTCGACCGTCAACGGCGTATTCATCAGGGCCTGATCCGTCGCTCCACACCGGTGGCTTCCAGAATGCGCACCGAGATTTCCTCGATCGAACACTCGGTGGTATCGAGCGTCGAAACGCCGTTGCGCTGGAAGATCGCCTCGGCTGCACGTGTCTCGAATTGTACCTGCTGCGGCGAGGCATAGCGGCTGTTCGGACGGCGCTCCTGACGGATCTGCTGCAGCCGTGCCGGCGCAATACGCAGCCCAAACAACTTGTTCTTGAACGGCTGCAGCCCGGGCGGCAACCGCGTCGACTCGAGGTCATCGTCGGTCAGCGGATAGTTGGCCGCGAACACGCCGTACTGCATCGCCAGATACAGACAGGTCGGCGTCTTACCCGAGCGCGATACACCGACGAGGATCACGTCGGCGCGGCCGTAATCCCGGTTGGAGCCATCGTCGTTGGCGAGCGCGTAATTGGTGGCGTCGATGCGTGCGGCATAGCCCACCGTGTCGGAGATCCCGTGAGCACGGCCGGCGCTGTGCGAGGACGCGGTGCCGAGCTCACGCTCGAGGGGCCCGACGAAGGCCTCGAAGAAATCGAGAAACAACGCGTTGCTACCCTTGATGACGTCTCGCAGCTCATCCTGCACGAGGGTGCCGAAAATCACCGGGCGCAAGCCGCTCTCCAACGCGGCGGCATTGATGCGCCGTACCGCCTCCTCCGCCTTGTCAATCGTCGACACAAATGGCAAAGTCACGGCCCGAAATTGCAGCCCGTCAAACTGAGTCATGAGGCTGTGACCCATGGTCTCGGCCGTTACGCCAGTCTGGTCGGACACGAAAAACACCGTTCTTCCCGTCACCTCAGGTCTCCTCGGCAGCGCTACTCCGCACAACCCCGAGTGTTCCACAAAATCCAGTCAGGAAATACCGTGAACGAACTCGTCCTGCCCTTCGAACGCGTGACCATGAACGACGTGGAAGTCGTGGGCGGCAAGAACGCCTCCATCGGCGAGATGATCGGCGCCCTGAGCAAACTTGGGGTCAAGGTGCCGGGCGGGTTTGCCACCACCGCAGACGCCTACCGGAGACTGCTTGCCCAAGGCGGTCTTGATGAACGGATCCGCCTAGCGCTCGCCGATCTCGACGTGGACGATGTGGTGCGTCTGGCCGAGGTGGGCGCACAGATCCGCGGCTGGATCCTCGAAACCCCGCTGCAGCCGGAATTGGAGCAGGCCGTGCTCGAGGGCTACCGACGTTTCGGGCCCGATGCGGCCGTCGCCGTGCGCTCCTCAGCAACCGCTGAGGACTTGCCCGAGGCCTCCTTCGCGGGCCAACAGGAAACCTTCCTCAACGTGCAGGGCGAAGCTGCAGTGATTGAAGCGATGCGTCATGTGTTCGCCTCGCTGTTCAACGATCGGGCGATCGCCTATCGCGTCCATCAGGGATTCGATCACTCCCAAGTTGCACTGTCGGCAGGTATCCAGCAGATGGTGCGCTCGGACCGCGGGGCGAGCGGCGTGATGTTCACGCTGGACACCGACTCTGGCTTTCGCAATGTGGTCTTCATCACCGCCTCCTACGGTCTCGGCGAGACCGTGGTCCAGGGCGCCGTCAATCCGGACGAGTTCTACCTCTACAAACCTGCCGTGCGGGCCGGACGTCGGTCGGTGCTGCGACGCAACCTCGGTGCCAAGGCGATCAAGATGGTCTACGGTGAGCCAGGCTCGGCGGAGCGGGTGCGCACCGTCAACGTGCCACCGGCTGATCGGCAGCGCTTCTGCCTCGATGACAACGATCTGACGGCGCTCGCCCGCCAGGCGCTCATCATCGAAGAGCACTACGGCAAACCGATGGACATCGAGTGGGGTAAGGACGGCGTCACCGGCGAGCTGTTCATCCTGCAGGCGCGCCCGGAAACTGTGCAGAGCCGCAGCGGCCGCACCATCCAGCGTTACACCCTGCGCAAGCGCTCGACAGTGCTCGCGCAAGGCCGCAGCATCGGTCAGCGCATCGGCGCAGGACCCGCACGCATCATCTCCGACGTCGCGCACATGGCGCGGGTGCAACCGGGCGATGTGCTGGTGGCCGACATGACCGACCCGGACTGGGAACCGGTGATGAAGCGCGCCTCGGCCATCGTTACCAATCGCGGCGGACGTACCTGTCACGCCGCCATCATCGCTCGCGAACTCGGAATCCCGGCGGTCGTCGGCTGCGGGGATGCCACCAAGGTATTGCGCGAAGGCCAGAACATCACGGTGTCCTGCGCCGAGGGTGACACGGGGTTCGTCTACGACGGGGCCCTCGATTTCGAGCATCGGGAAATTGAACTCGATGCACTGCCGAAATCACCCGTCAAGATCATGATGAACGTCGGCAACCCGGATCGCGCCTTCGACTTCGCCAGCATCCCGAACCGTGGCGTGGGGCTCGCCCGGCTCGAGTTCATCATCAACCGCATGATCGGCGTACATCCGCGCGCGCTGCTGGAATTCGATCGCCTCGATGCGCCGCTGCGCGAGGAAATCCGCACGCAGATGGCGGGATATTCCGACCCCGTCGGGTTCTACGTCGACAAACTCGCCGAGGGCATCTCGCAGATTGCGGCCGCCTTCGCACCGGAGCCCGTGATCGTGCGGCTCTCAGACTTCAAGTCCAATGAATACGCCAATCTGATCGGCGGTCGATTGTACGAACCCACCGAAGAGAATCCGATGATCGGGTTCCGCGGTGCGGCACGCTACATCGATATGAGTTTCCGCCCCTGCTTCGAACTCGAATGCCGCGCCGTACGCATCGTTCGCGAACAAATGGGTCTCGACAACGTCTGGGTCATGGTG
>CAISHQ010000101.1 GCA_903885195.1 uncultured Pseudomonadota bacterium | reverse complement strand
CGGCAACATGGCCATGGCCGCCTACGTGCTGCGCGAGCTCGCCCGCCTCGGCCCCGATGAACCCGCTGCCGCCGTGCTCACCCGCCGCAACGGCTGATGCACGACCGCTAATGCACGACCACTGATGCACCACCACTGATGCGAAACTTCTTTCGCCAACGCGTGATCGATCCGCTGCTGGGCCTGCTCAAGCAAGGCTTGTCGCCGCGTGAGCTCGCACTGTGTCTCGCGCTCGGCGCGGGCGTCGGTGTGTTTCCGGTACTGGGCGTCTCGACGCCGCTGCTGACCTTCATCGCCTTCGCGAGGCGCCTCAACCTCGCCGCCATACAGCTCGTGAGCTATCTGATGTCGCCGATACAGCTGGCACTCATTATTCCGTTCGTACGAGCCGGCGAGTGGGTGATCGGCGCGCCGCGTCAACCGCTCACGGTTGAGGAAGGCCTGCGCATTTTGGCCGATGGCGTATGGCAGGCCATCGTCATCCTGCGGGATGCGATCCTGCATGCCTCGCTCGGTTGGTTACTGATCGGCCCGCCGGTTATTTATATACTTTACCGCTCGCTCATCCCGGTGCTCGAGCACACCGCGCAACGCCTGAAGGTTCAATCGCCTCCATGAGTCAGGAACCCGCCCCATCCCTCTCGATGCGACTTCTCGAGGCCGACCGCGTGCCCGACTGGTTGATTCGCAACCGTATCCGCGCGCTGCTGCAGCAACGGCTGCAAGAAGAAGACAAGGGTGATCCGCAATCCCAGCAGGAGCATCTGATGGCGATGGTGCGCAGCCTTCGCGAGAGCCCGATCGCCATCCATACGGCCGCGGCCAACGAACAGCACTATGAGGTGCCGACGGCGTTCTATCTGCAGACGCTCGGAAAGCACCTCAAGTATTCGAGCTGCTTCTACGAGGACTTCGACGTCAGTCGCGCCGCCGACAATCTTGATACCGCTGAAGCGCGCATGCTGAAGTTGACCTGCGAACGCGCACGACTCCGGGACGGCGATCGGATCCTCGAACTCGGCTGCGGCTGGGGCTCGCTGTCGCTGTGGATGGCCGAACACTTTCCGAATTCGCAAATTACGGCAGTGTCGAACTCTCGCACGCAGAAGCAGTTCATTGACGCGCGTGCGGCCGAGCGCGGACTCAAGAACCTGACCATCGTCACCTGCGATGTGAATCAGTTGGAGTTCGATGCCAACACCCGTTTCGATCGTGCGGTGTCGGTGGAAATGTTCGAGCACATGCGCAACTACCAGACCCTGCTCGGACGCATCGCCAGCTGGCTGAACCCGGGTGGCACGCTGTTTGTACACATCTTCACCCATCATCGCTTCGCCTATACCTTCGAGGTACGGGACGAATCCGACTGGATGGCGCGCTACTTCTTCACCGGTGGCATCATGCCGAGTGACGATCTGCTGCACTACTTCCAGAAGGATCTTTGCCTTGCTGATCACTGGCATGTCGATGGGCGGCACTATCAGCTCACCTCCGAGGCATGGCTGCAGAAGATGGACGCGCGGCGTGAGGCCCTGATGCCGGTCCTCGCCGAGGCCTACGGCGCAGAGCATGCGACGCGCTGGTGGGTGTACTGGCGAGTATTCTTCATGAGTTGTGCGGAACTCTTTGGCTATCGAGGTGGACGCGAATGGCTGGTGTCCCACTACCTCTTCGAAAAGCGCTGACCAGCGCACTTTGGGTGATGTCAGTGGCCGCAACGATGCCACTGGCCGCCGCCGCTGCGCCGTCGCCACCCCAAGTCGATGCTCGGCTCGCCGATCAGGCAGCGCTCAAGCAGGCGCTTGAGCGCAACGATCTCTCTGCAGCCGCGGCACTGGCAACGCAAATCGTCACGCGCACCGAAGAACGCTTCGGCAAAGACGCAGCGGAACTCGTCAATCCGCTGACCAACCTCGGCACGGTGGCCTATCGACGCGGTGATTTCGTCGCCGCCGAAATCGCCTATCAGCGAGCAGTGCGCTTGATCGACGGCCAGTTGTCGGGCGCGGATCGTCGACTCATACGCCCGCTGCAGGGACTGGGTGAGACCTGGCTCGCAGCCGGCAAGCCCAACGAGGCCACCATCGCGCTCAAGCGCGCTGTCGATTTGTCACGAAACCTCGATGGTCTCTACAACATCGAGCAACTCGATCTCGTCGATGCGCTGATCGAGGCACTGGAGGGCGCCGATCGCTTGAGCGAAGCGGAGCGCGAACACCAGAACGCCTTTCGAGTCGTGGAAACGGCCTACGGAAAGAAGGATCTGCGCCTGATCGAACCACTCGATCGCTATGCGCGCTGGTATGAGTCAGTCGGCCGCTACGCCACTGCGCGCGGCTTGCACGCGCGCGCCTTGCAATTGGCCGAAGAGCTTTCACCGACCAAGCCTGTGCTCGGCGTACCGGCCTTGCGCGGGTTGGCTCGAACCTGGTTTCTCGAAGCACTGTACGGTCCCGAGATCGAACCCACGACGGCAGGCCCGGAGATGGGCGACGGCACGGAACTGTTTGCACCCAATGCAGGCGCCGGTCGTCTGAACAACGACGGGGAGCGCGCCCTGCGCTTCGCGCTGGCCATCCTCGATGCACAGAAACCGATCGATGCGGTATTGCGCAGTGAGACGCTGGTCCAACTCGGCGATTGGCACTTGATCGCCGGCAACGGCAGTCGGGCCTTCGGACACTATGCCGATGCCTGGAAGGCGCTGGACGCCCTGCCGGAGCAGCGCAAGTGGCTGCAGTCGCCGAGATTGCTCTTCTATCGTGCCCCGGCCACGGCTGCCTCGCGCCTAAGGCCCACGGATCCCACCGAGTATGTCGCCCGCGAAGTGCGCTTCCGCGTGCACGTAGGGCGCGACGGCAAGGTCATCGAGCCGGCGGTCGAGTCATCGGATGCCCCCGACGCCACGCAGAAATCGGCCGCGTTCGCACTGCGCCGCGCACGCTATGCGCCGCGCCTCGAGAACGGCGAACCGGCAGAGACCGAGGGCGTGCCGTTCCGCGAAACCCTGCTCGTCAGGATTCCGAAGGAGAACCCGGCGCCGCCGGCGCCGGAGGCACCGCACCCGGCACGATGAGCGGCGGTGGATCGTTGCCGATCACTGCGCCGGGACGCCAACTCGGGTTGCTGCGGCGCGATTCGCGGATCGGCAGCGCTTCGATGTCGAGGGCAGCCGCCAATCGGGTCTGCACCTCGGCGGGGTCTGCCACGAGCTTGGTGCCCGCCGACAATTCCTTGGCGAGCGGCAACTCCGGGAACTGCGTAAGAAACTTGGCGGCCGCATCGCGCATCGCGGCACGCGTCGCTTCATCCATGGGGCCGCCCGAGCCAAACCCTTCGGCGAGTCCGGTGCCGTAGCCCGTCAGCGTCAAGCTGTCGTACCGCACGCCATCGGGCGCGAGCACATTGACGCGATAACGGATGGTCACCGCGACGTAATCGCCGCCGGTTTCTTGGGCGGTAGCGAACGAGTACTGCTCGATGCGCGGCTCGAAGATGGCCTGCAAACCCTCGGACTTGCGGGCCGCCTCGAGTTCAGAGAATTCGCGTACCTCGCGGAACAGGCTGTCGAGTACCTCGCGTGCCACGACCTGCTGACCCTGCCCGAGTGCCACGCTCCAGACGACGCCCGCTCGGGTCTCCGAGTGCGCATAGCTGCTCTGGTCGGCAGGCACCAGCAGTCCCACCGTCGCGGGGATTTCCTGCACGAGCGCCTTCGGCAACACCGGTTTCGGCGCGATGGTCACGCCACCGCAACCGGCCAACAGCACTGCGACACCCGCTCCGGCTAGTTGCCACCGACGCATGTGATCACCCCTCCGATGTTCATGCTCATTGCGCAGGACTTGGTGTTGGTGAGGCCAACGAACGTGCCGTCGTTGCGCTCGCACATGGCTCTCATTAGGGCGGAGAACCGGATGTTTGTAAATGGCGTCATGCCAGGCGCCTCCGGAAAGCCGACTGCGTGGATGCGCACCCTGCGCCGGCCTGAGGCATCAGGACGATTGATGCGATCCACCGCATCCAGTGCGCTCTGAATGCTCTCGCCGGTGAACTCGTCCCCGAGCACGTAAATGCTGATGCGCTTGTCTGCCGACCAGTAGTTTCGGATCGCCATTTCGATGCCGTCAGCTGGACTCGAGTCGCTGAAGCTGCGCCAGCTGCGCATGCGCTGCACGATATCCGTGCGCAGCGGCGCGCTGTCGGTAAGCCAGCGCCCTCGAGACCCGGCGAAGAGCTCTCGCCCATTGTCATCAACGATTTGCAGCCCTTTCAGGCGCGGGTAGATGTCGAGGATCTCGCGCATCACCTCGATCGCCGTCTCCCAGTGGCCACCCTGCATACTGCCCGAGGTGTCGATGAGAAAGATCACGTAGTCACTGTCGACCGGTATGCCGCCCACCGCTTGGGTGGTAATGCTGCGGCGGGTTCGCGAGGCCTGAACGAGGCGTTTGTTCTGCTCGGAGAGTTCGTCGAACGCGGCCAGCAACTCGGTCTCGAGGATGTTGCTCACCGCCGCATCCTGACGAGAAGTATTGAACTGGCCGCGCAACGCGGACATTTCACCGGCCGCCTTAGCGAGGTTCTGACGCTCGCGCATGAGCTTGTCTACCCGTCCCTTGAGCTCGCGCTGCAGCACTTCGGACTCGCCGCGGATCACGAATAGCTCCTCCTGCAGCTTCTTCAGCTGCATTTGCAGATCCTCGCGAGATCGCTCGATGACGAGCGGCTGCCCGAACTCGGAGAGCACCAGCAACAGAATGATCGCGCCGAATCCACAGCAGATCACATCGAGGAACGAGAGGCTGAAGACCTCTGTCTCGCGGCGCTTGAGTCTCATGGCCAATCCGGCGAGGGCATCACGAAGGCCCCCTTGGTCATGCGCGCCAGTCCCCAGAACCGATGCGGCGCCGGTACATCGCCTTTCATCGGCAGCAAAATCACATCGACGGGAATATTGCGGTTGAGTCCGCGCACGGCCTCGTCGAACAGGCGAGCCCGTGCCGCTGCATCGACGTACTTGCGCAGCGCCGGCGCCGCTGCGCCCTGCGTCGGTAGACCGTCGGTGATGAGGATCACCTGATCCGGCGGCTGCGGCATAGCACGGATCGCGGCGAAGGCGTTGATCAGGCTTGTGCCACCTTCGGGCGAGAGACCCGCCATGCGATCGAGCACCTGATCGCGGCGCGCTTCGTCTTTGGCGGGCAACCATTGCCCCTCCGTACCCGGAAGGAGCGGCGTCGCCGAAGTATTGAAGCCGTACACCTGATACTGGGAGGTGTCGGGGATTTCCGCGACGACCCACGCGCCAATGTCGCTGGCACGTCGCCACTTCGAAGCAGCTTGCTTGCTCGCCTCCGGTGAGTTGCGCAGACGAATGATGTTGACGAGATCCTCGTCAAGCATGCTCGATGAGCGATCGAGCAGCACGAGGATGCGCCGACCCTTGAGCGTCAACCCCGTGATGTAACGGCGACTGGCCATGGACTTGCCCGCACCGACCCGCTCGGCGCGTGGCGTATCGACCTTGGCGCTGGCTTCGAGCCGGCGCGTACTCTCCTGCAGTGCGCGTACCTCGGCCTTGAGCTTCTCGACACGCTCGCGCTTGGCGAGCGTGTCGGAGTCGTAGATGAAACTTTCCTCGCGCTTGCGCTGCAGCTCCTCGATGAGCTGGGTGGCACGAGAGGAGGCCGAGACCGTCTCGCTCTCGGTCATCTGCAGAGAATTGCGCAGGCGCACGAGGTTGCGCGCACCCGTCAGCACCTCCTCCTCGAGCTTGGACACCTGCGCCGCCAGATCTTCCGCTTTGCGAGTTCGCTCAATGCCACTCTGCGCACTGATGATGGTGTAAAAAAGGATGACGGCACCAAAGCCGCAACAGATCACATCGAGAAACGAGAGGCTGAAGACCTCAACCTTGCGACGGGCCATCCGCTTCCCCCACCGCAACAAACCCGAACTCGATACCCGGATCGCCGAGGCGCATGCGATCGCCTGCGAGCACGTTGACGCGACCGACAACACGCTGATCGTTCAGCCAAGTGCCGTAACGACTGTGATCCTGCAGCGTGACGCCTCGCTCATCCCGCTGCAGCGAGCAATGCAGCCGCGATACGCCGGCGACGCCCTCGCCGACTTGCACTCCCGCACTGTCGACCTCGCGCCCCACTTCGATGGGTCGACCTCGCGGCAGACTGACCACACGGCCCTCCCAGAGCAAATGCGTCGGGCTCTGTGCAGCGATCGTCCCGTCGGATCGCGGCAACTCCAGCGGGCTCTCGAGCGGCGTGCTCCAGAGCGCATGGCCGCGCTGCAGCGTGACGCTGCCGTCGGCGGCAGCCATTGTCTGTTGCAGCGAGGCCGCACGTGCGGCAACACCCGGGCTCATGGTCAATACGCGGCAGCCGCGCAGTTCATCGAGCTTGGCGCGCAGGCCCGGCAACTCCAGCAGCGCGCGATCGAGCAACACGTCGACCGCACCAACGGGGCGAACCTCCTGCAGGGCAGCAAGCAGATCTCGATAGATGCTCTGAGCACGGTGGGCAAACTGCTCGGCAGCGAGGCTGATCTTGCGCGGCTCACCTGCAGCGGGCAGTTCGATGGTCGCAGAACCTGTCGCGGTCGCGCTCGCCCACGCCTGCGGCAGCAGGTCGAACAACTGCTGCTCGGAGGTTGCATCGTGCAGTGGGTCGAAGCGCGTGCGCAGCACCATCGCTTCGCTGGCCAGTTGCAGCCAGGCCTGCTGCAAGGCCGCCGCACCGGAACCCCGCCGTACGGCTAAGGCGCGCGTACGCGCTTCGCCGGACTCGACCACCACCCGCGCCGCAGCCACGTGCTGTTGGCCGAGCTGTACGACCAGCGTGCTGCGCTGCAGACCGAGCGCGGCAACCGTCAGCGATGCCGCATCGTGGAATCCACCCACGGTGATGCCATCGGCGCGTAGCGCCCCGAGCAGAGGCGCGAGTGCTGCAACGGGCAACGCCGGCGGCACGGCCACCTGCACCGCCGCTTCACGATCGACATTCGCCTCGGCGAGGCGCCCGCGTAATTCAGCCCGAGCCAGTGTCAGGGCCATGGCGGGCGAGGCAGGATTCGCGGTACCGAGCAAGGACCAATGATCGGCACTGACGGCACGTGGCGTACGGCGCGCCGTGGCCATCGCATCGGTACCAAAAAGTCGTGCATCCGCGGGATCTGCATGAATGATCGACGGCCGCACGGAGTGCAGCCCGCCTGCGATGGCGAGTGCCAGCGCAGCGTCGTTCAAATGCAGTCCCGCTGTGCTCACGAACGCGCCTGCAGATTGCGCACGATCTTCTGATCGAGCCAGGTCTCGGTGTCGAGCACCCGCCGCTCCTGCGCCTGCTGCAGTTGCTGCATGAGGAACATCAGCAGAATAGACAGCAACAAGGCGATCAAGGTCGAGTTGAAGGCGACACCCAGGCCTTCGGTCACACCGGAAATGTCACCCGTGACGGCCTTGTGCGCCTGCGACAAGGCGTCGCCGATGCCGCGTACCGTACCGATGAAGCCGATCGCTGGAATGGCCCAGGCGATATAACGCAGCAGCGCGAGATCGGAATCGAGCCTATCTGCCTCGGACTGACACACGCCGTGCGCGACGGTGGAGGCATCCTGCACGTTGCGCGTGGCACCGAAGCGCGCCAACGCCGCAAGCAGCGCACGCGGCACGAGCAAGTTGCGCGTCTCTTCAGGCAAGCTTTCGAGCTGACGCGCGTATTCCCGAGTGTCCTCAGGAAGGATCTTCATGCCGTCCGCCAAGCGCAGTAATTCCGCCTCGAGCACCTGACGTTCGCGGCGCTGTTCGATGGCCTTGTATCCGAGAATCGCCAGTGCCCAGAGCATCAGGATGATTTCGGCCTCCTGCTCGTAGTCCTTGATGACCACGTAGATCGAACGCTGCTGCACATAGTTCGGATCCTTGAGCATGCGCTCGCGATCGGCGCGCATCGTGGCCTCGGCCACCGGCCGCACGTGCAGAACGTACAACGCGTGCACGATCACCGTGGAGATGAGCAGCGCAACGATGGTGAAAAGAAATTCGTTCGGTAGTTTGCGTTTCATATGTCGATGGGCAGGCTGATGTTGTTGTCTGCAGAATCGCGGTATTCGGGCAACTCGTCGTCCGAGGTCTTGGGCGGCGCAGTGCGCCGCAGGATTTCTTCGGCCTCGTTCGTGTCGGCAGCAGAGTTGGTGCTCGTCGACGGGTTGGTCTGCGCCGGGTTGGTCTGCGCCGCGCCAGTCGGCGTCGAGGGCCCCGCATCCTGTGCGACGGCGCGCAGCATGGCGAGCGTCGCGCCCCAGCAGAGCAGCGCGCCGGTCGTGGTGATGAGGATCATCCGCCAAGTCCGGGCACTGCCCGGGCTTCTTCGTTCATTACGCATACCGTCATTCGGCATAACGCGCCACCCTGAAGCCGATCGTCTGCGAGGGCGCATCGCCCCCCTCACGCCACGCCGCGCGCAACTCCGCAAACGACGTGGTCCTGAAATGACTGCCCTTGATCACATGTCTTGCGCCGCTCGGCGGACCGAGTGGGTCGGTCCCACCACCCGCAGCATCGAACGAGGCATAGGTATCATGCACCCATTCGGACACATTGCCGGTCATGTCGAAGATGCCGAGCATGTTGGCCGGAAACTTGCCGGGCGGCGCCACCACCGGGTAATCGTCGGTCCAGGCCTCGAGTACTTTGGGCATCTCACTCGCTGCCTCACTGCCCGCGAGGTTCGCGAAGCCCGCGGGCGGCGGCAAAGCATCGCCCCACTCGTAACGCCGCGCCCGCATACCGGGGCCGGCGTAGCGCGCGACGAACTCCCACTCCGCCTCGGTCGGCAGACGATATCCAGCCGTCACCGGTTGCTTCAGCACCCACTTGCCATCCTTCTGCTCGTAGGCGACGGGCAAGCCCTCGGCCGTCGACAGCCAGTTGCAGTACTGCGCCGCGTCGCTCCAGGTCACACCTGTCACGGGCTGACCATCGAGATCGAGCGTGCGCTTGCCGATGAATCCCGAAGCGTGGGCCGGCCGGAAACGGCGGAACTCGCCGTTGGTCACCTCACGCGTGCCGAGATAGAAGGGCCTCGCCAGCGTGACGGCCCGCGAGAATTCATTGGCTCGGCGCCCCTGCTCGCGTCGCTCGCTACCCTGCGTGAAGCTGCCCGTCGGTATCAGACGCAACAAGGTACCCGAATCGCTCTTCATGGCACTCGGCGGTGGCTTCCAATCGGCCTTCCGACCTTCGGGAATCAAAGAATAATCGACTCGTCGCTCGACTGCCGCCGACAGGTCTACTTCAAACCGGGCGGTCTGCAGCCCGCTGCGCCGCGCCTCGATCAGATGCTTGCGTGCGGGTAACTCGATCGACAGCGGTGCCTTGCCTCGTTCGGCGCCATTGACCCAGATGTCGGCATCTACGGGATCGCCTTGTACGGTCAGGCGCACGAGTACCGGCTGCAGCGTCAGCGCGAGATCGATCCGTCGGCCGCTTTCGGCGACGACCCGTCGCTCCGTGGCACGATAGCCCTGCAGCGAAGCGCCGATGGCGTGCTCCATGCCCGCAGGCAAGGCGACGGTCAGTGGCGTTCGACCGCGGAATACGCCACCGACGGTCACGTCGGCGCCCGTGGGTCGCGAGGTCACCCGCAGATCCGCATCGGGTGCGCCGAGTACGACGGGGCCGACTCGCGTCGTCTCGCCCGCGCGCACGAGCACGGCGCTCTGCCAGGCCTTGCTGCCCGATGCAGCGACCGTGAGCCGATGCACGCCCGCGGGCACATCCACCGTGGCCGGCAAGGGCCGCGGCCCGGCGCCATCGATCGCCAGGGTCGCACCGCCAACTGCGGCACTCACTTCGAGGCGACCCCACGAAGATTGCATAGGGATACGCAACGCCTGACGCACGCCTTTGCCGGTCACCTTGACGCGCTGTATGACATCGAGATGTCGATCGGCGCGCAAGGTCAGCGTGCGCTCGCCGCCTGCGACCTTGATATCGTCGCTGGTCTTGCCGAGCTCTGCACCATCGACGAATACGCGCGCGACGACACCTCCGGTGTCGATTTCGAGTATCCCGGGCAAGGGCGTGAGCCGCAGTGACAACTCGAGTGGCTGATCCTCGCGAACGCTGACCGTGCGCTGCAGATCCGCGTAGCCCTGGAGTCTTGCCGTCACGGTGCGCTCACCCGGCAACATCATCAGCGTGTTCGATGCGCGCCAACCCAAGCCGCTGACCGACACATCAGCCTCAGCCGGCTGCACCACAAGCGTGACGGGCTGCAACCTCGAGGCCAGCACCGCGAGTCCAGCACACAGGACGAGTAGCAAGACAGCGATCAAACCGGTGGCCCGTCGCGGCATGCGCGAGTCCGTAGCCACAGAGGCGCCCACTCGCGGCTCGGTCTGTGCATCGACAACCGTGGCGACGATGCGTACATCGTCCGCGAAGGACTCGGCGTTCGACTCCGCCTCGTTGCGAATCGGCTCAATCGTCGCATTGCCGGCGAGATGTCGGATCGACAGCGTGGCCGAACCGGGCTGCAAAGCCTCAACGATCACCCGCGCGCTGCCGACGCTGCACACGTCCTGCGGCTGCAGCGCCCGAAACTCACCTGCCGCGAGCGAGACACCGTTCACGCGCAAAGCCACGGCACCCGATGCGCGCACGCCGAATTCACCGCCCCACTGCAGCAACTGCGCCTGCTCGCCACTCGCCGTGCCCGGCACAATCAGCACGTTATCGGCGTCACCACCGATGCTGCAGGGCAAGGACAACTCGCGCGGCCCGCCCGGCTCGCTGACCTGCAATGTGAACGCACTCACGAGATGGTCTCCGTACAACGCACATCGACGACGAGACCCGTCGAACCCGGCAGGACCGTGAACTCGCGGCGAACGTCACGAAACCCCGGTCGATCGCCCGTGAGTACGTAGCGACCCGGCTTGAGACTCAGCTCCTTGCGCGTGAACGCGCCGATGCCACCCACCCGCTGCAGCGTCACGCGAGTCAGACCGTCAGACTGCAGCACGAGTGCCACCGGCTGATCGTAGAGCCGCAACGTGTCGCGCAGCCGCGTGGTCTGCGACTCGAGTACCGGCGCTGCGCCCTGAACCTTGCCGGCCTCCGCAAGCAGGCGCTCGGCATCGCGCCTGACTTCGGGGGCCGATAGGCGCGCGGGATTATTGAGCAGTTGATCGAGGCGCCGCGCAAGCTCGGCACGCGGCGCCACGGCAGCGCGGCCCGCACGCGCGAACTGAATTGTCGAATCACGCGCCAGCAACGCATCGTAGGCCGCCAAGGCCTGCGCCCAGCGCTCGGCCGACTCGAACTCGCTGATCTGCGCGCGGACGGCTTCAAGGTTTTGCCGCTCCCCTGCCGCCAACAACTGCGCGCTCACTGCACCGATTTCCGCAGCGCCCGGCCGCAAGGCTCGCGCACGATCGATCGCAGCCTGCGCTTCGACATCGCGCCCGGCTCGCAGCTTCGCAAGCGCTTCACCGATTTCACGCGCGTATCGATCGGACCCCAGCGCTGCACGCGCACGCGCCGCGCCTTCGCGGGCACCCGCATTGCGCGGATCCGCTCGCAACACTTCCTCGTATCGGGTCAGCGCCAACAGATGATCCTGCGATAACGCGGCCGTCTCCGCCTCGACGAAAGCGGGGAGCACCGGTGCGAGACCTGCGACCCGCGCCAGACCAATGCCGACCCGGGCATTTTCGGGCTCGATGAGTCGCGCCAGTTCGAAAGCTTGTCGGGCCACTTCGATTTGACCACCATCGAGCGCCGTCTCGCCTTTGCTCAACTCGCGCTCGAGCGCTGCCGGGCGATCCGCTCCGACTCTTTCGAGTCGCTGCACGGCCACGTTGATACGATCGAGTGCCAACACGTAATCGCCATCGGCCGCAGCACTGGCGGCCAATTCCGACAGAGAACGTGCGGCCGCGAACGTCGCGCCACCCCACACTCCCGCACCCAGCCCATCAAGCGTGGCGAACTCGGTGGTGAACTTCGCCAGCGACTCCTCATACGCCGCTTGTCGTCGTTTGCGTTCGGAGTCCGCCGCCGGTGTCGTCTGCGTGGGCGCCGGGCCTGAGCCGACATCGACCACCGAAGGGATAGTGGCAAAACGCGGCAGCACGAGAAACACGCCGAGCAGCAACGCGGCCAGCACGATTACGCCCACCCATGCGAGCCATGACCGCTGCCGCGGCGTGCGTTCATCGCGCTCAGCCGCCGCCACTTCCAAGGGCACGATGCGCGCCACCGTCACCGGTTCGAATCGACTCGCCTCGAGTGCGGCGACGCGCCGCAGCACCTCGCCCATATCGCGTGGCCGTCGATTTGCATCCGGATCCAGCGCGCTCAGCACCAACTCGCTGAGTGCCTCGGGGATCGGCGCGGCAGAATTCGGGATCGTCGCGGGTCGCGCCGTTGCGCCGCTTGCACCGTCGGGAAAGTTCGGTGGATACCCCGATAGCAGCTCGTAGGCCAACGCGCCGAAGCCGTAAACGTCATCGCTAACGGAGGGCAGCGCTCCGCGCTGCAACGCGGGGCTCGCGGAGAACTTTGAGAACAGCGGTTGCGGCGGCAACAGTCCATCGAGCGAGGCCACGCCGAAATCGGCGAGACGAGCGCGCCCATCGAAGTCGATGAGCACGTTGCCCGGCTTCAAATCGCGGTGAATGACCCCGCGCGAGTGGGCGTATACCAAAGCCTCAGCCAGTTCGCGCAAAACGACGATCGATTGCGTCCAGGATTTGCCGCGCAAGGCACGCACATCGCCGGCCGCGAGCGGCATCGGCAACACGAGCACCGCCTCGTCGCGGACCGGCGCCTCGACACGCAGAATGCCGGTGTTCTCCAGACGTTGCGACGCAGCGTGCTCATGCTGCATCAGCGACCAGACCGTCGCCTCGTCGGCACTCGGCAGCGGCAAGACCTTCAGGGCGATTTGCAGCGAGCGCTGCTCGTCAATCGCGCGCCACAATTGACCCCAGGCACTCTGCTCGAGCACCTCGATGAGCAGAAAGCGCGCGCAGAGCCGTTGACCTTTCGCGAATTCCGTCACGTGATCTCAAGGTTTGGCGGTCGCAGGCGCGGGCTGCTCGGGTGCACGCTCTTCGCGGTAGATCTCGGCGAGCAACCGACGCCACTCGCGATACTGTTCTTCGGCGGTACCGGTCAGTTTCAGCGAGCGACCCTCGACCTCGACCACCTGCGCGGCCGCTTCGTTCTCGAAGCTGGTGGCCAATTCCTTGACCTCTTGAGCCGCGTTCTTTGCATCTGAATATTTCTGAATACCCGACAGCACGGCCGCCGTGCCGCCAATCGCACCGGCGGTGCGCACCGCGTCCTCGATGCGTTGGCAATCGTAGTTCGTACCGCTGCATTGACTGCTGACGAAAATACTGGCGAGCACGGCGGCGGCGCCCAGCACCGTACGCGTGGTCGCCTGGGAGCGCGCACGGTCTTCTTTGTCGATGGCCTCGTAGCTCGTGCGACGGAACGCGCCATAAGAGTCGAACAACTGCTCGGAGAATCCCGTGTTGTACCCGTCCAGCGTGTCGATGACCGTCATGTCACGTTCGCGGATCTTCTCGACGCGCACGAGCGCGGGATCATCGGTTGCCGGCAGCCGGGCGATCCGCTCGAGACCACCTGCCCCCTTCTGCAGGTAGCCGCCGAAGGACTTCGAGTCGAGGTCGCGGGCGAATTGCAACTGCGCCACCTGCCGCACCTCGCGCCGCTCTGCACCAGAGAGCCGTTCGCGCGCGGCGAGCAGATCGTTGGCGATCGAAGAGTAGACGTTCTGGAAGGCATCACGCGCCCGCAGGGCTGCATCGGTCTTGTAGGACCCCAGATCCGCGCCACCGGAGTAGGTTTTGTTGTCGATCCAGATGCGACCGACGGAGTCCTTTGCCGTCACGGCCAACGACAAATCCTGGCCGGTGGATTCGAGAATGCGCGCCGTGACGAGCACGTCGACGTATTTCACGCTCTCCGGCACGACGCGTACGGCACCCCACTGCCCCGAGGCCTCGAGCGTGGTGCGCAGACGCACCGCGAGCAGCCGCGACTCGGCCTTGCGGACTTCGGGATAGATGCGGCGCTTGTCGAGTGCCTCCGTGTTGTCCTTGAGTTCCTCGGGCACACCCGCGTCGAACTCGCGAATGCCCACATCGAGCAGTTCCGTTTCGGCGATCTGTTGCGTCGCCTGTACGGCTTCGAGCTTGGGCAACGGTCGAGTTTCGTTGACCACACAACCGGCGAGCGCGCTCGCCGCAAGACCCATCAGACCGAAGCGGATCGCTGCACGCATACGCTCAGCCCTTGCCCTGCACGTTGCGCTTGTAGTCGGCATATTCCTTCCAAAGTTTTTCCTTCAACTCGGGGTCGGTCTCCTGCTCGGCCGCACGACGCAGTCGCCGCGCGACGATGTCATCGTCCTCGCCGGAGGGAATGCCACGATCGGGGCTGCCGCTACCACCGGCCACGGTGCCACGATCCTGCGCGTCACCACCGGGAGCGTCCTTGCTACCGCTTGCACCCTGTTGTGCGGTGCGCTCCGAGCGCAAGTCACCCTCGCGTGCACCGCGACTGCCTCCCGACCCTGCACCGTCCTGATCCTCGGGCAGCGCACTGCGTCCCGATGCGGCGCGCGCATCACGCTCCTCGGCGGTTCGTCGCTGTTCCTCATCGAGCGTCTTGTCGAAATCGCCGAGCGACTTCTCGAGGCGCCCGCTGAGCACGGCACGACGCTCCTCGGCCGTGGTGGCCTCGCCGCCTGCCTCATCGCCGCGGCTGCTCGCGCTGCCACTGCCACTCGCGCCGCCGCTGCGCTCGGTGCCGCCGGTTTCGCCGCGACTCGAGCCTGCCGTCGTCGAACGACCCGAATCAGCCGTGGGATTGGGCAATCCAGGCATACCGGGCATGCCCGTACCCGAGGGACCCGGCAGGCCGGGCAGTCCACCGCCCGGGAAACTGCCGCCCGTGCTGACGCCGCCGGAAGCACCCCCCGAAGCGCCACCGCTCGACGGCGAGCCGCCACCGGAGGTGGTTTCACAGCCTGCAAGACCCAGCAGAGCGAAGCTCAAAGTCATCAGCGTGAGTAACCGCATCATGCGTTCGATCTCCCCATCTGCCATCCCGGTCAACGGGCTGCTGTGCCGCCCTTGAAAAACACCTGCAGCTGATCAGCCAGCCGCCGACAGGCCGTGCTCTCGACCCGCGCGATAAACGGCAGCGGTACCACCGCGCCGATAATCGCCGAGGTACCCGTAACGTTGGTCTCGACGCTGCCGGCAGACTTCGCCTGCTTCAAGTCCCAGATCGTCGCCTCGTAGTCCGACTCGTTCTCCCACCAGCCGAAGCCGATACATCCCGCTGCGCCGGGCGCTGCGCCGCAGGCGAGACTGCCGCCGCCACTCGTTTTCTTCGTGGCGCCATCGAGCCAGACCAGGTACCGAACGCCGGTCGCCGCGATTCGCTCGCTCACGCCTGGACGCATCAGCAATTGCGTCACGCCTTCCGCGCGCGTCGGTGCCGTCGCAGGTTCGAGCCACGGAAACAGGCTGTCGACGAATCGATCGTTGTCCTGCACGGCGATGCCCTGTCCGCCCGAGCCGAGACCCTTGCCGACGCAGTCCATGAATTCCGCATCGGCGGCCGCGCCTTCGATCTGCGGCTTGGCGAGGATCACCACCGACTCACCCGAGGCGATCTGCGTTGGCAGCTCTCGCGACTCCTGGATGCGCGCGTTCATGCAGCCGGCCAGGCCAAGCAGCGCGGCAGTCATCAAGGCAGCAGAACGCAGCAAACGCGGCAGCATGTCGTGTCTCCCCCGGCAACGGCTTGAGTATGCCACGCGGGCCCTTAACCACAGACCCGAGCGCCCTGCGCGAGGTTCCCTGCAACGATGTCCGGTTACTGGAGATTCATACAGGCTGGGGAAAGCGATCCAGTTTGCGAAGCTCGGGAAAGACCCTCAGGTACACCCCGACCACGACAAGACAGGCGACTCCGCCAACCGTCACCGCCCGAACCGGGCCCCACCACGCCGCCGTGAGGCCAGACTCGAACTCGCCGAGTTCGTTGGACGCGCCGATGAACATGGCGCTGACGGCACTCACCCGCCCGCGGATCGCATCCGGGGTCTCGAGCTGGATTAGCAGATGCCGGACGAAGACGCTGACCATGTCGCCGGCGCCCACCACGACGAGTGCAGCGAACGACACCCAGAACCAGGTGGAGAGCCCGAAAACGATGGTCGCCACACCGAACGCCGCGACACCACCGAACATCCAGCGCCCGGCGTGCTGCGCAATCGGTCGACGCGCCAGCAGCAGCGCCGTGACGCCCGCACCGATGCCGGGCGCCGTGCGCAGCGCGCCAAGACCTTCAGGACCAACGTGCAGGATATCCGCGGCGAACATGGGCAACAGCGCCGTGGCTCCGCCGAACAAGACTGCAAACAAGTCGAGCGAAATAGCACCGAGGATCGGACGGCGGGAAAACACGAAGCGCAGGCCTTCGAACATCTCGCTCATTGATACCGGCCGTTGCCCGCCGCTCGCACGCACCGGCCGCACGCGCCACATGAGCACGACGACGAGCAGCAGCAGCACGAGGCACACGACGTACACCAGAAGCGCACCACTCGTCTGCAACTGTGCCTCGCTGAAGGCGTAGAGCAGCCCGCCGACCGCAGGACCCACGATGACCGCCGCTTCGAAGAGCGAGGAGTTGAAAGCCACGGCGGCGGGGAACACCTCAGCCGGCACGAGGTTGACAGTCATCGCCTGACCGGAGGGCATCCACAACGCGCGGCCTGCGCCGAACAAGGCCATCGCGAAGAACACCCACTTCACATCACTGCTGCCCGACAGCGTGAAAGCCAGCAAAACGACCGCGCAGATGGCCTCGATGATGTACGCGGTAACAATCACCAGTCGACGATCGACCCGATCTGCGAGCTGCCCACCGGGCAGCACCAAAGCGAAGAACGGCAAGAACTGCGCAAGTCCCACGAGACCGAGATCGAGCGGATCGCGAGTGATGGAGTACACCTGCCAGCCCACGGCGACCCCAAGCATCTGCCAGGCCAAGGTGGCGAAAAAGCGGCCGAGCACGAAACGCCGGAAGTCCGGGAACGAGAGCGCTGCTCGGACGCCGCTCATGGAACCGTTCGATGGGGAGTTGTTCAAGTGGTAACGTCTGGGTCAGTCAACTGCGTCGAGAGTCTCGCATGAGCAACTCCAGGATCACCCGACATTTCGCGTCGATCACCACAGGGCGATGGGGTCCGCGACAGGTTCACTACCGCAGGGTCGGTTCGGGACCCGTCGTCATCTGCTTCCACCAGTCCCCGCTGTCCTCCCGCGACATGCTGGCGACGATGGAGCGCTGGAAGGATCACTTCACCTGCATCGCACCCGACTCACCCGGTTTCGGCCTCTCCGACCCTCTCGGCGTCGAAACGGCGCAGATGTCCGACTTCGCGGATGCCGCCATCGAGTTCATGGACGCCATCGGCGTCGATCGCGCGGCCATCTACGGCTTTCACACCGGCGCGATGATCTCCGGGGCGGTCGCGGCGGCCTACCCGGAACGCATCGTCTGCGCTGCGGCCAACGGCTACGTGCTGCTGACCGAACAGGAGCGGCTCGACATCGTCACTCACTATCTGCCGAAACTCGAGCCGAAGTGGGACGGCTCGCACCTCGCGTGGCTTTGGGCCCGCCTGCGTGAGCAGACCATTTTCTTTCCGTGGTATCGCAAGTCGCTCGCCGCGAGGCTCGACTTCGACGTCCCGTCCCCGGAAGGGTTGCAGGCAGCGCTACTCGATTTCATGCGCTCCGGCGATCATTACCGCGTCGGCTACCGGGCCGCGTTCGAGATGCGCTCCGATCTCGCCTTGCGAAACGTCAGCGTGCCGATGCTCGTCACCGCGGCTGATAGCGACGTGCTGTCGATGCACCTCGCGCGCGTGCAGCACCCCTCGACGAATGTCACCGTTCAGGCGGGCGGGACACCGGAAGCGACGCTGAACCTGTGTCGCGACTTCATTCGTCAGCACCTGCCGCCCCGTGCCGTCAAGCCGGTGCGTGCCGCCGCACTGCCCTGCCGCATGTGGCAGGACTACGTCGATGTGCCGGGTGGTCAACTACGCATCCGTCGCAACCATGAGGGCAGTGGACGCCCTGTGCTGATCCAGCACGACGCGGCCGGCTCCTCCGAAGTCATCCATGATTTGGCTCTCGGTTTCATCGGCCGCCGTCCGGTCATTGCCATCAATCTGCCCGGGCATGGCGAGTCGGACAACACCTTGCCGCGTGGCAAAGTGACCGTCGCCGCGTACGCGAAAGTGCTGCTCGCGGCGCTCGACTCGCTCGGCATCAAAGAAGCGGACTTCGTCGGCACCTGGGGCGGTGGACTCGTCGGGCTCGAACTCGCCGTGCAAGCGCCCGAGCGCATCAAGCACGTGGTCATGACCGATGTTCTGCTGCTCGACGACAAGCTGCGCAAGGACCTGCTCGAACATTACGCGCCGGACATCAGACCCGTCTGGTACGGCGGACATCTGCTCGAAGCCTGGCACCTGATGCGCGATCAGGGCCTGTTTTGGCCGTGGTATGACCGCACCCGGCGCGGCATCATCCGCCGCGAACCGTACATCGATCCGGCCATGGTCAATGGCCGCGTACTCGAACTGTTTCGCTCCGAGGGCATGTGGCGTCACGCCTACCACGCCCACTTCAGCTATCCGCTGCAATCGAAGATGTCACGCGTCAAGGTGCCAATGACCTTTGGCGCACCGCGCTGGGATCCGCAATACGACATGTCGGTGGAGGCCTCGCGGATGTACCCGCGCGTGCCGTTCGTCAAGCTTCCCGACGACATGCGTGAGTGGGCGGACGTGCTGCTGCCACAGCTCGCGCGCAAGGACTGACGCCATGCCACAGATCACGAATCGCTCCACTGCAATTCTTTGGATCGGATACGCGCTACTCGCGGCGCTCATAACACCCGCGACTGCACAGACACCCTTGCCCGCCCCGGTGCAAGGCCATGAGGTGACGGAAATCGGCCCCGGATATTTCACTTTCCGTCACAAGGGCTTGCGCAATATCTTCTTGATCACGCGGGACGGCGTAATCGTGACCGACCCGATCGATCCGGAAGCCGCGCGGGTGTTGCGCGAGGAAATTCGTCAGCGCACCCCGTTGCCGGTGAAGTACGTCGTGTACAGCCATCAGCACTGGGATCATGTGCGAGGCGGCAAGATTTTCAAGGACGAGGGAGCGCGATTCGTCAGCCACGAGCGCTGCGTCGCACACTTCAAGGACTTGCCAGAGAAGGACATCGTCATGCCCGATGAAACCTTTGCCGGCGACCGCTATCAATTGACGCTCGGCGAGCGAACGCTGCAGCTGCGCTGGCTCGGCGTGAACCACGGCGACTGCCTCATCGTAATGACGCCTGACCACGTCAATGTGCCCTTCATCGTCGATCTGGGCACGGCAGGCGGCATGCCGCTGCCCTTCATCGCCGATTACTCGCTGCACAACTGGGTCCGCAGCCTGCGTGAACTCGAAGGCTGGGATTTCACCGAGTACGTGGGAGGCCATGGCATTGCACTCGCACCGAAGTCGCGCCTCGCCGAACGACGCGAATACCTCGAAGCCTTGATGAGCGAAACGAAACGAGAGCTTGATGCCGGTATCCCGCTCGCGCAGATCCCGGATCGGGTGGCTGCGGCACTGCAGGGTCGATTCCAGCATCTGCGCGGGTTCAACGGCATCGTGCGCGACAATGTACGGCGCACCATCACCTACTACGGGATGGGTTGGTGAAGCGTCTCTGCGTATTCTGTGGCGCCAATTCGGGCCACGACCCGCGTTATGGGGAAGCCGCGGCCGCGCTCGGTCGCGGCATCGCGCAGGCGGGGCTGGGTCTTGTC
Source organism: uncultured Pseudomonadota bacterium (assembly GCA_903885195.1). Classification (GTDB taxonomy): domain Bacteria; phylum Pseudomonadota; class Gammaproteobacteria; order Steroidobacterales; family Steroidobacteraceae; genus UBA964. The sequence goes on along the minus strand of CAISHQ010000101.1, from coordinate 1,025 downwards.
TACGGTGGCGCCTCGATCGGCCTGATGGGCGCAGTGGCGGACGCTGCGCTGGCCGAAGGCGGCGAAGTGATCGGTGTAATTCCACAGACCCTCGTGGCGAGGGAGGTCGCGCATCACGGTCTCAGCGATCTGCGCGTCGTGACGTCCATGCACGAGCGCAAAGCGCTGATGGCCGACCTGTCTGACGGTTTCATCGCATTGCCAGGCGGTGTCGGCACGCTTGAGGAACTCTTCGAAGTGTGGACCTGGTCGCACCTCGGCCTGCACCGCAAGCCCTGCGGCCTGCTCGACGTCGCCGGCTTCTATTCGGGTCTCGGGCGTTTCATCGACCACGTGCAGCAGGAAGGGTTCCTGCGCGATGGCGTACGCAACATGCTGCTGATGGCAGAAGATCCGACTCAGATGATTGCGGCGATGCGTGCGTATGTGGCACCCGAAACGGTGGCACTGATCAACTCACGCGAAAGTTGATCGGAGGTTTGCACGACGCCGTCATCGGCCTACGCACTACAGGTGCTGATTGATCTCCGAGTAGATGCCGTCGAGATCGAACATCGACATCGAGCGCAGGTGAATCGTCGAACTACCGTCGTGTGAGGGCACCGACCAGTCGGTGGGTGGCATCGAGATGGTTGCGCCCGCGGCCACGGCCCGCTCGTGCACGCCACGCACGTCTTCGGTCTGCACGACGAGTATGGATTCGCCCATGCGCACCTTCGTGCGCTCGACGACTCGGCCCGTATCGAAGGGTGCATCGAGGTACTGCAGGAATCCCACCATGCCGATCTGCGGATCCTGCGCCTTGAGCAGCACGAGTTTGACCGGCTCGTCCCTTGGGCCCACGGGCGGGAAACCTGCCTTGGCCGTCAGCGAATGATCGTAGAAACGCGTCCAACCGAACACGCTCTCGTAGAACGCGGCGGATCGTTGTGCGTCGGCGACGATGAAGGTGGTGCGCCTGAGTATCGAGGCCATGACTTACTCCTTCTGCGAACGCTTCTCGGCCAGCCACTCGCGCCAAATCG